>CAZGNZ010000003.1:59531-144904 GCA_964527215.1 uncultured bacterium | reverse complement strand
AATGAGTGAAATCGTACTGGACAGTACGTTGAGAACATTTTTCGAGTAGAATTGAGCAGATCCATCATCGTCCGGAAAATGCGAAGCATTATACGCATAGATATTCTCATGAAATATTCGGGTTAGAAGTCCCGAAGAGAAATTCCGCCCCGGGACTTCCATTCCGATACTAATCCTGATCAGTGTCCGCAAGTCTGTGGAGACCGAATTGACCATGACGATTGACCATTTGTCCAATGGACAGAGCCGCAATCCCCAGCAGAATCGTCAGACCGACAGCATTTCTGAAAGTCATTTTTGCGGCGCCGAACAGATCAGGCATTGCCATATTCCAGGCAAAATGAACGGCAAGCGATGCAATAACCACGAACATTATCATCATCCCCGTTCCAACAAGGGTTCTGTGCGTGAATGTTTGTTTACTGTTTTGATGCATGATATTCTCCTTTTGGATTGTGCGGCAGTCTATGTAAATGCCGTTAATTAGCCCGGATATTTCACGAGACTTCGTAATGAGATGATGAAAATGATTGATTCTACAAGGCATATGAAGAAAAATGAGTGAAATCGTACTGGACAGTACGTTGAGAACATTTTTCGATTAGAATTGAAAATCCGTCTCCTGACGGACGCTGTAGAATTGAGCAAATCCATCATCGGAATAGATTTCTCATGAAATATTCGGGTTAGCAGGTTACTCAAACTTTTCGAATCCAGATGGTCTGACGAATCAGGCCGCAGGACGACAGCTGGCTTGCAATCCGGTTCCCCAGCGGGCAGCTGCGAAAATGTGTTTCCGATTGATGCATGAGATGTACACTCAATTCTGTATCCACCTGGCTGTTTTGAAATATCCTGACTGTACAGGACGGTTCTTTCTTCGAAATCTCATTTGCCAAACAATTTAATTGACTCTCCAGTTTGCTGAGTTCGTCATTCACTGAAGAAAGAGCAATGATTTCAAGCCATTCCATTTTCATATCCTCTTCTGCAATTCTTATCATCACTCTCCTTCTATCCGAAACTCATGCCAAAATTGTTTTATTATTTATTTACAAATACTTATGAATGTTGATAACAAATATGTTGCCATATTAGACAATTCCATGTTGTCATATATGGCTACTTTGTTGTAATTTGTCATATATGACAATTATTTGCCTGCCAAGCGCGAAGGGTTTGATTTCAGGGATCATCAGATGGTGGATAACTGCCGTTTATTCTGGAGGCAGATAAGGTTTGTCATCGCCTGGTATACTTAGGTTATTTGACTAATATTATTAATTTTATGATCCATATAACTGGTCATGATGAATGGTTGCCTGGTAAAGACAGTTTAAAACCCCGTTGAGGTTGATGATTGGAGTGTTTCATGAATGAATTTGAGTTTTTCAGAGAGATAACTTTACGAATATGCGGAAGGCTTGAAATTGAATTTGCCCTTCAGGACAGTCTGTTGTATTTGCAGCAGTATTTGCCTGTTGATCGAATCACGCTCCAGCGATACGACGCCGATTTCGGTACGATGCACTCTGTTGCCACCGCCACTGAAGATGAATGCAAGCTGCTTGATATTCTGATTCCCGTATCCCGGGAAGCGAAGGCGGTTCCGCGGCTGAGACGGACGGGAGATCAGCCGGATGTTCGGATTTTCAACGATCCGGACAGCAATCCTTTGTGTCGTGAAGTTATGAAGTTCCTGAACGTCACTTTCAACGCTGCCATGGTTTTAAGACTGAGATTGGGCGACCGCATTTTTGGAAGTTTGGCGCTGACCACTTCATTGACAGATACATTTTCTGAAGAACAGGCGGAATTGATCGGTATTTTAAGAGAACCATTTGTCATTGCTCTGGATAACGCATTGGCCCACAGAAAGGTGATTCAGCTGAAGAATCTGCTGTCTGATGATAACCGGTATTTTCAGTCTGAACTGCGTCAGTATTCTGGTTCAGACATAATTGGTTCTGATTTCGGGCTGCACGAAGCAATGAGCAAAGTTCGTCAGGTTGCAGATATTGACTGTCCGGTGTTGCTGCTCGGAGAAACCGGTACGGGAAAGGATGTATTTGCAGCTGCGCTGCATCAATTGTCTCACCGGAAGAACAAACCATTTATTGCCGTGAACTGCGGTGCAATCCCGGATAATTTACTGGACAGTGAGTTGTTCGGACATGAAAAGGGGGCATTTACGGGGGCATTGTCACAGAAAAGGGGGCGTTTTGAACGTGCCGATAAGGGAACCATTTTTCTGGATGAAATCGGCGAACTGCCGCTGCATGCCCAGGTTCGTCTGCTGCGGGTGCTTCAGAACAAAACCATTGAACGTGTGGGGGGACAGGAACAGATCGAGCTGGATATTCGTGTCATTGCAGCCACCAATCGAAATCTGGATTCAATGGTTGAAAGCGGCACTTTTCGAAAAGATCTGCTGTTCCGGCTTAATGTTTTTCCGATCAGAATACCAGCCTTGCGGAATCGAAAATCAGATATTCCTGCACTGGTTCAATTTTTCATGCAACAGAAGGTGAAGGAATTGAAACTCCCTGCTGTTCCTGTTCTGGCAGAAAACGCGGTATGCGAATTGACTGCCTATCATTGGCCAGGGAATGTTCGGGAACTGCAGAATATTATTGAACGCGCCCTGATACTGAATCCCCGCGGCCCGCTTGAGTTCGGAAGTCTGTTACATCCCGTTGATTCTACAGGAATTGGACACACACAGTATAAAGATAACGGGGAATCTTTTGCAACGCTCAACGAAGTGAACATTCGGCATATTACCCTCGCATTGAAAAAAACCCATGGGAAAATCCACGGACCAAACGGTGCTGCCGCATTGCTGGATATCAATCCGAGTACACTCAGGAACCGGATCAGGAAATTAAAAATTTCTGTTTAAGACAATTGTGACTGTCCTGGGCGGGTCGTCTTAGTGGCGTCGATTATGGACAAACATTTTTCTGATACGTTTGTGCAATTTCAAAACCGCATCAGAAACACTGTGTTTTCGCCGATTCTTGAACGGACTGTCAGCGATCCTTTGTGGAGCCGCATAATCTGTCTTGACAGACTGAGTCCGATACCGGATCCTTCCCCTTTTGTAGTGAAAAAAGGAATAAAAATTTTCGAGATGATTTCTGGAGAAATACCGGAACCGTTATCGGATACTGCGATGAGCGGGCGGCCGGTAATATCCATTTTTGCTGCGATGAACACTGCTGGTTCGGATGTACCTGATACTGCTTCCAAGGCATTTTTAACCAGATTGATAAGCACCTGTTCAATCTGACCGGGATCCACATCCAGTTCCAGCGGTGCCGGGTGGACAGCGACCTGCAAGGATACATTCAGCGCATCAATCTGTTCACTCATAAGGTGAACCACCCGGTCCACCAGATCCTTTACTTTGATCACTTCCCGTTCAGGCATGGGCAGACGTGTCAGCCGCCGGTAGTTCTGAACGAAATTAAGCAGTCCTGCGCTGCGTTTTTCGATGGTTGTCACTGCTGTTCTGACATCTCTGACGACTTCATCGTCACATGCATGAGATTCATCCAGTTCCTGCTTCAGGAGGGAATTTGCAGTGCTGGCGAGGGATGTTATCGGGGTGATCGAGTTCATAATTTCGTGGGTCAGAACCCGGATCAGATTCTGCCACGATTCCAGTTCTTTTTCTTCCAGTTCTGTCTGGATATTCTGTATGGAAACCAGGATATACTGCTGACGATGCATTACAAACTCAGTCGCTGCGACGGAAAGCTGGATTTCGTCTTCCCGATCTGATGTTTTTGCCAAAATCCTTTCACCTGGAGCTATTTTCAGCAGTTTCTGCATCAGACGAGGGTGATGGCTCTCCATATGCTGAATAGTGGGCAGGTGCGGAATTCTCAGCAGCCTTTTTGCAGCATTGTTGAAAAGTTCCACATGCCCTGCAGGAGTAAATGCAAGCAGTCCCACCCCCACATGCTGAACAATGGTCTGAAGATATTGAAAATGCTCTTCCTTTTCAGTGCGGGTTCGCTTAAACTCCCGAATGACATCATTGAAAGCCTGATTCAGTTCTTCAAATGTGGTTCCTCTGGTTGTGCTGGTGAAGGACTGCGAGAAATCAGAATATCGGATCGAGCTTAGGAACCGACTCAGGTTTCGGTTGGTGGTTTCCACAAATCGAATCAGATTGTATACCTGATACAGCACCAGTACAGACATGATCAGAGTGGTAGCATACAGCTGGGTATTCAGAATTAAATAAACCGTAAGGCCCAGGGTTAATACAAGTAAGGCTATCCGAATCAGGCATCTGATCCGGAAATTTTTAAAGATCATATTTTTCCATTCTGCGATAGAGGGACGTGCGGGTCAGTCCCAATTCCCGAGCGACATGTGTGATATTCCCATCGTACTTATTCATCACTTTTCTGATGACGGCTTTTTCCACTTCTTCAAGATTGTATGTTTCAAAAGACAGAGAATCTTCGGCAGATTTAATTTGATGAAACTGAAAATCAGCAGGCTGCAGAACCGGATTATCTGCAAGGATTACAGCTCGCTCCAGAGCATGTCTCAGTTCCCTGATGTTTCCCGGCCAGCGGTAGCGCTGAAGAAGATTCAGGGCAGCGGGGCTCAGTCTTTTGATCGGTTTTTTATATTTGCGGCTGTAGATTCCAAGAAAATGTTCGGCCAGAACAGGAATATCTTCTCCCCGATCTCTCAGCGGCGGCAAGTGGATCTCAACGGTATTCATGCGGTAGAGCAGATCCTGTCTGAATTCGTTGCGCATAATCATTTCTTTCAGCGGCATATTTGTGGCACAAATCAGGCGGATATCGATATTTCGCGGCCGCACTGCTCCCAGCGGCTCAATTAAGCGTGTTTCCAGCACCCGCAGCAGTTTGGCCTGTGATCCCGGCGGAATGTTGCCAATTTCATCCAGGAACAGGGTGCCGCCGGATGCAATTTCAAACCGGCCTGTTCGATCCTCCTTGGCATCGGTGAAGGCCCCCTTCCTGTGACCGAACAGTTCGCTTTCAAACAGTGTGGGGACAATGGCTCCGAGATCCACGCTGATAAACACTTCATCTGAACGACAGGACTGGCGGTGAACGGCTCTGGCTACCAACTCTTTTCCAGTTCCGTTTTCACCCATTATCAGGACATTTGCATCAGTGCGTGCAACCTTCTCAATTGTATCGAAGACTTTCTGCATGGCACTGCAGGTTCCTATCATTTCGTGAAAGCGTAAATCCATGTCTGCACTGAGCTGCTGCTGGCGGTCTCGCAGTCTGCTCACTTCCATTCGTGACAGACTCAGATTAATGGCAGAATTGATGGTAGCTAGCAGTTTTTCATTCTGCCATGGTTTCTGGACGAATTCAGTTGCCCCTTTTTTTATGGCTTTCACTGCCAAGTCAACATCGCCGAAAGCAGTAATCATAACCACCACGGCGCCCGGATCGATATCCAGAATGCGTTCAAGCCACTGCAGCCCTTCTTCACCGCTGGTAACATCCTCAGTAAAATTCATATCCAGCATTATAACATCATACTGTTCATTTCTCAGATGATCCGGAATCCGGTTGGGATCCCGCTCAGTGGAAACCATCTGGTAATGCTGTTTCAGGAAAAGCCTGGCAGCCGTAAGAACATCCTCATTATCATCAATTACCAGAATATGTCCCGTATGTTTGGTCATTTATCCTCACTGTTGTTATTATAGAATATCGATGGCGAAACCATACTAATTACCCCTGATAATTTACAGCACAAAGGGAAACTATAAAATACACCGGGCAGTTCAATTCCCGATTGATTAGACAAGGCTGATGAAGGATTTCAGAATGAATTGCTTAAAAAAATAGTTTCGAAAACAATCTTCCCTGTTGTCAGCAGATACCAGACGAGGGGCATGTTATTAACCGAATCAGAAACCAGATTGAAACTGAAAGCCATTTGATATAGTGTTTTTGGAAGCTTTATTTGAATGTTCAGACAGGAGTTCTGTTGGTGCGTGTTATGTTTGACTGTGAATTTGGACCGCTCCCTGAACCACTCAACACCACCTGGCCGGGAATGCCTCAATCAACGACTAAACCACTCAACCAACTGACAGCACCCTGCCTGCGAAGTCTGACTCACCCAATCAACTATTGCACCATTATACTTTTTCACCAAGCCCCCAGATCACCCATCCCAAAACCACTCAACTACTCGACCAATTGACAACACCCGATCCTTCCGGTTTTTTTCCCTGCACACCTTCAGGGTTCTTCCGTAATTCTATCCGGTTCCCGGGGCGATGCCCCGGGCTGGCGTATTTCAGCCCCTTCAGGGCTGTGGATCTGGATTAACCAAATGGTCTGTGGAACCACAGATTGAAGATTTTTCTCGAGATCACCCATCCCAAACCCCCACCACTCCCGGGGAAACAGCCCATCTCAAGGGATTCAGGATGCAGCGATCCCAACCCCGGCAATTGCCAGTAACCGGATTAAAATGTTCCTGTCCGAGAATTCATCGTCTATTATTACTATGCATCCTGAACCGCAATTCGGACGGGAAGAGCGAAATTTGTAACTGGAAACTGGGAAATCGAGAGAGATCCTCAAAAACCCTGTAAAACTGCACCCTGACATGAAGCCCAAATCACACAATGAAACATCCAATCTCGACAGTCTGCTTTCCAATCAGACTGACTGAAATTGTACTGAATGCGTCTTAATACATACACTTCCGACTGACCACTGACTAATCAACCATTTCACTACTCAACCACTCAACCAACACCATTCTGCCAAGCCTTAAATGCACTTGCAGTGCAATGAAATTCTCTGACGTTGAGTCTACCAGTGGGCTGGTTTTTAATCCGTCTCCTGACGGACAAGTGTAACTGGGTGCATTCCCCGCTGCTTGTTGAAAATTCGCCATTTGGCGTGGCGGTGAAATGAAAAATGATTATATCACTAATGATACCCCGTCCGCTCTGCGGCGGGGAAATTCATTGTTCTTTTCTTTGAAGAAAAGAACCAAAAGAACATGCGCTGCAGACCAATTTCATCTCGATTGGATCTTTCATTGAATGAGATAGACTCGTCCCGTCGAAAATCAGACGGGACTCGAACAACAACATCTCATTCGCACCATGAAACATCCAATCTCGACAGTCTGCTCTTCGCTCAGACTGACTGAAATTGTACTGAATGCGCGATAATACTTGTACTCCTCAGAGCTTGTGCTGACAAACAACCACTGAACCACCCAACACCACCTGGCCGGGAATGCCTCACTCAATAACTAAACCACTCAACCAACTGACTGCGCCCACTCTGCGAAGCCTCACTCACCCAATTAACCATTACACCATTATACCATTTCACCAAGCCCCCAGATCACCCATCCCAAACCCCCACCACTCCCGGGGAAACAGCCAATCTCAAGGGATTCAGGATGCAGCGATCCCAACCCCGGCAATTGCCAGTAACCGGATTAAAATGTTCCTGTCCGAGAATTCATCGTCTATTATTACTATGCATCCTGAACCGCAATCCGGACAGCAATCGACCTGGAGTTGGAACAGAAAATCCGAAATTTGAAGTTGCAAAAGCACAATCAAGGGCATACGACTGCCAATTAACGACTTCCCATTCCTGCAAAACAGTATAATGCCAGAAAACCTAAATCAGCCACTTCACCATCTCACTACTCAACGACACCCAACTGGGAAACCCGACTCGACTACTCAACCTGTTTCTATCCCTGTACCCCTTCAGGGTTCTTCCGTAATTCTATCCGGTTCCCGGGGCGATGCCCCGGGCTGGCGTATTTCAGCCCCTTCAGGGCTGTGGATCTGGATTAACCAAATGGTCTGTGGAACCACAGATTGAAGATTTTTCTCGAGATCACCCATCCCAAACCCCCACCACTCCCGGGGAAACAGCCCATCTCAAGGGATTCAGGATGCAGCGATCCCAACCCCGGCAATTGCCAGTAACCGGATTAAAATGTTCCTGTCCGAGAATTCATCGTCTATTATTACTATGCATCCTGAACCGCAATCCGGATGGCAATCGACCTGGAGTTGGAACAGGAAATCCGAAATTTGAAATTGGAAAGTCACAATCAAGGGCATACGACTGCCAACTGACGACTTCCCATTCCCACTAAACAGCATTTTGTCAGTAAGCCCAATTCAGCCATTACACAATTACACTATTCAACCAACCAGCGACTGACCGCTCACCGAACCACCCAACACCACCTGGCCGAGAATGCCTCACTCAACAACTAAACCTCTCAACCAACTGACTGCACCCACTCTGCAAAGTCTCACTCACCCATTTACCCATTCCGCTATTACACCAATATACTACGCAACCACACCCAGCCGGGAACGCAAAACTCAACGACGCGCCCGCTCACCGCATACTGCATAATGTGGCTGTACGATATCGTACATTGGGTGTATCAGAGCGTGCACTTTTTATAGCCTTTTTTTACTTTCAGAATATAATTCGGAATACGTGTAATTCTTATTACTTTCTTATACATTTGTTATTATTCAACTTACCTTATATTAAAATTTTTATTATTCCGAAATGGCATACTATTTGTCAACAATTTGGCAAGTCGGAAAATGATTTTGAAGGAGCAGCAAGATGAAACAGATGATTTTAATTGGAACCATATTAGCGGGTCTGCTGGGCCTGGGTCTTCATACCCAAACTGCCCGTGTAGAAATTGAAACCACACAGGATACATGTGAACCGGCAGCGGTTGTTGTCCCCGTTGTCCAGGCTGAAATCGACAGTTCTGCTGAAACAGCAGACTCGGATTGCGCCGTATAAGACTTAGACGTGAGGAGGTTGCGTTTCATAAGGCCGGACTTTCGGGGGGAGAGCACACCCCCCGGGAGTCCATTTTTCACCTCCCCGGCAACATTCTGCATTCCGGATACACAGGGAATTCCAATACCGGACAGGACAATATCTCAGTAAGAAACGATCCCGCTCACAGCACAAAGGAAAACGAAAATGATTAAAACCGAGAATTTGAAGAAAATCTTTCTAACTGAAGAAGTGGAAACAACTGCACTGAACGATGTCAACATCGAAATCAATGAAGGGGAATTCGTTGCAATAATGGGTCCCTCAGGATGTGGAAAATCCACTCTGCTGAATATTCTGGGCCTTCTGGATAATCCGTCAGATGGTCAGTTTCATTTCCTGAAACATGAGGTCTCAAGATTTAAGGAACGGGAACGGGCCAACCTTCGAAAAGAAAACATCGGTTTTGTGTTTCAAAGCTTTAATCTCATTGATGAGTTAACGGTTTTTGAAAATGTGGAACTCCCGCTGCTGTATTTGGGCGTGAACGGAAAGGATCGGAAAGAACGGGTGAATGCCAAACTGGAACAGATGGGAATAATGCATCGCTCCAGCCATTTCCCGCAGCAGCTGTCCGGCGGTCAACAGCAGCGCGTTGCAGTGGCGCGTGCGGTGGTATCAAATCCCCATATCATATTGGCGGACGAACCCACCGGAAACCTTGATTCGGCCCACGGTGATGAAGTAATGAAACTGTTGACGGATTTAAATGAAAGCGGCACCACCATTGTCATGGTTACCCATTCACCTGCCTATGCGGAATATGCAAATCGCGTAATCCATTTGTTTGACGGTCAGGTGGTGACTGAAAATATCAACGAAGAATTTCATCTGTAATGGTTCGTAAACCCAATATCAGACGACGGCTGCCGTGGCGGAGCTGAAGCAGATCAGATATGACATGCTGCACCGTCTTGGCAGAAGTCATACTCCGCTTCTCCAGTACCCAAACGGGAGATTCTACTCAATTAAACTTGCAGGGCTGGTCAGACTGAAAAGAGCATCATGTTTCTTATCCCCACTTACATAGATGGTCCCAAACTCACCTTTGTCTGACCAGTCCATGTTTCACATTCCCTGCCAAATATCCGTATTCCGTTTATGTGTGAACACAACACATCCGCTATGCGAGAGATTATGCTGATTAATTATTTTAAAATTGCCATTAGGAACCTGCTTAGGTACAAACTAAACAGCATCCTGAATATTTTTGGGCTGGCATTGAGCCTGTCCAGCAGTTTTCTAATTCTGCTTTTCATTCGGGAAGAATTGCAGTATGATCGACATTTTTTAAATGCGGATCGTATTTTCCGTTTAACAAATGAAAATCTGGGGGATGATGCCCGTCATTGGGCGGTTGTCTCACCGCTGCATGCCCTGGAAATACAGGATGCCATTCCTGAAATTGAAACTGCCGGCAGACTGTTCATCATCTATCCCACAGTGATGAAACATGACTCCGGCGAAAACAATATCATCCAATTTGAAGAAAAGCACGGATTTTATGCCGATTCATCCATTACGGAAATTTTCGATATCCAGCTGCTTCAGGGGGATTACGAAACAGCTCTGTGCGAACCCAACACCGTTTTGCTTTCTGTTTCAACTGCAAGACGCTATTTCGGGGACAGGGATCCTGTTGGGATGTCACTTCATGATGAAAACCGGAATATTGATCTCAAAGTGACCGGTGTTTTTCCTGACCTCCCGGCAACCTGCCATATGAATTTTGACTTTCTGGTTTCCATGGCCACGCTCTATCAGGTATCGGAAGTAAGTGGATTTGCAGACTGGATGCAGTCTCGCGGCTGGGCTCATTTTTATACTTATCTTCTTGTGAATGAAAACGCAGATATAAAAGAAGTCAATGCAAAAATTCCCGATTTTACCGCGTCCTTTTACCGCGATTGGGGATCCCGCGAGGAGGTGCTGGCTTCCACCAGACTGCATCTGCAGCCGCTGACGGATATCCATCTCCATTCTCATTATGAACAGGAAATGCAGCCCAATGGCCATATCGCATACATACTCCTTTTTGGCGCAGTGGCGTTGTTCATACTTATCATTGCAGCGGTTAATTTTATAAATATTGCAATGGCTCAGGCATTCAGACGAATGCGGGAAACAGGTGTTCGCAAGGTTCTGGGAGCTGACCGGCGACAACTCCTGATTCAGTACCAGCTGGAATATTTGATCACGGTCCTGATTGCATTGATCCTGGCAGTGATCATTCTGGAACTCCTGATGCCGGTGTATTCAGGACTTGTGGGGCGATCATTCCCATTTGCCCACCTTCTGCGCGGCCAAAACTTCCCGTTAGCACTTTTATTGATCTTCAGTCTGAGTCTGCTGTCCGGTATGTATCCAGCATTATTCATCGCAGGTTTTAAACCGATCAATACTCTCAAGGGAACCCGCGATCCCAGATCGTCTGTGGCGGTGATCAGAAGAGGTCTGGTAATGTTTCAGTTTATTATTTCCATTTTCATGATTTTCTGTACCCTGGTTACATGGCAGCAGATGCATTTTTTTCAGAGCCGTAACCTGGGATTCAATCAGGAGATGCTGATGGCAGTGGAGCTGTACGGACCGCTGCGCCGGGAAATAGCCGTGAATCCAATGCCCATCAAAAACACATTGATAAATCACTCTGCCATTGTAGACGCCACCGTCATTTCCACCCTTCCCGGTGACCGGTTCAGCGTTGAAGACCTGCGTCCCGAAGGCACCCCTGAAGACGAAGACCTGCCCAGTATGAGATACTTGCGGGTAGATCAGGATTTTCTGAAAACATTTGATATACAGCTGCTGGAAGGAAGGAATTTTACAGAGGGTGACCCTGATAAACGGGCATTTCTCATTAATAAAAAAGCACAGGATGTCCTTCAGCGGGAAAATCTTGTCGGTTCCTACGCGACAAATTTCCGCGGCACAAGGGCTGAGATTGTGGGTGTGATTCAGAATTTCAATTTTGCTTCCCTTCATCAGGATATTGAACCTCTTGTTGTGGAGCTGCGACCGGAATGGGGCAATTACCTGATTCTGAGAATTCATAAAGGAAGAATAAAGGAAACCATTGGATTTGTTCGGGAAACCATGGCTGGGTTTGCCCCAGATCAGTTATTCAGGTTCCAGTTTCTGGATGAAAAACTGGACCTTTTGTATCATGCTGAACTGCGAATGAATCGTATATTCCAGGTTTTTGCAGTATTGGCCATTTTTATCTCGTGTTTAGGTCTTTTCGGTTTAAGCGCATACTTCGCAGAATTACGAACAAAGGAAATCGGCATTCGAAAAGTGCTGGGGTCTTCCATCAGCGATGTGCTCATACTGCTGACGAAAGATTTTACCAGATGGATTTTAGCTGCCAACCTGGTTGCATGGCCGCTGGCATGGTGGACCATGTCCCGCTGGCTGGAAAACTTCGCCTATCACATTCGAATTCAATGGTGGTTTTTTCTGCTGGCAGGTGCCATAGCACTGGTCACATCGCTTATCACCGTCGGCTCACAGGCTTTTCGAGCCGGTATTCGAAATCCCATACAAGCACTGAGGTATGAATAATGTTTCAATGCGTGTTCGTGGTTATTACCAATGAATCAAAGGGTGGGCAATTCCGGCTTCTTCGGTCAGTAACGGCCGTTTTCAAGAACCAGATGACAGCCCTCCTCTGCAGCATGGATTGTGAATTTACAATCCGAAAATAACACTTCAAGCATACTGCACTGTCACTGAATGAAGTGAATTTGAATTTGAAGTTTTTTCTATAGATCAAAAGGAGCCCGCATGATAACAAGAAAAATAATGACAACCGTATTGATACTGTGCATGGCCGCTGCCTGGGGCGGTGATATGCATATTGCCATTTCCGAAGGAAAACCGGATCTGGCACTGACCCTTCTGGCCAGCCATCCGGAATGGTTGGAGCAAAAGGATGACGACGGACTGACTCCGCTGAACGCAGCGGCATTTCATGGCGACCTGAACCTGTTTAAAACCCTTTTGAGCAGAGGTGCAAATCTGAACGAAGGAGACAACGAAGGCAGCCTTCCGCTTCATAATTCTGCCGCTGGAGGACAGATTGAGATTCTAAAGTATCTTGTCAGTGAGCTGCAGCAGGATGTGAACGCAGTGGACAACAATCAGGTCAGTGCCCTGCATTTCGCAGCAGGACGGGGATACGAGGATATTATTATATTTCTGCTGGACAGTGGTGCAGATCCCACAATCAGTACAAATCAGGGTTCAACACCCTTGTTTGATGCCTGTTTTTCAAATAACCTGAATATTATCAAGTCCATTGTTGAGCACGGCGCAGATGTCAACCAGCCAAATATTTACGATGTAACTCCCCTGCATCTGGCAGCTGGGTACTGCGAACCGGCCGTTGTTGATTATTTGCTGGCACAGGGTGCAATGTTGAAAGCCGAAAGCCGGCAGGGAGAAAATGCTCTGATCTGGGCTGTGATTCGCCAGAATTTTGACGTTGCAGACCGGCTGTTCGAATTGGGTCTGAATATCAATGATCCCAATGCGGAAGGGCGAACAATCATGCACCGTATGTGGAATATGACTCCGGAAGCGCTGGATTATGCCATCGCCCACGAGGCAGACATTCATTTCAAGGCGCTGGACGGAAATCAGCCCATTCATGCCGCTGCATGGACCGGTCGTGCCGATATTGTCCAAAAACTCCTGGAAGCCGGAGCGGATCCAAATGCTTTGAGCGGTGACGGCCGCACTCCGCTGCTGAATGCAGCAAGCAGCGACAGCCTGGCTGTGGTTGAACTGCTGCTGAACTTTGGCGCAGACGTAAACCCGAAATCCTGCCTGAAAAATGATATCTGCAGCTTTCGTCAGGGAACCCCGCTCCACCTTGCCACGGCTGCCGGCAGCTCCAATATAGCAGCTGTCCTGCTGAAACAGGGGGCAGATCCAAACTTCCCGGACCAGATTAACGGCCAGAATGCCCTTCATGCTGCCTGTATTCGCGGTTATGATGACATTGCCCGGTTACTGATCGATAACGGTGCTGATGTAAACCAAAAAGACAATAACAGTAAAACACCGCTGTACTACTGCGAAAAACACCAGCACCCGCAGCTGGCTGACCTGCTGAAGAAGCATCATGGAAAGTCATCACGTCTCGAGAAAGTCAACCGGACCGATTTTCTTACCCGCACTCCGGATCACGGCGATGCTGTTCTGTGGTATCTGGATCACAGCGGATATGCTGTAAAAACATCCGGGCATTTTTTGATTTTTGATTATTGGGAAAGAGGACGTATGCCGGAAAATCCGGCACTCGCCAACGGCTGGATCAATCCGGATGAAATTGCCGATCAGAAGGTGACTGTTTTTGTATCTCATGAACACAGAGATCATTATCAGGAAAGCATATTTGAGTGGGAGGAGAAAATTGCTGACCTGAATATTATCATGGGATTTGAAGATCCTTCGAAAACCGGGTATATCTTCATTCCCGGACGACAGACAAAAGTATATGACGATATGCGCATCACAACCATTGAATCCAACGATACCGGTGTGGGATTTCTGGTTGAGGTGGATGGTGTGAGTCTGTTTCATGCCGGTGATCACGCCAATCGCGAGGTGGATTTTTCAGGGAATTATCTGACGGAAATTGAGTTTCTTCAAGCCCTTGATCGAGAGATCGACCTGGCTTTCATGCCCATCAGCGGCTGTGGGTTCGGTGATTTGACCGCAGTAAAAGAAGGAATCTACCGCACCCTTCTGCTATTAGAGCCGGATGTCTTTATTCCTGTTCACTCAGGCGGGGCAGAATTTCGTTACCGGGAGTTTATTGAGGAAGCTCAGGAAAACGGGTTTAAGATGCATATGCCCTGTGTCTGTCAGAAAGGGGATCGGTTCTGGTATAAAAACGGCCGCATCAAGGCTTAGCCCGGATATTTCATGAGGCTTCGAAATGAGATGGTGAGCTGGTTGGTTATGCAGGGCTTGCGAAGAGATTTGAATCCGTCAGTTGGGGGGTTTAATCCGTCTGCTGACTGACAGTGCAGAATCGACCAGATACATCATCGTCCGGAAAATGCAAAGCAATCCATCCGGGGATTCTCTGTAGGACAGGGAATCGACCGGAGACCTTCTGCATCACTACCACGGAGCAGAAAGATTTTAAAACACAGGAGGTTGTTGACCATGCCTACGATAAGCGTGCAGCTGCCCGGCATTGATGCCGAGCACAAGATCGAAATCGATGTGAAAATAAATGGAAACCGCCGTAAACATCACTACCGGGTGGAAATTTTTGAGGTTGAAGACTGGGTGAATGAACAAAACCGGGCCCTGTTTCTCAGAGAGAAAATCAACGAATATGACCGCGGCTGGCAACTGGTTTATATCGGCCAGGCAACCAGTGAAGTTATCCCCGTGATGTTTAAGTCCCAGGCCGCTTCTTAGCCGCTTTCAGTGAAAGACCTGAATCAAGACTTAATTCTGAGACACTATGTTTGCACAATACATTAAGCATTTTGCCAGATCTTTCATCAGGCACAGAACCAGTTCAGTTATAAATATTTTGGGTCTCTCAACTGGACTTGCATGCTGTCTGATAATCCTCCTGTGGGTTCGTGATGAGATAAGCTACGACCGATTTCACGAACATTTCGACCGTATCTATCGCGTGATGAGCTACGGAACCAAATACATGATCAACGGGACAGAAGCCACTCCCGGTCCCCTCGCGGTAACGCTGCGCAGTGAAAGCGCACTGGTACAGCAGGCGGTCAGTATTCAGGATGTACCCAAATCTGTGGTCAAAACTGAAGAACTGTCATATTATGAAAGCGGAATCATCCTGACCGAGCCGGCATTCTTTGATATTTTCAGCACCCCCTTTTTGATCGGGGATCCCCAAACTGCTTTTGAACATCCGTTCAGTATCATCCTGACAAAGTCTGCTTCGGAGAAGTACTTCGGGAAAGAACCTGCGATGGGCCGTGAGCTGGATCTGGATGGGGATTTGCTGACCGTGTCGGGTATTATTGAAGACTTCCCCGGCAGCAGTCATCTGAAAACGAATATGATGATACCGCTCAAAATACTGGAGGAAATGGGCGGCAGTCCGCAATGGGGCTATTTCAGCGCAATGACATATGTATTGCTGCCGTCAGAATCAGCCGTTCATGAAGCCGGGGAACACATCACTGGGATTGCCGCAGGACATCACTGTCCCCAGGTTGCGGACGGTGTGGCATTCCGTCTTCAGCCCCTGAAGGATGTCCATCTGGATGGAAAACATGCATACTACCGCAGCTGTTTGGATATCGGCGACAGTCGTTATGTCATCGTATTTTCTCTGATTGCACTGCTGGTTTTAATGGTGGCCGGATTTAATTACGTCAATCTGGTCACCGCCCGTTCTGAACTGCGCGGGAAGGAGATCGGACTGCGGAAAGTCGTCGGTGCCGGAAGGGGACAGATCGTGAGACAGTGTCTGTATGAATCCCTGACCTTCAGCTTGCTGAGCGTGGTGCTGGCCCTTGGCATCGTGGAACTGGCATTAAACTGGTTTAACGAAATCACAGGAAAAAATATTGATCTGAACATCGCCGCTGATCCGGGACTGATCATAATTCTGCTGGGGCTGATTCTTGCTGCTGCATTCCTTTCCGGAAGCTACCCGGCACTGTTTCTGTCCCGATTCCAGCCTCTGGATATCTTTCAGCGCCGATATCTTGGCTCTGGAAATCGCCGTGTGGGTTTTCGTCGCGGTCTGGTGGTTTTCCAGTTCGTCATGGCCGTTGCGATGATATTCTCGGCAGGAATCATCCATCAGCAACTGACATATATTCGAAACTACCGACTGGGATTCAATCCGAGCAATGTACTCACCTTTCCCATCAAGGGTGCGGTTGAATCACAGTTTGAAACGATGAAAAATCGTCTGCTGAATCTTCCCCAAATTACTCATGTCAGTGCCCAGGATTACGTCTGGGCCCTGATCAATAACCGAACCACTGGATTTAACTGGCAGGGAAAGGATCCGGATTTACAGCTGGATATGCTGATACCCAGGGTTGATCGGGATTTCTTTGAAACCCTGGATATCCCCATGGCTGCCGGGAAATCATTCGCCGCACTGCCGGAGAATAAGGCAGCTGACAGATTTATCATTAACCAGGAAGCCCAGCGCCGGATGGGACTGACGGACCCTCTGGGAAAATGGCTGGAAATTTATGGATTTGACGGTTTGCTGCAAAGAGGGGAAATTGTCGGTGTCATGGAGGATATACATTTTTCCTCCCTGAGGAATCAGGTTGAACCGCAGGTTGTCCGGCAGCTGAACGAATTTGAAGACTGTACCCAGTATGGGGCTGTCCTGATCCGGATGACTTCCGGAGACATCCCATCCACCCTCACGGAGATTGAAAAAATATGGTATGACCTGAATCCGTCCATTCCCTTTGAATTCCAATTTATGGATGATATCTATCACAGCCTGTACATGAACGAAATTCAACTGAGTCAGGTTTTAAATCTGTTTACCCTGCTTATTTTGATTATTGCCGTACTGGGTTTGTACGGGTTAACGGCATTTCTGGTTGAACAGAAAACCAGGGAAATCATCATTCGGCGGATTCTGGGCGCCGGATACAACCATGTCGTTCGTTTGGTCCTGAATCAGTTCATCATCATCATGGCGGTTTCAGTCGTGATTGCTGTTCCTTTCAGCTGGTGGCTGATGTCCCGCTGGCTGAACCAGTTTGTTTTTCACATCAATCCCGGATTGAGCACGCTGCTGCCGGCTCTTCTCATTCCACCTGCGATTACGGTCGGTACAATAATCGGGTTAACACTTCGAAATACTGCAAAAAATCCTGCCAATACATTATACAGTGATTGATCACGGAGGACGGTGTATGCTTATCAGTATGAATGAAATTAGCAAATGGTCTGGAGCACTCAAAACTTCATTGAATTCTCCGCAGGAGCAAAATCAGTCTCCTGTATCAGTGTGCTCGGTATTCCTGCGGGGCTCCCCATATGAGAAAATATTCCGAACGTTCAAGATTCAATACCGCTTGTGCAGCAAATCAATAAGCCCTGATCCTGTAACTGGGGCAGAAGCTGATAACCGCATGGCAACTGCCCCGGTTACTCTGGTTTATTCGGATCAGGCAGAAACCCGCTCCGGATTCAAAACAGAGTTGTTGGCGAATTACCCGGCATATCGGGAATCAACTGAGAAGTAACGTTCCCAACATCTTACAGATTATTGATGTTGTCGTGAAGTTACTTGGAAGGAGATAAATGACGACTGACAGTGGACGGCTATTTACCAGAGGACAATATGCTGAAAAACTATTTTAAAACCGCATTGCGCAGTATTCTGCGGCAGAAAGCCTTTTCAACAATAAATATTCTCGGACTGACCCTTGGATTGTTTGTCTTTATCATCATTGCGTTGTATGTGTATGACGATCTGACATTTGATAAGTATCATACCAATGCCCATCGGCTGTACCGGCTCGTTTCCAACGACAATACCAAAAACTGGATATCCGCTGTGACGTCCGGTCCTTTGCTGCTGGCTGTCGGCGAAGAAGTTCCGGAAGTGGCTGCATCTACCAGGGTATCCTCTTTCAATGTCCGTTACAGACGGGAAGGATCAGAAAATGATGAGGAAGACTTGTCTGTGGTCAGGCGGGCAGTTGTGACGGGGCCCGGTTTTTTTAAAACTTTTGATTTCAAGATTATCGAGGGAGAAAAAGACGAACCGCTGGTGAATCCGAAAGGTGTCTATATCAGCAGGGAGCTGGCAGATGCGCTGTATCATGATGATGATCCGCTGGGGCAGCCCATATTGATAACCTTTTTGCAGGATGCCTATGTGGCCGGGATTGTTGAAACCCCGCCGCTGAACTCCAGTCTGCAGTTTCATGCAGTCATCCCGATGGATGTGAATCTCAATCCGGACTGGTGGGACTCTTGGGAGAACCTCGCGCTGTCCGGCTTTGTGCTGCTGCATGAGGGTGCAAATCCCGATGCCGCCGAAAAAAACATCATCCATACCGCCCGTGCCCACGGCATGTCAGAGGTGTTTACTCCCGTACTGCAGCCCCTGCTGGATATGCATTTGAATTCTGTTGATCTTCGCTATGACAGTTACAACCTGAATAAAAGCAGCTGGACTCTGGTTTCTGGACTGGGAGCCATTGGTGTTCTGGTTCTGGTTATTGCAGCGTTCAACTTCATTAATCTGTCCAGTGCCAGATCCTCCCGACGTGCAAGGGAGGTGGGCATGAGAAAGGTCATGGGATCCACCAAGGGGCAGTTGATGATCCAGTTTCTGGGTGAATCCATTCTTATAACGCTGATATCCATACTGCTGGCTGTGGTTGCCGCAGAATTACTGCTGCCGGTTTTGGCACCCTTTCTGGGAAAACAGATTTCAGTTGACTTAATGAGCCAGCCCGCCGGTCTGCTGATTCTGCTCTGCCTGGGCATTCTGATCGGCGGACTTTCAGGAGTGTATCCCGCCCTGATACTGGCCGGATTCAAGCCGACAAGGGTGCTCAAGGGATCCGAGCGGTTTGGTCGGCACGGAATGATCTTACGCCGGGTTCTTGTGGTTGCACAGTTTGCCATCACCATAGCACTCATTTCAGGTGTTCTCACTGTGCTGAGTCAAATCCGGTTTATGCAGAATTATGATTTTGGATATGATCGGGACAATGTTGTCATCCTTCCGGTATTTGACCCCGCCGTTGACATGAATACCGATGTTTCGGCAGACCGCTTTTCTAATCTTCCCTTTGTCCTCAACACCGGCCGGATAAATCTTCTTCCCGGCAGAACACTTCCGACAACTGAAGTTTATTTTGATCACGTTTCCGATCATGGGACCATGTTTGAAGAAATTACCATAGACGGCGGCCTGACGGAAACCCTGAACATCTCTATTATTGAAGGACGGAATTTTAATGAAAATATAATAAGCGATACTGCCGCAGTTTTGCTTAACCGTACTGCCTGGGAACTATCAGGGTGGGACAACCTGATCCATAAAAGAGTCCTCATCCGGGGTGTTGAAGCTGTTGAAATCCCTTATCATGTGGTGGGCGTAGTCGAAAATATCCATTTTGGAATGGCACAGCGGTCTGTGGAACCGATGGTAATTCGACTGGCACCGGAACAGGCTGGATTTATGGCCATCCGAATCCTGAACCAGGATTACGAACAGGAAATGGCTCAGCTGGAAGAAATATACACGCAGCTTTTTCCTGACGACAATTTCCGGCCCCAGTTTTTTGAGGATATTTTCAGCGCGCAGTTCGGCAGTGAACGGAATTTTGCCGCGAAGGTCGCTGTCTTTTCAGGATTGGCTATTGTCATCGCATGCCTGGGACTCACCGGTCTGGCATCCTTCACCGTACAGGACCGACGGCGTGAAATCGCAGTCAGGAAAGTAGTCGGCGCCAATGAACTGAAAATCGTGAACCTGCTTTCCGGAGATTTTCTGAAATGGGTGTTGACTGCCAATATTCTGGGCTGGCCGCTGGCCTGGATCGGATCCCGAATCTGGCTGGAGAATTTTGTCTATCGGACCAGTATCCAGCCTGCACTGTTTGCCTTGTCGGGACTCATCGTGCTCGTCATCGCTGTTTTATCGGTTAGTGCCCAAACCCTGCATGCTGCCTTGATAAACCCGGTGGATGCTCTGCGGAATGAATAACAGATCGGATTCCGGCATCGAATTCACTCATCTGAATGGGTAAATTTCTGTTACGGACACGACGTCAGATTTGGAGATGAAATGATCAGACTGGAAAATATTGAGAAATGTTATTCCAATAATTTTGTAAAAACCTGGGTGCTGCGGCAGGTGAATCTGGATATTGCCGAAGGTGAATTTATCACCATTATGGGACCATCCGGTGCTGGTAAATCGACTCTGCTGCATATCATCGGAATGCTGGACAATCCTTCTGACGGGCAGTATTTTTTTATGGATGAAGCTGTTCACATGATGAAGGAAAAGCAGCGGACCCGGCTGCATCAGGAACATATTGGATTTATTTTCCAGGCGTATCACCTTATTGACGAACTTACCGTGTATGAAAACCTGGAAACCCCACTGCTTTACAAGAAAGTCAGTAAAAGTGAACGCCGAAGTCTCATCGCCGACATACTGGATCGTTTCCAAATCGTGGCCAAAAAGGATCTGTTTCCCAGCCAGCTGTCAGGAGGACAGCAGCAGCTGGTAGGTATAGCCCGAGCGGTAATCATCAAGCCCAGGGTGATTCTGGCGGACGAACCAACCGGCAATCTGAATTCTCAGCAGGGAATGGAAATCATGGAAATGCTGAAAAATCTGAATGAGGAGGGAACCACCATCATTCAAGTCACCCATGATGAACAGAAGGCAAGGTACGGAAGCCGCATTATCAACCTGCTGGACGGCTGGATTGAAAATGGCGGATAGAATTCACTCCAGATACAACATCAACCGTTCTGATTTCATGACGGTGCAATGGGATTTCTCGGAAACAGGATTTTGGGTTAAAACTATTTTGACTGCCGGTACGTCTGTTAATCAACAGACAGAATGCGAGAAATTGGACTGATATCAACAGTCCATACTGGTATGACCCAACGGTAAAACCGATTTTAATATATCCGTAATCCACAGCACGAGTACCGAACCATATCCCGGTATGGTGCTGGTAAATTAAAAGGAATTATAATGAGAACAGTACTGCAGATTCAGGCTCTGTGGATTATTTTGCTCTTATCATTGGGATTTGGAATCGACACACCAAAACGCATTTACACCACTGCCCGTACGCCGGATGCCCCGATACTGGATGGCTTGATTGATGAAAGCTGCTGGGATCTGGTTGAGTGGGCGGGAGATTTTTTGCAGCATAGTCCTGAAGAAGGTCCGCCTCCGACAGAGCAGTCTGCATTTAAAATCCTGTATGATGATGCAAACCTGTATGTGGCATTCAGAGCATTTGATTCCAACTCCGATCAAATCTCTGAGCTGCTGACTCGTCGAGATCACTTTCCGGGAGACTGGATGGAAATCGAAATTGACAGTTATTTTGATCATCGAACGGCATACTCATTTACGGCAAGTGTTTCAGGAGTTCGGGGGGATGAATATGTTTCGGAGGATGGAAACAGCTGGGACGGCAGTTGGGATCCGGTCTGGGAATTTAAATCCCGGCGGGACGATCTCGGCTGGTGTGCAGAGGTCAGAATACCTCTTAATCAGCTGCGGTATTCGGATAAGGAAGAACATGTCTGGGGTATTCAGGTCCTTCGCCGGCTGTATCGCGAAGATGAACGTTCGGTGTGGCAGCGCAAGCACCGGGAGGACAGCGGCTGGGTCAGCCGTTTCGGAGAACTGCACGGTATTCGGGGAATAAAATCTCAGCGGCAGCTTGAACTCATGCCGTATCTGGTGGGACTGAATGAACGCACGCAGGCAGATGAGGACAATCCGTTTACTGAAAACAGTCACAGTGAATTCAAGGTGGGACTGGATGGACGAATGGGGATCGGAAGCAACTTCACCCTTGATTTCACCATCAATCCGGATTTCGGACAGGTGGAAGCCGATCCGTCTGAAATTAATCTCTCCGCTTTTGAGACCTTTTTTCGGGAAAAACGTCCATTTTTTATTGAAGGACGAAATATCCTGAACTATCGAATCAGCCCGGCGGCTTGGGGGGGAAACTACAGCAGTGACAATTTGTTTTACAGCCGTCGAATCGGTTCATCCCCCACCTGCTATAATGGTATCTGGAACAGCTATGACTTTTCGGATATTCCGGATTTCACCACCATCCTTGGTGCATTCAAGTTCTCCGGCAAGACCAAGAACGGGCTTTCCATCGCCCTTCTGGAAAGCATTACGGAAAGGGAAACGGCGGATCTGGATCTGGAAGGGGAACAGAGCCGGGAGATTGTTGAACCCATGACGAACTACTTTATCGGACGGGTAAGAAAAGAATTCAATCAGGGAGATATTCTTGTCGGCGGTGTTCTGACAGCGGTACACCGTGAGGACATGCACGAAACGGGTCTGGACACGATCCTGCACCGCCGTGCCGTCACCGGGGGACTCGATTATTATCAGCGATGGAAGGACGATACGTATTATATCAGTGCTGACATTGTATGGAGCCATGTTGCCGGAAATCGTCAGGCAATTCTGAAAACACAGGAGTCTTCTGCCCGATATTTCCAGCGACCGGATGCAGACCATATTGAAGTGGATCCGACCCGAACTGAGCTGAACGGTCACGGCGGGCTCATAAAATTCGGGAAATCAAGCGGAAAACATATTGAATACCAGACCGGAGTGACATGGCGTTCACCGGAACTGGAACTAAACGACCTGGGGTACCTTCGAAAGGCGGATGAGATAAATCAATGGACCTGGCTGGGTTTCCATATCCGGGAACCGTTTAGTATCTATCACAGCATGAGTATTAACCTGAACCAGCATTTGAAATGGGACTTTGACGGCACTCGGCTGTTCCAGGTATATAATATCAACAGCCACTTCAGTCTGCGCAACCGCTGGAGGTTCAACAACAGTGTTTCGTATGAATGTGACCACTACACCATGGACTTCCTGCGCGGCGGCCCCATCTTTCTTCACCCCGGCGGATGGTCGGCAAACCTGGAGGTCAACTCCGAACATCATAGAAAATTCAGCGGCGGACTGGGCGGAAACCGCTGGTGGGGCAATGATGATATGTCCAATCATACCTCACTCTGGCTCTGGCTGGACTACCGCCCCGTTAATTCTCTCTCCCTTCACATCAACCCGTCCTTTAATTTCGGAGACCGTCTGATGCAGTGGATGGACGCCTGGGACGATGATTTCACGGAGCTGCCTGCGGACGACATCCCTTATGTTTTCGGCACTCTCAAGCAGCGGACCTTTGACATCACACTGCGCATGAACTACACAATGGCACCGGATCTAACGCTTCAGCTGTATGCAGCACCCTTCATTTCCACTGGAAAATACAGTCACTTCAAGAAAATCACCGACCCCACGGCAGATGAACTGGACGACCGGTATCTTGAGTTTTCGAATGATCAGATATTCTATAATTCCGCCGATGACCAGTTTGAGATTGACGAAAATCAAAACGGGATAACAGATTTTATTATTGGCAGCGGTGATTACAACTCCAGGAGCTACCATTCCAATCTGGTCCTGCGCTGGGAATACCGGCCGGGTTCCATTTTTTATCTGGTATGGTCGCAGGGTCGGTCATCCTGGGATTCAGACGGACATTTTGACCTGAATGATGAAATGGATGCCCTGATCAATACGTGGCCGCAAAACACCTTTCTTGTAAAGTGGAGTTACTGGTTCACTCCGTCATAGACCGATAAAGCCGGTGATTGTATGCCGGCACTACAATTTCCAGTATTGAAAATTGTGAGATGCATCGCTATTTCTGATACGCTATTTTGAAACCATTGCTGAAACCAGACGGTCCGCTCCCGAAGGCGGTAGGCCTAAGCCAGGTTTTCCCCGCGTACCGCCATTTAACAAGTATATTTTGCGCCGGACGCAGCCTTTTGGCCATGCCCATACCCTGATGAAGTGGGTTGTTAACTGCAAATGAATTTCCCCGCCCGGCAGCTGACGGGACGGGGGTTCAGTAATCGATCGGGGCAATACAATTTACCGCCACGCCAAATGGCGGATTCAACAAAATTTCCTGTTCGGAATATTTTCCGAACAAGGTGAGGAGCCAACATGATTCAAAATTATCTTCTGATTACCTGGCGGAATATCCGAAGGCATACCGGTTATTCCCTTATCAATATCATCGGCCTCGCCATCGGAATGACTGCTGCCCTTCTGATTATTCTGAATGTCGCCGACGAACTGAGTTTCGAACAGCATCACTTGAACAAGGACCGCATTTTCCGGGTTGCCGCGACATTGTCCTACCATGGGCGGGAGGATGATTTGGCCGCGACTATGAATCCGCTGGGTCCTGTTCTGAAAACCGAGTATCCGGAAGTTCTTGAATCGGTAAGGCTTAATCTCCAGGATCAGGTTCTGCTGACCCGGGAAGATATGGCATTTACAGAAAATGGATTTTTCTTTGCTGATTCCGGCGTATTCAGGATATTTACTTTCCCGATGCTGGCAGGTGATCCTGAAACGGCATTGACAGATCCATACACCATGGTCATCACGGAATCCATGGCGCAGAAGTATTTTGGACGTGGGGATGTCATTGGTGAAACGCTTCAGTATGAAAATCGGCTGGATTTCCAGATTACCGGCGTGATGGCGGATGTGACGGGAAATACCCAGCTTGACTGCCAGTTTCTGGCTTCATATAGTACTTTGGAAAGCACGCGGCCGGATATGACAGGGCAGTGGGGCAGCCTGAGTTCCACTTATACTTATGTGCTTCTCGCCGACTCTGCCGATCCGACGGAAATAGAACAGCAAATCCCGGATTACATAAAACGGAACGTTTCACCTGAACTGGCAGAATTATTTTCATTTACGCTTCAGCCGCTGACCAGAATATATCTGTATTCAAACCGGATTGGCGAACTTGAGCCCAACGGAAATATCACCATGGTGGTCCTGTTCAGTGCCTTGGCTGCACTTATTCTCATTATTGCCTGTATCAATTTCATGAATTTGTCCACTGCCCGTTCTTTCCACCGCGCAAAAGAAGTGGGAATCCGAAAAGTCATGGGGGCCAATCGGCGACGGTTGATACGGCAGTTTCTCACAGAATCAATTGTTTTAACAATGATCGCACTGGCAGTGTCTTTGATCCTGTTCGAATGTACCCTTCCGGCGTTCTCCGCATTCCTGCAAAAGGATTTTCAGGTACTGAAACTGAGCGGACCGCTTCTGTTCTTGACGGTGGCCGTCACCGGACTTGTCACAGGCACTTTCGCCGGCAGCTATCCCGCCCTCTATCTGAGCCGTTTTCAGCCGGCCTTGATTCTGAAAGGCAGTACAGGATCCGGCAAAAGCCAGACTCTGGTCCGCCGACTGCTGGTCGTTTTTCAGTTTACTGTTTCCGTTGTGCTCATTATCAGTACTTTTGTCGTCCACTCTCAGCTCAGGTTCGTTGAAAACATGGATTTGGGATTTAATGACCAGAACCTGGTCCTGATGTCGCTGGACCGCCCGGATCTGGGAGCACAGGCGGATGTTTTCAAACAGGAGCTGGCTAAGCATCCGGAAATTTTACATGTTACATCCGCCAATACCGTCCCGGGCAGCGGTGCTTTGACGAAAACGGTACCTTTGGTTGAAGGTCACGAAGGCAACGGCGATCTGCCCCTGACCATCACAATCGGATGCGACTGGGATTATGTCCGGACTTTGGGACTGCGTATCATGGAAGGTCGGGATTTCGACATGCTTCGATCCAGCGATATCACCGAAGCAGTCATAATCAATGAAACAGCCCGGAAAACCTACGGCTGGGAAACAGCTGTTGGAAAAAAAATCGAAATCCCAGGTGAAGAGGATACAACCGTATTCAGCGGACAAGTAATCGGGGTGGTGGAAGATTTTCATCTGCGTTCCCTGCGCGATGTGGTGGAACCGGTGATTATTATGCTGAATTCGGACCGCATTCGTTCCACGGCAGTTCGAATGGCACCGCATCAGGTTCCGGAAGCCCTCGCCGTCATTGAGGAAGCCTGGTCAAAAGTGTTTCCAAAGGATAAGCCCGATATTGAATTTATAGATGAAGTACTCCATTTTGGATTTCAGGCCGAGGAAAATCTGCGACTGGTGTTTCTGATTTTTTCGGGACTTGCTGTATTTATCGCCAGTCTGGGGCTGCTGGGACTGGCATCCTTCGCAGCTGAGCAGCGAACCCGGGAAATCGGAGTGCGCAAGGTATTGGGCGCTCAGACCGGATCAATCATTCGAATGCTGACTGCGGATTTCATAAAACTGGTCGGAGCTGCAGGCGTTATTGCCATCCCTCTTGCCCATTATGTGATGAACCGCTGGCTGGACAATTTCCCGTATCATACCAGTATGAAATTCTGGATGTTCGCGTCTGCTGTCACCATCGCTCTGATTATTGCCCTGGTAACAGTCTCATTCCAAGCTATCCGGGCAGCCGCGGTCAACCCGGTTCAGTCTCTGAAACATGAATGATTCCCTTTGCTGCTGCTGTAATTCGCATGTTCCCTAAAAACATTGATGGACTTTAGTTTTATCGGTCATACCGCTGTTGTCCGGCTGGATGACGCCGCGGTAATTTTCAGGTGCGGAAATGCCACTGTCCTGTGTAACTCCTTGGTTCCGGCTTTCCGTTGTGTAAAATGTTTAAACTAAAACCTCAGCAGTACTTACAGGTGTTTCTGCGCCGGTTTACCAGGCGGGATCTTCTGGTCAATTTTGTCATCGGAGGGACTCAAAAAGGAGGAACCAGCGCATTATTTGATCTTCTATCCCAGCACCCTGAGATCGGCCTGCCGGATCGAAAGGAACTGCATTATTTTGACCGGGACCGCTATTTCAAAAATCCTGGCGGACAGCCAGCAGTATTTCATTCCTTCTATTCAAGTCCTAAACGATTTAAAATTCTGGGAGAAGCCACCCCCATTTACATGTACTGGCATCCGGTTCCGGGTCGCATCCAAACCTATAATCCCAGAATGAAGTGGATTCTAATTCTGCGTCATCCTGTGGACCGTGCCTATTCACACTGGAACATGGAAACACAGAAAGGCAATGAGGTCCTTCCGTTCAGGGAAGCCATACAGCAGGAAAAAGACAGATTGGCAAACTGTCCAGATTATCAGCACCGTATTTTTTCTTATACTGACCGTGGATTCTACAGTCATCAGATTAAACGTTTACTTGAATATTTTCCAAAAGATCAGATACTCGTCCTCCGCAACCGGCAGCTAAGAGAGCATCCCGAAAGTGCCCTTGAACAGGTTTGCGATTTCCTTGAACTGCCTTTGCCGCCCCGATTTCAGGCTCGGAATGTCCACAGTCGGCCATATCAATCAGAAATGGCTTCGGATATTCGTCAGATACTGCTGGATATTTACCGGGAAGAAGTACAGTCCCTGGAGGAGCTGCTGGACTGGGACTGCAGTGATTGGAAGCGCTGAACCAAATACATTCTTGACTGAAATGTGATGGGCTTTCGCAATATGCTGTTTTTTTTAACAGGTTAAAGCCTCTGTTTTCCCCTAAATTTTCCCCCTGAATAAGACGAAATCCCGGAGAGAAAAATGAGATTTATCAAGCCTGTAATACTGGTATCTGCTTTTCTGATTGTATGGAGCTGCACATCTGAGCAGCCGGCTGCATTTCATCCTGCCAGCTGGACTTCTGATGGTCCGTGGTTTGGCGGAAATTTGCCTGACCATCGGGTGGAGCTGATGGCACCGGGTTTCATATCTACGGGTATGAACGAAAGGGATGCTGCTTTTACACCGGACGGCAAAGAATTCTATTATTCAGTCTGGCTTCCCTCCAGAAAAGGCGTTATCATGGTATCCCGTCAGACATCGGACCGAAAATGGAGTCGTCCGGAGGTGGCGTCATTTTCCGGGTTGTACAGCGATATTGAACCGTTTATCAGCCCGGATGGAAAATTCATGTATTTTTCATCTAACCGGCCCAAACCTGAACGCGGAACCGCACCGGATTATGATATATGGGTGATGCACCGAACACAGACAGGCTGGAGTGATCCTGAAAATCTGGGCAATGTTGTAAACTCAGCAGGAAACGAATTTTACCCGAGTGTTTCCAAATCAAAAAATCTGTATTTCACGGCTGAGCTGGATGCAGACGGATCCGGGGAAAATATTTACGCCTGCTACTGGCTGGGTAACGGATATCTGCCGCCTGAAAATCTGGGCTCGATGGTAAACAGTGAACTGGGGGATTACAATGCCCTGATTGCCCCGGATGAGGCTTTTCTGATCTTTGGCAGCTGGGGACGCGGAGACGGATTTGGCGGCGGGGATTTGTATATCTGTTTCAATGATGATGCCGGCGGCTGGACCGCAGCCAGAAACCTGGGCAGTGTCGTCAACTCCAGTGCGCTGGATTTTTGCCCAGCCCTGACACCTGACAGCATGTACCTGATTTTCAGCAGCAACCGCCTCAACCCCGACATCCCCGCAGATCAGCCCGGGAATTATTCTGCCCTGGTGGATATCCATCTGAATCCGCAAAATGGAAACGGTGATTTGTACTGGCTGAGTATTGATCGGATTCTGGAACTGAAACCATCCTCCAATGAAAAACAATGACGGCTGAAACAGGTTCGGCAGAATAAGCAGGCTCTGATCTGTAACAACGCGGTTTTCCGGACAACCGGAATGTATAAATGTATTTCCAACAAACAGATTTTAAGTATGTTTTCATTATCATGCCACACTTGTATCAGTTGAAAGACTATCCATAGATCAATAAACCCATACTGCGGCTTCATCGGAATTCTTCTGCTTCCAAAGGCACAATCGTCCGTGCGGAAAATTCAGGATGGACACTGGAACGTCAATGAGCTTTACTGCCGCCTGTATTGAATCTGACATTTGTAATCCGAATTCCATAAAATGAGATATGTATGACTGCAAATATATTTAAAACCGCCTGGCGGAATATTCTCAGACACCGGGGATACAGCATTATCAACATTGCCGGCCTGGCGATTGGTTTTCTTACCGTGGTTTTTATACTGCTGTATATTTTTGATGAGCTGCAGTTCGATCGGTTTCATGAAAAGAAAGACCGGATTGCTCGGGTCATCCTGGATGGTGTGATCGGAAATCAGGTTCTCTTAATGGCATCATCGCCGGCTCCCATGGCCAAAGCATTTCCTGAAATTCTTCCTGAAATCGAAAATGCCGTCCGTTTTCAGCCTGTCGGTCGTTTCCTCATCAAATATGGTGACCGGAGCTTCAACGAAAACGGATTTGTATTTGCAGATTCCACCGTATTTAAGATATTCGATTTCCCGCTCATAAAAGGAAATCCTGATAATGCACTGAATCTGCCCCACACTCTGGTGATAACTGAACAAGCAGCGGAAAAATATTTCGGCAGCGAGGATCCGATGGGCAAATATCTGACAATGGAAAACGGGACCGATTATCTGATCACAGGAGTGACGCCGGATCCACCGTCACAATCTCACATTCAGTTTGATTTTCTGGCATCCATGGTTTCAATGGGTGATCAGATCAACAATGAATTATGGATCAGCAATAATTACGTCTGCTATCTCCTATTGGCAGAAAATGCGTCCATCCCGGCTGTGAATCAGAAAATCCAAGGGGTTGTAAAAGATTTTGTTGATCCTCAGATACTCCAGGCAACGGGGATGTCTTACGATGCATTGGTGGAGGCAGGGAACCGGTATGGGTATTACCTGGAACCTTTCATGGATGTATATCTGCATTCGGAAATCAGCAATCAGATGGGACCTGAAGGCAATTCGAAAACCATTCTGATCTTTGCCGTGGTCGCAGGATTTGTACTGATTATCGGCTGTGTTAATTTCATTAATCTGGCCACTGCCAGGTCCGCAGGCCGTGCCAGGGAAGTCGGGATTCGAAAGACACTGGGATCCCACCGCAGGACTTTGGTTTTTCAGTTCCTTGGCGAGTCTTTTCTACAAACCATTGCTGCAGTGATGCTTGTGCTTTCAGTCACACCGCTGCTTCTGCCTTTCTTTAACAATATCACCGGCAAAACATTCACAATGAATGCCCTGTTTCAACCGGTTGTGATTCTGGTCTGTGCAGTGATCATCCTGGCAGTCAGTTTGATCAGCGGCGCATATCCTGCCTTGTTTCTCGCATCCTTCAAACCGGTGGAGGTGCTGAAAGGCAAACTGTCTGCCGGAAGCCGGAACACCGGATTGCGACGGATACTGGTGGTTATCCAGTTTTCCATTTCCATCGGACTGCTGACGGTGACAATGATTATCAGGGATCAGGTGAAGTTGTTTCATGAGATGGATCTGGGTTTTGACCGGGAGCAGCTGCTGATTCTCCCACGGTCGAGTGTTCTGCGGCCTCAGGGAGAAATTTTCAGATCGGAACTGCTGCGTCATCCCCAAATAAAGAGCGCCGTGTTCTCCACCTCTATTCCGGGATCAAACAACTATCCATACAATGCACACAGCAATTCCACCAATCCCGGGGACCTGTCTATCGTTCCGGCAGTGCTTTGGACAGATGAGAACTATATTGATACTTATGGAATTCAGCTGCGGGAAGGCAGGAATTTCGCACCGGATGAATTTGATGACACCTTATCCTGTATTATTAATCAGGAAGCCCTGAAAATGCTGCGGCTGGAAGAGGGAGTCGGTTCGCAAATCTGCGAAATCGGACCGTCCGCAGAATCCACAAATATCCTGAATGTGATCGGCGTTGTGGAGGATTACAATTTCAGATCTCTGTATCAAACCATTGATCCGCTGGTTATCCGGCTGAATCATTATACCGGATCTTATCTGTCCATTCGACTGACCGGCGAAAAAACCCAGGAGACCATTGCATTTATTGAAGACCTCTGGGAAAAGTTTGTCCCGGATAAAATATTCGAATATTATTTTTTTAACGAGCATTTCAACCAAAAATACAGCGCAGAAATCCGTACCGGCCGACTGTTCAGTATTTTCGCATTCATGTCCATTTTCACGGGATGCCTGGGACTGCTGGGACTGTCCAGTTTTTCAGCTGAACAGCGCAGGAAAGAGATGGGAATCAGGAAAGTGATGGGGGCGACCCTGATACAGATTGCAGTAACCATGATGAGGGATATGCTCATCATGATTTGCATTGCCGTTGCTGTCGCCTGGACAGCTGCCTATTACTGGTCGAACCACTGGCTTCAAAATTTTGCTTATCAGACGGAGTTGAGTTCCCTGGGTTTTATCCTGGCAGCATTGACGGCATTTTTCTGGGCGGCAGTCACCATGTCTTGGCAGGCATTCCGGGTGGCTTTGGCCAATCCCATAGAAGCGCTTCGCTACGAATGACGGATTGAATCTCATCGTCAACACATATTTTTAATGCAGACGGCAATATTGTGGGCAGGATTGCCCGGTTCCAGCTGACCTACCAATATTGACCGGTAAATGCCACCTTATTGACTCGAGAAAAACGTCTGGTGAAAATTCATAAAACCAATGGATGAACTCGGTCACGGCTGGCCAAAATATATTTAATCCGCTACGAGACCGACTGACCATCCCTCGATCTAGCCCGGATATATCATTGGCCGAAAGATGCGAAGCATTGTACGCTAACCCGAATATTTCATGAGAAATCTATTCCGATGACAGATCTGCTCAATTCTACAGCGTTATACTCGAAAAATGTTTTCAACGTACTGTCCAGTACGATTTCACTCATTTTTCTTCATATGCCTTGTAGAATCAATCATTTTCATCATCTCATCACGAAGTCTCATGAAATATCCGGACTAAGCTATTCTCGTGAAATATGCAGGTCAGTCGGATGTGGAACTCAGTACGCACCCTCTCGAATTGCAATGAATTATAAAGAACTCCGGGTTAATTTACAGACTGCGTCCAACCAGATTTTCCGTACTCTCGGTTTGGGTGCCGGTCGCTTTGAAATGGGCTGATTTTAACAAACTCCATTACAGACTGCAAACAACAGGAGGTCAGACTGCCATGAACCGCATACTGCTCATCAAAACAGTTTTTTTACTGATGCTGACCGCCAGGCTTGGCGGGGGAATTGATGTACCTGATCTGAAACAGGATCAGATGGTGGCTGATTTCAGGACGGAATGCATTTACGATAACGGATTCGGTAAGGAGATCGGTGCCCGGTTCCGGCATGCTCCCAGCGGATTTGTGCTGGATTATCTGCAGATCCAGTCTCTGCCGCAAGCCTTCATCTGGGTCAATACGTTTCCGGTATCGGATCGGGGAGAACCGCACGCTCTGGAGCACCTCCTGCTGGGCAAGGGAACCAAAGGACAATATGTTGCAGCGCTTGAGGATATGCGGCTGGGCAGCAGTTCTGCCTATACCCAGCAGTTGAGGACCTGCTATCACTTCAGCACCAGTGCCGGCCCGGAGGGATTTTTCGAGCTTCTGACAGCCAAACTGGATGCCATGCTCCACCCCACTTTTTCCGATGAAGAAATTCGCCGGGAGGTTCGCAATATGGGCATCCTTCGCGATCCGGCTGACGGCACTATGAGTCTGGAGGAAAAGGGATCCGTATACACGGAAATGGTAAGCTCATTTGAAAATCCCTGGTCCAATATGTCCATGACCCTGAACCGTCTGGTGTACGGAGAAAGCAACCCGCTTTCATATGTGTCCGGCGGTCACCCCCCGGCAATGCGTACAATGGTGCCCCGGCATATTCGGGATTTCCATTCTGCAACCCATCACCTGAATAACATGGGAATGGTGGTCTCCATGCCTTCCTCGGTGGCAATGACAGAATGCCTGACACGACTGAGTGAAATACTGGGTCACACTGAACCGGCGGCAACAGTGGAATTTCATCCGGACGACTTTCTAAAACGACTTCCGGAACCCCACCCTGCCCCGGAAGGGACAATGGCAGAATCCTGGTTCCCCAACATGAATGTCCGAGAGCCGGGCATCCTGCTTTTCACTTGGCCGGCCCATCTGGATATCCCTCTGGAAGAGCAAATGCTGTTCGATATTTTCCTGGATGCATTTGCCGGAGGACAGACATCAACCCTGCATCGCACTCTGGTAGATCCGGAATCCAGGCAGGTGAATTTTGGTGCAACCGGTGTATTCGGATGGCGCAGCAGCTATCCCGGTAACCCCGTTTCACTGGGATTCAGCAATGTTGATCCGGATCTGACCAGTTTGGTAATGATGGACAGCATTCGGAACATAGTCCATACTGAGCTGGAAAGGATCATTCAGCTCGCACCAGGTTCTCCGGAGTTGATCGATTTTAACCAGCGAGTCAACGCAGGGATCACCCAGTCTATCCGGACCATCCAGAATTTCCTGAACTCACCGCCACGCTTCGGCTACAGAAACAGCGGATCCGGCTGGATGAACACTTTCCACCAACTTCATCAACGGGGAGGGTTCCACCGTTCGATGGTTTCGATGGAGGAATTTGACGGGATTCGAAAAATTGCTGATAATACGGAGAACCGCTGGGGAAATGCTGTTCGTAAGTGGGGGCTGCTGGATGCGCAGCCGTATGCTGTGGTTGCTAAACCCAATCCAGGGCTGATTCAGGAAGAAGAAACCGACCGGAAAAAGCGGATTGACACAGCGATTCGGAATCTGCAGGAGCAGTACGGACTGACGGATACCCAGAAAAGTCTGCTTCGATATGAAGAAGAATACGCTGAGAAAACCAGAAAAATAGATTCGCAGATGGCATCTGTTGAGCTTCCGGAATTTCTTGACAATCCGCCGCTGACTCTGGATGACCCTCTTGATTTTGATATTGGATATCTGTCTGGCGGAGGTCAGCTGATCGTCTCCCGGTTTGATTACATGACCAGCGGTTTTGCAGGATTGGCATTGAACCTGAATACGATCCCCGCTCATCTGCTTCCGATGCTCTCTGCATTGCCCACTTTTATCCGGCAAACGGGAGTTATCCGGAATGGAGAGCCCCTGTCATATGAAAATATGAGTATTGCCCTTCAGCAGGAAATCCTGTATTTGAATGTATTTTTTGATCACAACACAATTACTGACCGAAACGAACTCATCCTAACCGGCGCGGGCTCCAATCTTGCAGAAACCCATCAGGTTTTGGAATGGATGGAGACATTCCTGACCTATCCGGACTTACGCACTGAGAACCTGCCGCGAATCCGGAAAGCCATAAATCTGGCTCTGAACAATCTTCGGAACCGTACCCGCGGAGCAGAAGAAGGCTGGGTCAACGACCCGGCGGATGCAGTTATCAATCAGAAGAATCCCCTTTACCTTGCCACCGGCAGTTTTTTAACCCGCACCCATTCTTATCAGCGTTTGAGCTGGCAGCTTCAGGAATGTCCCGATGATGATATTGGTGCTTTCAGCCAGTTCTGTTCGGATTTGGGAAATTGGAGAACGCTGTCAAGGGAAACCATTATTGACAGCCTGACCAGTCTCAGGGTTCGTCTGGACGACCCGGAGCGGCCACTGAAGTTCAGCGGGAAATTACCGTCGGATGATTTGTCTCACCTGGCTTCAATGGCTGTTAACGACCTTTTGATTCTGCTCTCAGATATTCCCGATGCCAGTCTGCCGCAGGATTGGGTTTATCTCTGCCGAAGCATTAAAACGGATGTGCTGAAGGATCCGGCTGAGATTCTGGCTGATGTACAGCTGATCCTGGACATGCTGCGAAATCAGCACCTTGTCCGCGGATTCATTGTCGGCAGCACAGAACTGACCAGGCAGATAGGTGACGATATGATTCAGCTGACTGACGCATTTTACAGAGATCGACACATTGCAGCAGTATATCCGCACCGTCCGGGAATACTTTCCCAATCGTCTTCCCGACTTGACGAACATACCGCCTCCAATGTGCTGGGGCTGGTCAACCCCAATATGAGTACCGGTGTCCATATCCACCGGACCCGCGGAGTGCATTATACGGAATATGATGATGAGGAACTGCTCGATTTTCTGGCTTCCAATACATTCAGCGGCGGCGGGCCCCACAGCGTTTTCATGAAGACCTGGGGAGCGGGTCTGGCATATTCCAACGGAATCCGTTCCAGCGAGATCACCGGGTATTTATCCTATTATGCCGAGCGCTGCCCCGATTTATCTCAAACCATGCAGTTTGTGGTGGATGAGCTGGATCAAGCGGATTTCGAGTCAACACTGGTTCCATATACCATCGCCCAGGCATTCCGGATCAACCGCGCCGGGGATCGGTATGAAAGCCGCGGATATGATATGGCCGCCGATATTGCTGACGGCATTACACCGGATTCCGTCCGGAGTTTTCGAACACGGATTCTGGAGCTGGATACCAGCAAGGATTTAACAACAGAACTTAGAAGCAGAATGAAGTCCGTAAACGGAAAGGTTCTTCCAGGTCTGGATACACAGTCTGCCGTCTCTCCTGAAACTCATTATTTTGTGATTGGATCACCCTCCCAGCTGGACTCCTTTGATGGGTATTTGGACAATGTGAATGACGGACTGAGAATCCACAGGCTGTATCCCAGGGATTTCTGGCTGCCGGAATCAGGAAAATAAAATGAGTCAGAACCCACAGAAACCCGTACGCAAAAGTCATGTTACAACGGAACGCTGGACCAAATCTGCGGACGACCGCATAACCCGGATTGAACAGCAGATTGATCAGCTCGAAAACCGGCTTCAGAAATTAACGAAGCTGGTAAAAGAAAAAATCGCAAGCGAGCAGTCATCTGTCACATACACTTTAAAGAGAAAGCAATGAAAAGAAGAGTATCCCGGGTTACCCGGATTTCAAAACCGGTGGATGACCGGCTGATCCGTTTGGAGCAGAAACTGAAAAAAATGGAGCAGGCTGTGGCTTATCTGGAACAAAACCTGCCGAAGCTTGTCCGTTCCGCCGACAGTCATTCCAGTCAGTCATATACGTACACAATTGTCAGGGATCAGAAATAACCAGAAAAAGAAGGGTGTCTGAATTGGACAAGGGTCAGAAAACTGCCATATCCTGCCAGGGATTATCCAAGCGGTTTGATCAGCTGAAAGCTTTAGACAACGTATCCTTTGATGTCCAATCCGGTGCGATCTTCGGTTTTCTGGGTCCCAATGGATCCGGAAAATCCACTTTTATCAAAATCATAACCGGATTGATATCCGCAACGAACGGATCTTACAGCATTTTTGAAAATTCCGGGATGAATGGTGCATGTATTCGGAAAGAAATCGGTGCATTGGTGGACCGGGCTGATTTTTACAAGAACCTGAGCGGTTTCCGCAATATGGAGATTCTTGCCCGGATCACGGGTCATCATCAGAAGGACCATATTAATGAACTTCTGGATCTGATGGGTTTGTATCACAGACGTCACGATAAAGTCAAAACCTACAGTCAGGGGATGAAACAGCGCTTGGGACTGGCCCAGTCTCTCATTACCCGCCCCAAACTTTTGATATTGGATGAACCTACCACCGGCCTGGATCCTATTGGTATGGTGGAGGTGCGGAATTTCATTCGAAAAATTGCCGAACAGCAGAAGGTCACCGTTTTCCTCTCATCCCATATGCTTCATGAGGTCGAAGAAATCTGTACAGATTTTGCCCTGATATTCAATGGCAGACTATCGGCATCCGGCCCGATCGAGTCCATTTACGCCGGCATGGAAATGGTCACAGTGGACCTTGAGGTGGACAACCTGCCTTCGGCAATGGATTTTCTGTCTCGCTGCAGCCTTGTTTCCGATATCCGCCCTGCCAGGCACCTGATCCGCTTTTCGATCCGCTATCATGCCATCCCGGAACTGGTACGGAAACTGACCGCAGAAAATATCGCGGTTTTCGGAATTAGCCAACGGAACCGGCTGGAAGAATTTTTTATCACACAGACGGAGAGCAGCAAATGACGGGGCGTCTTCTGCTAAATGAACTGATAAAAATATTTTCGCTTTGGCGTTCATACATCAGTTTCGGGCTAATCTGTATTCTGATGCCGCTTATACTATGGGCCTACGGGAAAGGATCGGCTCAGCTTTCACTTGACTCATTCAACCGTCAGCTGGGCGATATGTTTACAATGGTCGGCAATCTGGCAAATGGATTTACAGCCGCCTATTTCATAATGAATTTCTTTTATCTGCACATACCGTTTCTGGTTGTTCTCGTTGGCGGTGATTCTTTTGCCGGAGAGGCATCCAACGGCACCTTCCGAGTTTATGCCACCCGGCCTGTGGGAAGAATCAGAATTTTTCTCTCCAAACTGATGGCAGCATATATCTACGTTCTGCTCCTGATGATCCTGATTGCCCTTATGTCACTGGGACTGGGACTTCTCTGGCACGGCGGAGGCGACATGCTTGTTTTCCAGGAAGGCATTCTGATTCTCTCCCAGTCTGAAGCAGGCATCCGGTTTATCCTGGCATATCTTATCGCATTTCTCAACATGACACTGGTTCTGTCTATCGCCCTGTTTTTTTCAGTGATTGTCAGAAATGCCGTTGGTCCCGTGATAGGGGCTATGGCAGTATTGATTTTTTCTTATGCCTTCAGCAGCCTGCCGCTTGATATTTTTGAGCACATTCAGGTTTATTTTTTCACCTATTACTTTGATGCCTGGAAATACGCCTTTCATGACCCTGTCCCCTGGGATACGATTGCAAAGGCGGTTGGATACGTCGCGCTTCACATTCTGTTTTTTGCCGGGGGAGCAGCATGTATATTCAAAAGGAAAGACATCCTCTCATGAAAAAAATCGCACCTCTGCTGTTTCTGTTTTTGTTTTTTGGACCTGCTGCTGCTGCTGATCTTCCTGATTCTGAAACGGTTCTGAAACGCATGCGGATGAATTACAACGCCATTGATGACTTGGAAGTTGAGATCAAAGTCGAGGTAGAAATGCCGGGGCTGCGAATGCCCCGCAAAAAAATCCGGTACTTCTATAAAGCACCGGACAAAACTAAAATTGAGGCAGACGGATTTGCGGTTCTGCCAAAAGACAATATCCTCCCGATGATGAATACCCTTAACAACGACTCGCTGAAACTGGAAGTGCTTGGATCCGATACTGTTAACGGACATGACACCTGGGTAGTCACGCTCGCTGACAGCATGATCAATCGGGATATTATCCTGAAATCATGGGTGGATCAAAAACACGGTATGGTTCTGCAGAGTACGGCGGTATGGGATACAACAGAAGTGATGGTCATGACTTTTGAATATCGTTTTGTTGATGATGTGGCGTTTGTGCCGGTCAGCACCCGGATTCAAATGCACATGCCTCCCCAGATGAGAGACCTTCAGATTCTGGGAAGGGATCCGCTGGATGCCAAGAAATACCGGGAATCCCTGAAAGATATGGACGACTGGGTTGAAGGGGAAGTTATAATGGAATTCAGCAAGTACCGGCTTAATCAGGGGCTGCCGGACTCTTTTTTCCCCGAGGATGAGTCCGAACCGGAAAGCGCAGAATAATCAGGGGGTTTTCGATATTCATTCCTCTGCCAGAAGCCGATCATACTGGTTTCGGGCCTGATCCAGATCCGGCCAAATTTGCAAAGCCTTCTCAAAATTGCTCTTGGCATTTTTATTGTCCCCGATTGCCCGATATACAATACCCAGATTGGAAAACGTTCGTGCATACATTCGATCCTGTGCCAGTACACGCCGGAACAGCTGTTCATCAAAACGTTCCAGATGTGAATTATCCCGGGTATTCAGAAGTTTGTCTATTTTTGAACTGATCTCCGGTTCATCGCGATAAGTGATTTGAGATGTGATCAATACGGCATCGTGAAATGTGCGAAGGCTGGATCTCTGGTAGCTTGCAAGAGACAGGGATTTTACAGCTTCCACCCAGTTTTCCTGTTCCATGTAAATCATACCCAGCTGCAGATTGGACTGGATTGGATTGGGGCCAAAACTTGCAGCCTGCCGGTAGTGAAACACTGCATCCTCAACATCATTGGTCTGGATGGCAATATCCGCCAGATTCCGGTGTACTATCCCGGGCTCACCGGTTTGGTTCTTCAGCATGTACTCCAGTGATTTCCGGGCTTGATCATAACGCCCCATTTGAGCATATGTGATGGCCAGATTTCCAATGGTTGCCGGATCGTCCTCCAGGTATTTCAGTGCATTTCGATACAGTCTGACGGCTTCCGGGTATTTTCGATTTTGAAGGTACTGATCACCAATGGCTTTAAAATTGCGGCCTTTTTCAGTAATATCCTTTTTTGAGAGTCCTTCCAGCCAGGCAGGTTCGGTCAGGGATACCAGATAAAATCCAATAATTCCTGTCCAAATTGCAAGCAGACCAAACCCAATGCCCTTCCCCATGTTTTTTTCCAATACCCCGCTGTCGTTTTTTTGCCGATCAGCAGGTGCTGTGAATGATGAAGACGACATTTTTCCCTTCTTTCTTTAATCGGTTGTATTCTTCACAGGCAAGGGGTGTTTTTAGCCGGATAACCTGTGTCACATTATGAGTCATTGCATTCCAGACAAACTGAACAATCTCGTCCTCTGGAAATCCTCCGCCGCCCCTGTCATCGTATCCCGTGGCAATCAGAAGAATATCCGTCGTATGCTCATAGATGGTCAGCAGATCACGGCGGTTGAAATCGTGCTTTTTATCAACCAGACGAAACCAGCCGTTCTCATAAATCATGATATCAAAATACGGGATTGGAATTCCTCTGACTACCATCAGACCGTACCGACAATGTGTAATCGGCTGATTCCAATGAATGATTGCGGATGTACCTACTCCAACCATCAGAATCGCCAGCCCGGTCAGGATAATGATTCTCGGGAATTTGAACTGGGAAGAATGAATCAATAAAAATATGGCTGCAAACACTCCCGCTGTCACACTTACAGTGACAAACCAGTATCTGATATGGGTCAGGTTTGAGCTGATGAACAGAAGGATCAGCGCAAAAATGATCTGATAAAACAGAAGCGCCAGCGGAGCCTGCGCATATTCACTGAACCGGGGGTATCTGAATCTCCAGCCTGAACGAACTATGGCACCTTTTTCAACGATGAATGCAATAAGAATCATCCCGAGAACCACCCCGAAAATATCTTTGGCAATATCGCAGATATCAAAAATGCGGGATGAAATAAAAACCTGAATCCCTTCATCAAAGGTGGAAATGGATAAAGCGGAAAGATAGGTGATTTTGATTATTCCGGCGGGCGAAAAATTCCTTGATTTCAGCAGGCGGTACATGAGAAACGAGAAGATTCCGTAGGCAAAATAATGCCAGTTGATCTGAAGATCATAAAAACGGTTGTTGAGGTAATAGTCAGTGATATTCTGCGCAACGGCCATTGCAGCAGTGACAAACAGCAGGGTGAAAACCACCCGTCTGTTCAGCTGTTTCCAAAACAGTACCAATAGACTGCCGCACAGCAGAAAAAACAATGTTGGAACAAGGGGTATCCGGACGGAAGCCAGCGGAATGCTGAAACGGGTAATATTCAGTACAGCGGTCTGGAGATAGTTCTGCAGCATGACAAAGGGTGTCACTACAAGCAGTCCTCCAAACAACAGGACATGCAGCGCGGGATTGGCCAGCCAGCTTGAGGATTTATTCATAGAACAATTCTTATAGTTAATGAACGATACGGGCATCATTCTGCAAAAATCCCGTCATATTGGTCAGGATTCCGCATTCACCCGTCCGACAACAGTATTTATAAACTTCCAGAGTACAGGCGTGCTAGCGGCAAAACACCAGATTGATCAGATGCTTCGACCCTTGAATTTATGAACACGGCGCAACAAACTGTTACAATTTTTTACAAATGATTTTCCCCACCCGTTCGCTGACGGGTGAGGGTTCAGAAATCGATCGGGGCATTAACTATTTCTCCGCCACGCCAAGTGGCGGATTCAATTAAGATTCCAGCTGGACCTCAAGTTCAGATATGCTGAACCGCTCAATCTGCATATGCATTGTTTCTGAGTGAGCAGCTGGGTTATTGTTCGGTTTGGAGATCAGGGATTCCAGGTGTCATTACCCGGAAGGGATCGTACGAATAAAACATGAATAATTCTGTTGCGGGATAAAAATATCTGTGTCTTGCTGCTGGAGCTATTCCAGTCCCAGATCAGATCGAATCAGTTGGCAGGTGAGATCCGGTTCCTCAAAAATCAGCAGATGCCCTGCATCTTCGATTTCATGGATGGTCACATCCGGCCGCAGGCGTTTCATCCTGGAAACAGTTTTGTCCGATACCGTATCAGACTGTTTGCCGCGAATAACGGTGACCGGTACGCGGGTTTTTTTAAAATAGGACCACACATCTAACGGAATACCGCTGTAGATGGCAATCTCATCTTCGGGTTTGAAGGCCAGCTGAGCAGAACCGTCTTCAGAATACTGAAAACCATACTCCAGATACGCGTCCAGAAAAACAGGCTTCCAGCGTTGATAAACCTTTTTTGCCTGATAGCGATTCTGGATTTCCCGACGATTTTCAAACCGGGTTTTCCGTTTTCGTGCCAAACGTGCAATGGGGAGATTTTCAAGGCTGTAGAATGGCTTTATCAGTTTTAGTTTCAGCAGGACCGCAGGGTGCAGTATGACCGGATCGATTAGAAAGATGTGGCTGAACAATTCCGGCTGCCAAACTGAGTTGTACAGGGTGAGAACCGCGCCAAGAGAATGCCCCGCACCGATAAGTGGGGCGGTTACGTTGTCATTGAGAAATGTGTTCAGATCACGACCTGTCTGATGCCAGTCCCCCAAATCGGATCCGGTTCTCGTCTCACCTGTCCGATTTGCATTCATGGCATAGACATGAAATGACTCAGCCAGCTGGTTCAGAAACGGCAGATAAGTTCCGGCGGGATAAGAATTGGCATGATGAAAATGCAGACAATCGCCTTGACCCGGCCATTCGTAGAAATGCCAAACGGCATCATCGGCTCGGATCAAATGCTCTCTCACGGACACATACCCCGAGCTATTTTTCGCCGAGGGTAATCTCAAGCAGGTCATGCATGATATTCATCGCCTCATCCAGCACAATGTCGCCTTTGATACCCTTATGCCATTCTTCCAGCCGATTCTCTTTCTTTTCCCGAATCTCCTGATCTTCGATAGAATCAAGATCGATAACATCAACAATCTGGATATGGTCCAGCTCTTCCGAGACATCCTCATACTTTTGCTGCAGTTCATCAAGTTCTTTGATGCGGTCGAAGTATTCACCGAAATTCAGGGAAATATCCGTATTTTCCCGTCGCTGCTTGAAAAAATCGTTCCGTTCGTTTAGCAGATCAAACTGCTTGCTGGATTGGATTCGTTCCAGGCTGAGTTTCTGAAGTGTTTTATGATCATTCGGAATATCCCAGGCATCGTAATCGGCTGGCTGAATGGTATCCCACGGCAAAGGATATTCATGCTGATCTTCCCCAATTTCCATATAACTGTAAGTATCAGGAATGATCACGTCCGGCACCACTCCCTTGAACTGGGTACTGCCGCCGTCAATCCGGTAATACTTTTGGATGGTCAGTTTCAGCGTTCCGATAGGCAGATAATCGCCGAGTTTGGGATTCACCCACCGGTCAAGTTCAACGATATTCTGCACCGTTCCTTTTCCGAATGTATTTTGCGGACCCACAATGACGGCGCGATGATAATCCTGCAGTGCAGCGGCGAGAATTTCTGAAGCAGAGGCGCTTATTTTGCTCACAAGCACGATGACGGGACCGTCATACACGATTCCCTCATTCATATCCTGATGGATTTTAATACGATTCATCTGGGTTTTCACCTGTACTACCGGACCCTTGTCAATAAAAAGACCGGCCATATTTACGGCTTCAGCCAGAGAACCGCCGCTATTGCTCCGCAGATCCAAAATGATGCCTTCAACATTTTGTTCTTTAAGCGAGATCAGTTCTGTCTGGACATCCTCAGCCGCATTCTGTGCCCCGTTTTTCTGAAAATCGTGATAAAACTTGGGAAGATCAATATATCCAATTCTGTCGCCGGTGTTTTCATTGATAATGACAGTTGACTTGGCATAGGTTTCCTCAATGAGTACCACATCTCTGACAATGGGAATTTCAATGACGCTGCCGTTGGTTTTCTTAACGGTGAGATGAACAGTGGATCCCTTGGGACCGCGAATGTATTTCACTGCCTCCCTGACTCCCATCTCAACCAGTTCCGTCGGTGGTTCATTGTCTTCAGCAGCTTTGATAATCAAATCGTTGATTTCCAGGTCACCCTGACGCCAGCAAGCGCTGCCGGGTATGATTTCGCTGACCTTGATATAGCCGTCATCTTCCTGCAGCCGGGCACCAATACCTTCCAGCCGACCGGTCATGCGAATATCAAAATCTTCATCTGCTTCAGGGGTAAAATAGGTGGTATGCGGATCAAAACTGTTTGTGTAGGAATTCAGATACAGAGAGAGTTTATTGTTTTCATTCTGATCGATGACTCTCTGTAAACGCCGGGTTATTGTTTTCCGGGCTTTTTCAACTGCATCTTTCAAGATGCGGGATCTGATTTTCCGGGTGTACTTTCGGTATTTCCGATCACTGTCACCAGCCTTTTCACGTGCCAGTTCATCATAACGATACAGAACATTTTGCCGGATGATGTTCTTCCACAGCTCCTTCCGCTCTGCCCTGTTCTGTGGAAATGATCTTTTTTCTGCGCTTGTTTCAAACCGGACATCACTCTTCAGGTCAACCGTATTTTCCAGAAGTTCGGCCACTTCTTCCTGAACTTCCGCGGCTCGTTGATTCCACAGGTTCCAGATCAGATGATAGAACTCCGTGGAATTGGAATTCAACTCATCATCCATCAGATATTCCCAGTTCTGCAGACTGTCAATATCAGACTGCAGAAAAAACCGTTTGTTATAATCAATGCGTTCTGTGAGCAGTCCGAATGCCCGCTGAGAGAAATCATCATCAATGACGGGCTTGGCGTAATGCCAACGGTCCATTGTCTGACGCACCAATGAGGAAGCCAGATTTTCTTTGGTGATTTCGGCTTGAGGACCAGCAGCAGCCTGTGTCAGCGTCAGCGTCAGCAGGAGGGTCAGTTGTAGGATTCTATGCAGCATCTCTTCTCCGATTTTGGGTCTGTGCCCGAAAAGTTGGGGATTAATGGGTTTGAATAATCCGTAAAAACAGGATGGAAAAAACTCGTGCCAAAATGCAGTCTATTGGGCTTTGTTCCATCCTTCCGGTGTTTTCAACAGAGCGTATCAGCGGCGACTAAAAACCCATCGCAGAAGAAACAATGGGAGTCACATTGGGGAATTTAACAGCAGCAATACCGTATCAGAGTCACTTTGGCCGAATTTGGAGACGGCAATTTTATGAAACGGAAACTTTGTATCTCATCAGGGCCTGAAAAATCTGACCGATTCGAACTTGACCGCCCTTGAAGAAATCCGTTACTTATCCTGTGTTTTCAGGAATGATTCATACAGCTTCAATTTCCAGTCATCCGCCTTGCCTTGACGTTCAAGACGCGACAATTCAAATACCCGGTCGCATCCGCTTTTAAACCGTTTCCAGATGGTGTTCATATCCCGGGAAGGAACCGGACCGATTTTTTTCCATTCAGCCTGCAGTTTTTTCACCTTTTCGATGGATCCGTGAATATCGCTAGAGACATTCAGCTTTTCCACGGTTTCACACAGTTTCTGTTTAACCTTCAGGTTTTCATCATACACTTCTGAACGATTGTCAAAATAGCCGTCAATGGCACTTCGGAATCGTTTCCAGACGGCATCAGATTTCTGCGGAGGAACGGGACCAATCTCGCGCCACTTTTCTTTCAGATGGACAATCTGTTTTTCTGCCTGCTTCAGATTGGAGTCACCTGCCAGAGCTTCAGCCTCTTCACATAGCGCAATCTTCAGCTTCAGGTTTTCTTTACGTTCCTTGTCTCTTTCCTTGTAGAATGCATTGCGGCGGGAATAAAACTCACTGACGGCTTTTCGAAAACGGTGCCAGACGGCGTCCGCGATATCCTGCGGAATAAATCCGACCTGTTTCCACTCCAGCTGTAAATCCTTGAGCTGCTGTTCGGCCGCCCGCCAGTCGCGAATTTCTGAAATGGACTCAGCTTTGGCAACCAGTTTTTCCTTTGCAGCAAGATGCTCCCGCCATTCGGAGTCTTCCTCCTCATAGTAGTGGTTCCGTTTTTCAAAGAAAACGTCGGCAGCCTGACGAAAACGATTCCAGATCTCATCAGATTTTTCCGGATCCACGGGACCGGTTTGTTTCCACTCACGCTGAAGGTCCTTGAACCGTTCAGTGGTCTCTTTCCATTCAGTGGATTCAATCAGTCCTTCGGCAATTTTACAGAGCTCTTCCTTTTTAACGTAGTTTTCCGCACGAATACTTTCGAGAATTTTATTTCGTTTTTCAAAGAAGGTGTCTGCAGCCGATCGGAAACGGGTCCAGACTGCATCCGATTTATTTTTTGGAACCGGACCGATTTTCTTCCAGTCTTCCTGAAGCTGTTTCATCTTGCGTTCGGCTGATTTCCAGTTCTCATCATCCAGCAGTGCTTCTGCCTGAGTACAAAGATCCCGTTTCAGGTTCAGGTTTGCTTTTCTTTCTTTTTCCTGTTCCTTGTAATGCTCTTTACGGTGATTAAAGAACTGGTCATTGGCTTTTCGAAACCGATCCCAGACAGCATCGGCTTTGTCTTTCGGGACCATTCCTATCCGCTTCCAGTCTTCCTGAAGCAGAATCAGTTTTTCACCGGTTTTGACCCATTCCTCAGAATTCATCATGCTTTCCGCAGCTTCGCACAATGTTTCTTTCTTATGGAGATTAACCAGCATCTCCGCGTCCCGTTTCTCATAGAACTCGTTCCGTTTTGCAAAGAAATGATCTGCCGCAGAACAAAAACGCTCCCAGATCTCATCGGATCTTTCCTGAGGGACCGGTCCAATCTGATGCCAGTCCTGCTGCAGTTTGATAAATCGTTCGCCGGTTCGGTTCCAGTCAGTGGAATCCTTCAAAGAATCGGCTATTTCACATAGCTTTTCTTTAATTACAAGATTTTCACGGCGTTCCCGATCCATTTTCTCGAAATGAATTGAACGGCGCTCAAAAAAAGTGTCAACTGCAGCCTGAAATCTTTTCTGCAAGGTTCCCGGCGGCGACCCAATTTCCTTCCACTCCGCCTGAAGCGAAGCAATACGTTCGCTGGTATTTTTCCAATCGGTGGATGTGCTGAGTTCCTCAGCCTGGTCACACAGTTTTTCCTGTTCAATCAGATTGATCTGCTTTTCCTCTTTCAGATGAAGCTTGTACCTTTCATAGAAAGAATCCTTTGCAGCTCGGAACCGTGCCCATATCTGATCGGTGAACTCTTTCGGAACCTGCCCGATTGTCCGCCATTCTTTCTGCAGTTCGGAAAACGTTTCTGCCGTTGTATCCCAATCTTCAGATTCACTCACCGCTTCCGCTTGTTCGCAGAGAGCTTCTTTTCGGGACAGGCTTTCCTGCAAATGGTTCTGAGCATCGTTCTGAATGGCTTCCAAATCCTGAATTGCCTGTGTGAAGTCACCCAAAAATGTCACTTGCGGTAAATACTCAAGGAGGCTGTCCACCTGCAGCAGCACATCCGCCTTGGTTTCAAATGACTGATATTCCTCTTTCAGTTTCTCGCATTTGTTCAGCAGGTTTTCGTACCGTTCCGTTATCAGCTCGGCATCTGAATCATGGTCGGTTTCAGCGGACTCCGAACCGGTTGGTTTCTCACCTGTAACAGTATCACTGGATTCTGACTCAACGGATTCACTTTCGGTTTCGGAATCAGTTGCGACATCATCAGCCTTTACGGTTTTCTCATCGTGAACTGGTTCCGCCGGCTGGGCAGAATCTATGTCAGCGGGGCCTTCATCGCTGTCCGCTTCGGGAATTGGTGCATCAGCAGTAACGGTTTCCTCATCGTGAACTGGATCTGCCGGCTGGGCAGAATCCGAGTCGGCGCGACCTTCATCGCTGCCCGCTTCGGGAATTGGCGCATCAGCAGCAACAGTTTTCTCATCGTGAACTGGTTCCGCCGGCTGGGCAGAATCTATGTCGGTGTGGTTTTCATCGCTGTCCGCTTCGGGAATTGGCGCATCAGCCGTATCGGTTTCCTCATCGTGAACCGGATCCGCCGGCTGGGCAGAATCCGAATCGGCGGGACCTTCATCGCTGCCCGCTTCGGGAATTGGCGCATCAGCAGAACCGACAGAATCCGTTGAATCCGCGCTTTCCACCGTACTGTCCGATAAATCCGTCTGTTGATCTGGACTTGGTGAATCCGGCTCATCCTGAATATCAGGTTCGGGTTGCATTCCTCCGCTCTCAGGATTTTCAATGTGAGCTGACGAAGGGTCAGTATCCTGACTGATGGGGTCGGTATCAGATGCACCAGATTCCGGAATTTCCTCAGGCGGAGAGTCATCCGATAGCCCTGTTTCCGATTCATTCGATGTTATATCTGTTTCGGGAATTCCCGTTCGTGTAGATTTATCAGGCTCGGGATTGGCTGGTTCAGTTTGCGGGAGTGCTGGAGTTTCGGTTTCCCCAGTGTTCAAAGAATCCTCTGACACCTCGTCAGGGATTGGGTTCTCATACATATAATCCATCGCGATACGCTTTGTAATTTATTGCTGTTCATTATTTCGTTTTGTCGCCGAGATTTTCTTTCTCGATCCGCCGGAAGGCATATTCAGGACAATATTGTCATAAAATGCCAGCAAACTTAAAGAGATTTCAGACGGTGGAAAAGAACTATTGTGGACGGGGGCGGCAGATATTGAGCCCGTGAATTCCAGGGTCCCTGCTGAAAGTCAGCCAGCCGCTGCGCAAAGGTGGGGAGATATTATTTCTGCCGGCGGGGCAGATGAAGCCGAAACACTGTTTCGCCGGGCCTTGATCGAAGGAGTCTCAGTTTCCCGTGGTGGATTTCCTCCACAATGCGGCGTGTCAGGCTCAGACCAAGTCCCCAACCTCTTTTTTTTGTGCTGTATCCGGGTTTAAAGATATCATTACGGTGTCTCCGCGGAATTCCGGAACCGGTATCCATGATATCGATCACTGCTGTCTCAGGCTCACCCGCCAGAGAAACGGTAATTTCACCTCTACCGCCGGTTCCGGCGTCCAGCGCATTTTTAATCAGATTTTCTATTGCCCATGAAATGAGGATGCGTTCACCTTCAACATCAAGAACGTCTTCTCCCTTGAGCCGAATCGACATTTTTGAACTGGCTGGAATCCGGCTTCTCATATAGCTGCATATCCTTTCAGAAAGCTGCCGAAGCTCAATGTCCTCCATCAGCGGTTTGGATCCGATTTTGTGAAAACGCTCTGAAATATCCTGAAGACGCTGAAGATCCTGGTGCATACCCTGCAGAATCATTTCCGGATCATCATGGTCATCCTCAATCAGGTTCACCCAGCCCAGCAGGGAGGAAATGGGGGTACCCAGCTGATGGGCTGCTTCCCGCGCCAGACCGGCCCAGATGAAGTTTTTCTCACTTTTCCGAATGACCTGAAATCCCACAAATCCAATGATTATAAAAATCAGGATCCCCGCTATCTCTAGATAAGGCAGCCATTGAAGCTGCTTAATGATGGTTGAATCACCATAATGTATTTTCATCGTCTGATCGGCCACCAGTATCACTTCGAGCGGTTCGAAATCCTGATCCATCTGCTCTGCCAACCGAACCAGCTTTGCGTCAAATTCTGCCTCGCTGTCGGATATGGTGAGATTGAGATTTTTCCAGGCGTAAATCGTTCCGTCTGCTGATGTAATAATAATGGGAAAGTGGATGGTGGGCATGATGTATTCCATCACGTACCGAATATCATCGCCTTCCGTATTGTTGATGGCGTCGGAGTATGCCACTGCCAGATGCTCCACCTGCTGACGGGCATCCTGCCGAATAGCTTTAATGAAATACCAGTTCAATGCAAAAAGCGCGAAGGTCACGGCAATTCCGATAAGAAAAAGACCGATTTTGATATTCAGTGAATGTTTGTAGAAATTCATTTAGGCAACCCGTGAAGTTCGCTGCATCAACATGAAAATATTCGACCTCATGCCGGTCCCGCGCTATTCATGAATAGTCGGCAGGTCATACCTGTGGCGTCTGCCGATGTTTTTTGATGAATACCGGCAGAATGATGGAAGTTAGTATTATCAGAAGAGAAATGACAGAAACCAGTTTACCGGTCTGTACTTTCCCGGGTTCAAACCGCATTTCAACCGTGTGATGACCCGCGGGCACCTCCAGTCCGCGCAGGAATGAGTTTACCTGGACGATGGCCTGTGGGACACCGTCAACCAGTGCTTCCCATCCGGCAGGATAGTACACCTCACTGAAAACCAGGAATTGCGGTTCCCCGGTCTGAACATCTACAGAAATTTCATTGGGTGTCCATTTCAGGTTTTCTACTGAAACCAGAGCCGGGTTCCACGAATATCGGGACAGTTTTTCAGAAACAAACGAATCGCTTCGCGGATCAAACTCCCCCTTTTTTAATGCCATAAGCTGCTCTGCCGGGTCTGGAATCAACCGGATTTTCGAGACCGGAAAAATTCGGGGAAAACTGTTTTTGAAACGATAAACAAACAACGGGACGAGAGTCCCGGAATACATGTAGTCTCCTGCATACTGTTCCTCGAACAAGGGGTGCTGAATCTTTTCCGGAGAAAGGAGGAACTGGACATTCAGCATCTGAAGCATGCCCATGGTGTTGAAACCGACATCACTGAGAATGCGGTTATAATTGGCCAGTTTGGCGGGGTGATATCCTCCTACGCTTTCGATCCCGAATGCGGAAAACCGGGTTTCACCCTGAAGACGGCCCAGCGGAAGAATTCGATACGGGTGTTCATTTTCCTGCAAATGCCGAATAATCTCATCCTCAGCAAGATAGTTCTCACGAAAGCTCATTTTCCGCAGTGTACCTGTCCGGTAGGTTTCCGGTTCAGGCTGAATGATCTTGAAATCCACATTGCCCATATCTGCCAGAGAAAGAATAAGCACAGCGGATATTCCGACTTTTAGCGGAAGCCAGCGCTGATGGGTGATAAGCAGGATACCGGAGGCGGCCAGCAGGATCACCATAATGTACAGCGTATCGCTTTCAATGAGGCTCAGACGGAGTTCGTTGATCGCCGCATACTGGGAGGATGGAATCGGCAGTGCATTCAGAATCTGTCCTCCCAAAACCAGAAGAACCAGTCCGAGACCAGCCACTGACATGAAAATAACCAGAAAGCGCTTTCGGTTTTGCTCATCTTTCAGCTGCCGGATGATTTCGCTGAATCCCAGTCCGGCAAGTCCTGAAAAGCAGAACTGCGTAAGAATCAAAAACATCACCGGAACACGAAACTTGTTGAAATAAGGAAACAGGTTGTAGAAGAACTGGTACAGAAAGAAATTTTTCCCAAACGACAGCAGCAGTGCCAGGAGTGCAGTTACCAGCAGGAACCAGCGAATCTGCAGCTTTGAGTAAATCAATCCGTAAATCCCAAGCTGCAGCACCAGTATCCCCATGTAATTCGGATAGTCAGTAAAGGGCATGCCTCCCCAGTATGCGGGGCCGCCGAAACCGTAAAAAGAAGGCAGCAGGAAGGTCATCATTTCACCAAAGCTGAAAGACCACTGGGTGGCATACTCAAATCCGGTTCCGCCGCCGGCCCCGGTTCCGCGAATGGAATAGGGTGTGTACTCTGTCACCGGCAGATAAATCGACATCGCCAGTCCCAGGCCGACCCCCAGAGCCCCTGCAGCAAATCCCAATCCAATGAATTCCCGCTTACTCTTCTGCCGAATTGCATCAATCGCCCATATCAACAGATACAAACCCGCCATTAACCATGTGTAGTAGGCGATCTGGATATGTCCCCGCTGAAGCTGCAGCCCTGCCAGCAGGGCCAGGATTCCCGCAGTTTGGAACCCGGGCATTTCGCGGACGCGAATCAGAGCCCAGAGTACCCAGGGGATATAGGACGCCGTCATCATCTGACTGCCGTGTCCATGGACGATCATGGTCACCATGTACGGCATAACCATAAACGAAATGCCGCTCAGCAGCGAAGCTGACATCCCGGCGCCCAGCCGTTTCATCAGAATGTACATGCCAATTCCGGCGAAAAGATAGTGCAGAAGGAAATTCCAGAATGCGGGTAACCCCATCATTGTCAAAAAACTGATCAGATTCTGCGGCAGATAATGGTGGCTGATATTGATGAATGACTGGGTCGTGGGCAGACCGCTGAAAATCCACGGAAACCATTCCGGATATTCGCCATATTTCTCCTCTGCCAGCTTAATGCCTGCATTCATGGCGGTGGGAGCCATGGAATCGCCCCCCATAAAAACATGAGAGCCGATGGCCAGCTTATGGAAAAAAAGGATATTTATGGTCAGCAGGATTAAGATAATCCAGAAATATTCGTTGGTCAGTATTCCAAGTTTCGGTTTTTTGTCTGGCATATTTTTTCCTGTAGGCTGAGTGGAATGGTTCATGTCAGTTAATTTGATTGATAGCCAAAGCGATCCAGTACTGCTGAATTTCTTTCGGCAAATGCGACGGCTTCCGGATTATTTCGATAGGCAAATGCGCGGTCGGGATTGACATCCCTGCAGACTTCTTCCACACGGGATTTGCGAAAATCAAGTTCGCAGAATTTCAGCATTCGCTCCAGTTCTGATACTGGATTTTCGAGATAATGCTCATATCTGATGACCAGGGAATGATCAGACAATTCGCTGCAGATCTTTTCTGCTTCAGTCATATACAATTCCCATAACGACAGTCCGCCGCTCAAATCAGCGCAGAGTTCCGTATCTGAAAATCCCTTCCGCTTCGGGATTATCTGGTGTATCAGTCGGTGTTGACGGTACTTCTGCCAGTACAGCCGCACGACGTACTCCCGCCGGACTTTCAGACTGCGGGCCACATCCACCCCGTGCCGGAAAATATGGACGATTCTGGCATTTGGGAATATCTCCCGCCAGACCGGCAAGGTGAAAGTATTCCGGGGATCTTTCCATCCCCACGGTGTGCTGATATGTGCGATATCGCGACAACTCAGAAATCTGCATGCACCGGAAAATTCAATGCTGCGGAGAGATTTCAGGCTGTCTTTCAGATAAGAAACAGATTTTGGCAGAGTATCCTGATTGCACAAAAGATCGCGAATTGGCAGGGGGTGCATCCATGACCCGCCGCACTGCGAGAGCAGCCAGTCATTGAGTTTCAGGAAAAAAACCGACTCATTGTTGATTTCCTTTCGAGCTCCCATAAACAGACCAAATGCTTCGAGATGGCGGGAGATCATTGCAGTTCCGGACCGATGCATACCAATAATAATGACGGGCGGGCTGGGAGTTCTGCTCATGAGTTTGCCGCCGCCTTCACTGCACTGTTCATAGAATTTGTCATATATGATATAAATCCGAATATTCTTGCGAGTCCGGTCATATGTTTTTTATACAGCTGCCAGGCGGACCGCAGTTTCCGGCGGTTTTTCGCGACAGAAAGATTCCCGCCAATACTCGCAGAAACCTTGTGATACAATCTGGCTTCTGGGACAAAATAGCATCTGCTGTTCAACGTCCGCGCTCTGAGACACAAATCCACATCTTCATTGTACATTCGAAACGATTCGTCAAATCCATTCAATTTTTGAAACAGGTCAGAGGAAATCATGAGGCAGCATCCGGTGACAAATCCGGTTTCTTCAATCCGGTCATATTGGCCGGTGTCAGTTTCTCTGATACCGCGATGGCTCATGACACCTTTCCGAAGATTCAGGTTTCCCCCGGCATACCAGAGCCGATCTTTTGCATCATTATATAAAATCTTGGGACCGTAAACATTCTCCTTACCGAACTTATCCGAGGCTTTTAAAAGCTCAGTCACCATCGCGGAATCCGCAACGGTGTCATTATTGAGAAACAGGTAGTACTCAGCCTGAAGGTCCCGGATCGCCGCTGCACCGCGGTTGTTTCCGCCGGCGTACAGATAATTTTCGGACAGCTGGATGAGATCCACACCGGGATAGTTCTCAGTAACAAATGAAACAGAATTGTCATTAGAGTGATTGTCGATCACGCAAATCCGGGTGTTGTCTGATGCCATGGGCAGCACGGAATTCAGGCAGTCCTCCAAGAACGCGGCACCGTTCCAGTTGAGGATCAGGATGGCAGTATTAATCTGCATTATGTATCACATCCTCCAATCCGGAAATAAGCTTCTGCCAGGAAAACCGATCTTTGTAATCCACAATAAAATCCGTCATCCCGGAAAATATTCCGCTGCCGAGATTGGATGACAGGCAGTCGGCCAGTGCTTTCGGATCATCCGGCGGGATCAGAAAACCGGACTTACCATTTTCCACCATTTCCGGCAGTCCGCCAACGTTGGTCACAACTACTGGCACATTAAAATGGTATGCCAAAGGCACGACACCGCTTTGGGTCGCGGATTTATACGGTAAGGCGACAACATCAGCAGCTGAGAAGTAATGAGTCAGCTCATTATCCGGAATAAACCGGTCATCCCAACTGAATACATCCTCCACACCCAATTCGCGTATTAATTCCCTGTAGTGTGATTTGTCCTCGTAGCACTCACCAAGAGCCAGAACATGAAAGTCCTTTAATTGATTTTTCATCAGGGCAGCAGCCTTGATGAGCACATCCAGCCCTTTATACTTCCTGACAAGTCCAAAATACAAAATGATATGGCGCTGTTTCAGCCCAAGTTGAGCCCTGCTTTCTGCCTGATCGGCTGCTTCGGGAAAAATATTTGTCAGCGGATGATGGACACGTTTATAGTTGGCCTCAGGTAAAAACTTGAGCAAAACGGTTTCTTCTGATGGTGCCATGACAATAAATCCGTCCAAGATATTGAAAAAGTACCGTATAAGGGTACTATCGTAAAAATGTTTTTCATGCGGGAGTATATTATCGCACAATGCTATTTGGACCGCATTGGGAAAACCGTGTTTTGTGATTCGTGCAATGGTTCCAAGAGCAGGAGCAAAGAAAGGATTCCAAAACCGGTACACGATTCCATCCGGTTGGAATTTCTTCAACTTCTGCGCTGCCTGAATCCATGAAATGGGATTCAGTGAATCGATTATCCTTTCAGAGGGGGTATCAATGACAGGGGGAGTTTCAAGAAATTGACTTTTTCCGGGAAACAGAAAATTCGGATACTGCCTTTTATAATTCAGGCACAGCACATTGTGTGTGGTGGAAAGTTTTTGGCAAAGTATTGATGTGTTCAGTGCAATACCGCCCCGGTATGGCGGTGCAACACTGACGATGCCTAATCGCATAAGGTGGTACTGCCTGATTTCACATACTGGATCCGTTTTTCATCGCGCCGGGTGGATTTGATCAGCATCTCTCCCAGCAGGCCCAGAGAAATAAACTGTATTCCGACAATCAGGAGCAGAATTCCGAGAAAGAACACCGGTCTATTTCCGATCCAGATTCCCTGAAACCAGCCAATTGTCAGATACAGATTGATGACGATACCGATGGCTGACAGAAAGAAACCGATAAACCCAAAGAAATGCATGGGTCGGGAAAAGAAGTTTCCAATAAAAAGCACTGTGACCAAATCAAAAAAACCATGAAAAAACCGTGATCCGTGATACTTGGTTTCACCGTGGACGCGTGGTCGGTGGTTGACGGCAATTTCTGTTACGGAAAACCCCTTTTGCTTTGCAAGCGCTGGAATATACCGATGAAGACCGCCATACAAATCCAATGATTTTACCACCTCAGAACGATAGGCTTTCAAGCCGCAGTTGAAGTCATGGATGGCAATTCCCGTCATCAGCCTTGTCATCAAATTCCATACTTTTGACGGAAAGCGCTTTCCAATGGGATCATGCCTGACTTTTTTCCATCCGGACACCATATCCCAACCGTCTTCCAGTTTCTGTATCAGTCGGGGGATTTCAATCGGATCATCCTGCAGATCAGCATCCATTGTAATGACAAACGTCCCGGCAGCTTCCCGAAAACCGGCCGCCAGTGCATCCGCTTTTCCGTAGTTCTTGAAGAACTTGATCAGTTTTACATGTGAGTCGGTCTCAATGAACTGTTCAATGATGGCAACAGATTCATCCCGGCTGCCGTCATCTATGAAAAGCAATTCCCAGTCATCATATTGTGCCAGCACATCATTCAGCTGTTGATACAGCGTCGGCAGAGAACCGGCTTCATCCAATACTGGAATAACAACAGATACAAGGGGCGGTTGGTTTGTCATTAATATCTCAACGGAAATTGTTGGAATAAGTCTCTGTTATTTTTGAAACGGCAGCAAAAACAACCCTGTATAATACATCAATGAGACATCATTCTGGTAGGGGAGAAATGATGCAAAATCACATGAATGACGCTGTTTTGCTGTCGGGTAAATTCGTAAATCACTATTCCAGATAGCAAGGAAATCGGATAAAAAAATAGGAGGGCGTACCCTCCTATAATTCTCAGGAAAATCAGGCTTATTTTGTCAGCTGATTTTCTAAATATGATTTTACATTTTCCTCTGCGGGAATACCAATCATTTCTTCAGCAAATCTGACGCCCTGCTGGTCTTTGGTTTTGAGGGAACGCACAACCTTTACATACACTTTCTGAGGTCCGCTTTTTTTACCGGCTTTGACTTTATCACCAAAGGTTTGTTTCTTGGCCATGAATAGTTTTCCTTAGTAATGACTTTCAACAGTTTGCTTTACCGGAATCAGGATTGAGGTAATTTTCTAAATCCGAGTAAAAGCACATTGGAAATGTTACGGTAACCCGAAGTAATTATCCCAGCAATACTTCTCCATCATTTGCTGCTATCAGGGATTTCCCTGCTGATTAACAAATTGGATATTATCAAAGTTGTTGGGATCTCTTAAAGCACTGTCCGCAGCGGTGGTGTCGGTTTGACCGGCATACAATCCGCTTCCGGGTTGATTCAGATTTGGCTGACCCTTTAGACTGTTAATCTGCTGCTGCTTGTGAGACAGCTGATTAAAATCAATATTGGGCACCCGGTCTGAATTAAATATCATAATAGTGGACAAGGTCATCAGCAGGATGGCTGCTGCAAACCCGATAGCGGGCAAAGGCTCAAGTCCGAACGGCCTGAATGACAGTATTCGGTGAACAAGCGATGTTTTTCCGGATTCATAGTCATCGATTTTCTGCTGGAGGCTGCTCATAAAATCGGGGGATGTTTTTACTTCGCCAACTTGGTTCATGGCTGAAAGCATTTCCCTGATGTCATCCAGTTTTTCCTGGCAGGCTGCGCATGCGGATTTATGTTCTGTAAATTCTTTGCGCTGATTTGGTTTAAGATCACCGTCCAGATAGGCGGATATGTAGTTCTCAAAATCGTAGCAATTCATTCAGGATTGTCACCCTCCTACTTTTGCTTTAACAGTTTCTGAAGTTTTAACCGTCCCCGGTTGATGCGGGATTTCACTGTCCCGATTGGAACAGCTACGATACTACTGATGTCTTCGTATGAAAGTTCCTGGATATCTCTTAAAATGATCATTGTTTTAAAATCAGGCGGCAGCTGGTTCAAAGCCTTCTGAAGATTTCGTGTGAAGTTTGAAGATGCGGCATGATCACCGGGATCGTGCTCAACGGGAATTTCATACTCCCGGTCTTCGTAGCTGACATCAGAGATTGAATAGGTTTTCCGTCGTTTCAGTTTGCGCAGTTCAGTACGGGCCAGGTTTCCGGCAATTGTGTAAAGCCAGGTAGAAAATTTCGCAATTTCCTGGTATGCATATTTATGAGTGTAGACTTTCAGCAGAGTATCCTGAACCAGATCTTCCGCACGGGTGTAATCACCCAGAAATCGATAGACAAAACTGAGCAGTTTGTCCTTATATCGATGGACAATTTCATTATACGCCCGGATATCACCTTCCTGAAATCGGGCGATCAATTCTTCATCCGTAAATCTGTTATCGGGCATGAATTCCTTCGCAAATTTCAAATATTAACGGAGTCAAAACTGCCTGAACCGGCTGTGACGTCGTTTTTGAAAGCAGATCAACTTTTCTAAGATGGGCCAGTATGCCCTCAACATCCTCAGAACTGAAGCCCCTGGAATAGCTGTCGAGTCGGCTGGTCAGTATCTTGTTGAGTCCTGTGTAACCTCTTTGAGGGCTGCTTCCCATTTTCTTCCATAAAATCTGATGAAACAGGTTGGCTAAATTTATGGTTAACAGAGGTATTTGAATACCACTGTTCACCAGCGAGTTGAAAATCCTCATCGACAGCTTCAAATCCTTTTTCCCCAGGGCATCCACCAGCTGCCAGACCTGAAACTCTCGCTGATGACTGGAAACGGCTTCGACAACCTCTCTTGTGATTGCTTTGCCCTCGTCCACGGAAATAGCAAGTTTCTCAAGTTCATTGACCACATTTGCTATGGAGTCTCCATGCATTTCCATGAGCAGCTCAACTGCGTTATCATCTGTCTGAATGTTTTTGGTTCGGGCCATATATTGGACCCATTCCTTGAATTTTCTGGAAAAAGGAGGACGGGTGTCAACAAATGCAGTACTTTCCATCAGCTGCAACAGAAACTTATTACTGCGGTCAAACTGCTCATTGATTAATACCAGACAGTTACTTTTTTTCGGAGACTGGATATACTCTTTCAATTCCTGTCGGCTCTGTTGTGAAAATTTTCTAATTTGTCTGACGATAAATAGATTGCGGTCCTCAAAGAGCGAGTATGATGAAAGTTCCGAAAATAGTTCTGATTCCTGATCATCATCCATCGAGAAAAACCGTCGAATTCCACCCTTTTTTAGAAACTGGTCAGATACGGTTCTGATCAGAAAATCCTGAAGACAGGCATCTTCACCCATCAGGAAATAAACGGGTGCAATACTGTCACTGTGAATCTGCCGTATTACCTGCCCTATTGTATGCTTATCAGTCATAATATCCTAAAGCACCAGACTGAGAAGTCCAACAATCCAGCAGTATATCGAGAACATCCAGAATTTCTGTTTTGTCAGCATTTTTACCAACAGTATCACCATGCACACGCCACCAGCTGCAGATGTAATGAAACCTATGAGAACCGCCGCAAAACTGCTGCCATCCAGAAGTCCGGGGATTTCTTTCAGTTTCAGCAAACCTGCTCCGAATAATACGGGAATTGCCATCAGAAAGGAAAAACGGGCCGCTTCTTCACGATTCAATCCAAGATAAAGACCGGTTGAGATGGTCAGCCCCGATCTGGAAATACCCGGCAGTATGGCCAGGGACTGCGCCAGTCCAATCAGAATTGCAGACCGGATATCCGGTTCACATCTGGTACCCTGTTTCAGGTATTTAGTGAAAAAGAGTACCATTCCGGAAAATATTAATGCAAAAGAAACAACCCAGAGATATCTTGGATTGCTGTAAAGTTCGTCTATATGAGTTTCAAATCCAAATCCGATAACAATGGCAGGTACCGTGGCGACTGCTATCAGAAACACAAAAAACCGAGATTGGCCGCCGGATTTTGAACAAAAACGAACCGCCAACTTTGAAACATCCTTCCAGTAATAAATGAGTATGCTCAGCAGCGTCCCCATGTGAAGTACAACTTCCATCACTGTTCCCGGAGTTGAAAGCCCCAGAATATTTTTGCCGAGCACCAGATGACCTGAGCTGCTGATGGGCAGAAATTCCGTCACTGCCTGCAGAAGACCAAGTACCGCACTATCCTGCCAATTCATACCCTTTCTCCAATAAATGAATACATGCGTCCTGCATCCTCACCATCTCTTCTGAAGCTGTGGCAATCTCCGTTGTCGAATGTACAGATTCCGCTGGAAACAATGTGGTTTTCTGAAATTCCGAATCTAATAAAGTCTGCCGTTATCTGTCCGGGGATGTCAACATGCCATTTCGAGTGATCCTGTATCCGGAATTCAGCCTGAAAATATTTTGCAACATCCTCATCAACTTGATAATTATTGGCTTGAACGGAAGGACCGAGAAATACATGAATATCCTTTAACCCAACGTTGTGTTTCTGCAGCTGGACGATCATATTTTCAATGATTCCGAAGGCTGTTCCCCGCCACCCGGCATGAATCAGGCCGCGGATACTGCTGCCGGATGTTCTGATGAATACCGGAACGCAGTCTGCGGTCTGCAAAGACAGAATCAGTCCGGGCTCTGACGTGATCAATCCGTCTGTCCGGGGATAATGTCCGCCTCGGTTGATCCAACGCACAACATTTGAATGCACCTGTTCCGGGACCGCAACCAAATCCGGTTGAAATCCAAAATATTCAATGGCCTGCTTACGGGTAATAATTGTTCGGTCTGAACTTATCTTCCGGGTCATAACAGCAAAACAGGCATCACCGCCCCACTGAGAAAATTCAAAATGAGCACTCAAGAATCGTATTACTCCACGGTGACGCTTTTGGCAAGGTTTCTCGGCTGATCCACATTACAGTTTTTTAACAGCGCGATATGATAGGCCAGCAGCTGAAGAGGGATGGTTGTCAGCAGCGGGGACAGGCAGGTGTGGATTCCCGGAATTTCGATAATATGGTCCGAATACTGTCTCAGTTCTGCCGCCGACCGCGTAGTAATAATGATTGTCTTCCCGCCGCGGGCACGTACTTCCTGAATATTTGAAATGATTTTATCATATCCCCGTTTGGTCACGATCACCACTGTCGGCATTTCTTCATCTATCAGGGCAATGGGTCCGTGTTTCATTTCCGCTGCCGGATAACCTTCTGCATGGATGTAAGAAATTTCCTTCAGCTTGAGAGCACCTTCCAGAGCGACCGGGAACTGGTATCCTCTCCCCAGATACAGAAAACTCTTTGCCCGATAATAGTGCTCAGCAATTTTTTTGATTTTCTCTGACTGGGCCAGGATTTTACTCACTTTTTCCGGAATCGAATTCACGTCTTCCAGAATTTCAGGAATTTCATTGTTGCCTTTCCCGCGATTCTGAGCCAGCAGCATTGAGATCAATGTTAAAACAATGACCTGAGATGTAAAGGCTTTTGTGGAGGCCACGCCGATTTCCGGACCGGCATGGATATAGACGCCGCAGTCTGTTTCCCGGGCGATTGAACTTCCCACGACGTTCACCACTCCCAGTGTCAATGCCCCCAGCTCGTTTGCTTTTCGAACTGCGGCCAACGTGTCGGCAGTTTCTCCTGACTGACTGATAGCAATCACCACTGAACGGTGATCCACCGGAACAGAACGATACCGGAACTCAGAGGCATACTCTACTTTCACCGGAATCCCGACCATCTCTTCGATACAGTATCCTCCAATGAGTGCACTGTGCCAAGAGGTTCCGCAGGCAGTAATAAAAATGGTGTTTGCACTGACAATGTTCACCAGCCAATCCTGGATACCGCCCAAAGTCACTTTGCCATTTTTAAAATCGATGCGTCCCCGGGTGGCTTCGGTGATGGATATTTCCTGCTCAAATATTTCCTTCAGCATGAAATGATCGTATCCACCCTTTTCAATCTGCTCCAGATCATACTCAATGAGCTCAGTTTCCTTGGAAACGGTCTCATCTTTTTGGATATCGCGGACAACATAGTCATCAGATCGAATTGTAACCAATTCACCTTCATCGAGATAAACGATGTTGCGCGTATATTCGATGATGGGAGACGTATCCGATGCGATAATCATTTCACCCTGACCGATCCCAAAAACCAGCGGACTTCCGAAACGGGCGGCAACCAGCGCATCGGGTTCATCATCGCACATCACCACAATTCCATACGCTCCGACGACTTCAGACAGTGCACTTCGAACCGCCTGGGTAAATCCAAGACCATCCTTGTTGTACAGATAACTGATAAGCTGAACCAGAACTTCAGTATCCGTCTCTGACTGGAATTCAACACCTTCATTTTCAAGAAAAATTCGAATGGAAAGATAATTCTCGATAATTCCATTATGGATTATTTTGAATTTTCCATCAGATGAACAATGGGGATGAGCGTTGATATCATTGGGAACACCATGTGTAGCCCATCGCGTATGTCCGATGCCGATCGATCCATTAACCGGTTCAGATTCAAGGGCTTTCAGCAGATCAGTGACTTTCCCTTTCCGCTTTACAACCCGCGTCTGACCGTTGCCGGCAGTTGCGATCCCTGCCGAGTCGTATCCCCGATACTCCAGACGCTGGAGTCCCTTAATGATAACATCTTTGGCCTCACGATGGCCAATATATCCTACTATACCACACATAACAATCCTCAGAAGTTAGAAAGTTACTCCCATTCGATGGTGCCTGGCGGTTTACCGGTGATGTCATAGACCACCCGGTTTACCCCATTGACCTCATTGACAATACGATTGGAGCACAATTTCAAAATTTCAGGCGGAAAGTGATACCAGTCGGCCGTCATTCCGTCCAGACTTGTCACAGCCCGCAGGGCAATAATATTTTCATATGTTCGGGCATCTCCCATGACCCCGACAGTTTTAACCGGCACAAGAACCGCAAACGCCTGCCAAACGTTATAATATTCACCTGATTCTTTTAAAACATCGATAAAAATGTGATCTGCTTCCCGAAGTATTTGCAGTCGTTTCTCTGTAACAGCACCCAGAATCCGGACCGCCAGTCCGGGTCCCGGGAACGGGTGACGCTCCAGCACAAATTCAGGCAGCCCAAGTTCACGCCCCACCCTTCTGACCTCATCTTTAAACAGGTCGCGGATGGGTTCAATCAACTCAAAATCCATATCTTCCGGCAGACCGCCAACGTTATGATGAGACTTTATGGTTGCTGCCGGTCCCAGACCGGAACCGCCCGACTCTATCACATCGGGATAAAGGGTTCCCTGGGCAAGGAAAGGAAAGTCACCAAGACCGCGGGTGGCGTCCCGAAATGAATAAATGAACTGATTGCCGATTATTTTTCTCTTTTGTTCAGGTTCAGTGATTCCTTCCAGCTTACTTAAAAAGAGATCAGAATCATCCACCAGATGTATATTCAGGCCGAGGCCATCCTTCAATGATCCCATGACCTGATCCACTTCATTTTTCCGAAGCAGCCCATTATTGATAAACACGCATATTGACCGATCTCCGAGAGCTTTGTGCATCAGGGTTCCTACGACAGAAGAATCAACACCGCCGCTTAACCCGACAATGACCTGGCGTTTGCCGACTTTTTGCCGAATATCATCCACTGCATCCTGAATAAAATTGGCGGGAGTCCAGGTAGGACGGCAGTGACTGATCTGAAAGAGAAAATTAGACAGCAGGACATTTCCTTCCAGGGTGTGCGACACTTCAGGGTGAAACTGAACGCCAAAAACGGGACGATTTTTTACCCGGACCGCTGCAACAACTTCGTTTTCCGAATGTGCAATGACTTCAATATCCTGCCCAAGTCTGTCAACCGCATCTCCATGGCTCATCCACACTTGTGAAGAATCATGAAAATTGGCAAGCAGCTGGGAATCATCGCTGGGACTTATGCGGGCATATCCGTATTCACTTTTCCCAGTTGACTGAACCCGGCCGCCGAAATGCTGTATTACAAGCTGCATTCCATAACAGATACCCAGGATGGGTACGTCCATATTGAACAGATCCGGATGCACCTGGGGTGATTGATCTTCATACACACTGGACGGGCCGCCGGACAGGATTATTGCAACGACATTTCGTTTCAACAGCTCTTCAGGCTCAGTGTCATAGGGAAGGATTTCGGAATAGACATGGTGTTCCCGAATGCGCCGGGCAATCAGCTGTGTGTATTGTGAACCGAAATCCAGTACGGCGATAAACTGATTATGCTGCATAAGCGTATCCTGATTTTGGTAAATCTATTTGTCTGAAACACATCATCGACAGTGCCGGTCGCTGATCCTTATGGCCGGAAACCTTCGGCAACTTCATCATACACGTTTCCTGAAAAAGATAATTTGCTGCAATCAGGCCAACTGCTGAAATCTAATTTTCGAATCCGGTTTTGGCCGGATCATTCCCCTGATTAAACATCCTGAACAATCGGGTAAGGTCATTTTTTAAATCACGGCGATGTATAATATTATCCAGGAATCCCTTTTCAAGGAGAAATTCGGCTTTTTGAAATCCTTCCGGAAGGTCCTCCCCGATTGTCTGTTTAATGACCCGTGCCCCTGCAAACCCAATCAGCGAATTGGGCTCGGCAAAAATAAGATCTCCAAGCATTGCAAAGCTGGCAGTTGTACCACCGGTCGTCGGATTGGTCAGAATGGCAATGTAAAACCCTCCGTCCTGAGCATACTGTGCCAGTTTTGCACTGGTTTTGGCCATCTGCATCAGACTGTATGCCCCTTCCTGCATTCGCGCGCCGCCTGATGCCGTGATCAGTACCAGCGGATATTTATTTTTGCGGGCATATTCAATCCCGCGACTGATTTTTTCACCAACGACTGATCCCATGCTGCCGCCAATGTATGAAAAATCCATTACACCCAGTACACAGTCAAAACCACCGATCCGTCCGTGAACAACCGTAACGGCATCTTTTTGGCCGGTGTTTTTTTGAGCACTGACTATCTGGTCGCTGTATTTACGGCTGGCGTGAAACTTCAGCGGGTCAACAGGGGAAAGGCCAGAGGCAATTTCAGAATAATCCACATCATCCAGCAGCAGATTGAAATAGGCTTTTGAAGAGATTTTAAAATGATGTGAACATGAAGGACAGACATGGGAATGTTTTTCCAGTTCGCGCCGAAAAATGACTTTCCCGCAGCGGGGGCATTTTACCCATTGCCCTTCAGCAGTGTCTTTTTTATCGGAGGTCTTGATTTTAACGGCAGACCGCCTGAACCATTCAGCCATTATTCGAATTCCCGTACGTAAACGATGGCATCATCTCCTTTTGTATAGTAGTCCTTTCGGGCTCCAATTGGAGTAAATCCCCGGGATTCATACAGCTTCCGTGCAGCAGTATTTCCGGCACTTACTTCCAGGAAAATTTTTTCTGCATGATCCTTATCCAGCATATCAAGCACGAAATCAAGGAGTTTTTTTCCGATTCCCTGATGCTGAAACAGAGGATCTACAGCCAGATTGTTTAAATGATATTCACCCTCGATATACCATCCGAACAGGTATCCCTGCAGCTGTTTTTCCGACATGTAAACCCAGTTGGATGCTGCCAGCGGATTTTCCAAATCGCTGAGAAAGTGAATTTCCGACCAGGGCCGTTCAAAGCAGGCGCGTTCAATAGTCAAAATATCCTGAAGGTGATGCTTTTCCGCTTTTTTAATCATGCCGGTGATTTTCCGATATTGAATTCCGTGATGTAGTTTGGATATATATTACCCGCATCTTTTCTGGACCATTTATCAAAATTCTGAAATCCAAGAATTCCCACGTGAACAGCAGAAGGCCGGATTTCCGTCAGGTGAAGCTGGTCTTCCTTCATTCCAAAACCAAAAATGGGATATTGCGACAATCTATCAAATGCCAGACATTCCGGTTCGTTTTGAGGTATCCTGTTATTAAACAGCTGCGCATAGACCAGATTCCTGTGTGAATATAAAACCACCCAGCAGGTTTCTGTCAAATCTATCCGGCAGGCCATCGCCTGCAGCGTCGGAACAGGCACCAGTGGAATCTGGTGTGTAAATGCCAATCCTTTTGCCAGGCTCATTCCGATACGGAGACCGGTATAGCTTCCCGGACCTTCTGACACTGCAATTCCATCAAGATCGGCAACGTCCAACTGGTTGTTTTTCAGGATTTGATCAACAAAAACCGGCAGTTTTCTGGCATGAACCCTGGACTCGTTAACTTCTTTCAGATCGCAAAGCTCTCCGTCCCGGTAGAAAGCAGCTCCGCATACGCTGGAAGATGTTTCGATGGCCAGCAGTTTCATCTCAGAACAATCTCACGTTTATTTTCAGATATATGCCGAAATTCCATCGGGAAGGCATACTCGGGAAGAAGCTGATCAATTCGATCCGGCCATTCAATAAAGACAACTGCATCCCGGTGGAAGTATTCAGTAATTCCAATTTCCAGCCAGCGGGACAGATTATGTTCCCGATAGCAGTCGATGTGGATGATGACAGGTTCACACTGGTATTCATTAACAAGAGTGAATGTGGGTGAAGTAACCGGACCCTGGAAACCCAATCCTTTTGCGACCCCTTTAATAAATGTGGTTTTTCCGGCTGCAAGATTTCCGGACAGGGTAAATATATCTCCCCGCTCAACAAAGCCGGCAAACTGTTCGCCCTCCTGCATCATTTTTTCTGCAGACGGGATAATTTTTCCCTGCCATCCAGCGATCAAACCTGTCGCCCCTGCATTATCCCAACCGGCAGCACCACCTCATCCAGCGATATTCCGCCATGCTGAAAACTGTTGCTGAACTTATTGACAAAACGGTGATACTCGTTTGGGTAAACGTAAAAATGCCTTCCTTTGGCAATGAGATAATTGGTACTGCCTTCATCCTGGGGAAGCATGTAACTCAATGGATCATTGATAATCAGGGAAGCCCGGTTGTCGGTTTGAAGATTTCTGCCAAATTTATATCGAACACCGGTGCTGGCGGACCGGTCAGCTTTCACTCGTACCGGCTTATTCACCCGAATGGAACCGTGATCACTGGTCACAACTATTCTGTGATTCCAGGTGCTGATTTCCTTCATCAGATTCAGCAGCCAGGCATTTTCCGCCCACGACTTCACTGCATCCCGGTATGCCGCTTCATCCGGTACCATTTCCTGAACCGTATCGGATTCCGACCTTGTGTGTCCCAGCATATCAATGAAATTAACCACGATTGCCAGGACATCCGTGCCCTGATATTCCGGAATATGGCTCGTCAGCTTAATGCCATCATCATAGGTCAGGATTTTAAAGTACCGGCTGGTAAGGTCACTGCATCCGGCATTATCCAGTTGCTTTCGGAATAGCTGATCTTCATACCGGTTCATGCTGCTTTCATCCTGAACCATCCCGGCCCAGAATGAAGGGAATCTGTCTTTTATCTCACTGGGGAAATGACCGCTGAAAATCGAGTTACGGGAAAAAGGTGTGGCCGTCGGCAGGATGGACAGTGCATAACGGGTTTCTATATTAAAATAGGGATAGAACAGTTTGCGCAGTACCTGCCAATGATCAACGCGCATACAGTCCAGCACCAGAAAAACCACTTTTTCACCCGATTTCAGATTCGGTATGACAAATCTCGGTACAATATCCGGTGAGAGCGCCGGACGATCCGATTCATTCAGCCAGCGGGGGTACTGTTCCAGGTAGTACTGGATGAACTTTGTATTTGCCTCTTCCTGCTGATCCGCCAGGACCTGCCGCAGGTTTTCATCGCCATGGGTATCAAAACGGACAGACCAGTCGGTTAATTTTTCATACACCTGCACCCAGTCACCAATGGTACCGATGTCTTCGATCTCCAAACTGATATTCTGAAATTCCTGAAGATATTCCCGAGTCACCTTGTCCGATTGAATCTGGTTGGTCTCCAGAATGTTTTTGCAGGTAAGGAGAATCTGGCTGGGATTCACGGGTTTGGTGAGAAAGTTGGCTATCTGTTCGCCGATGGCTTCATCCATCAGCCACTCTTCTTCGTTTTTCGTCACCATCACTACCGGAATATTTGGTTTAATCTCCTTTATCATTTTCAAGGTAGTGAGGCCGTCCAGACCGCCCATCATTTCATCCAGCAGAACCAGATCATAATCCGTTTCCCGAATTCTGTGCAGAGCGTCTTCACCGGAGTTTACCGGTTCAACGGAGTAGCCCCTTTTTTCCAGGTAAATAATGTGCGGTTTGAGCAGATCAATTTCATCATCTGCCCAGATCAGCCGGCCCTTGATGTCTGTATTGTCAGTCAATGAATCCACCCGGTTTTACATTTCCCAATATGAAATTCAATTATGCGTCGAATTAACAAATTTACGGTAAAATTGGCTCACTTTGATATGCTTTTGAAAGACAGAGAACAGACACTGACTGAACCGCCTGCCTGGCTGCATCATGCAGGCAGGAAACGGACGGATCAGAGCATTCCAACTGGATATCTGGAAGAAAAAAAGGGGCGTAAAACCGCCCCTAATCTCAATATCTGTACTGATCTCGTAATTATTTCATCAGCAGCATCTTGTGGCTGAATACACCTTCAGGAGTGCGGAGGGTATAGATATACACACCCGTCGCAACCAGATTGCCGGCACTGTCCGTTCCATCCCATATCACCTGATGATACCCGGGCATCAGTGTGCCGCTGACGAGAGTGACGATACTCTTGCCTGTCAGATCGTATATTTTCAGTTCAACCCGTGCAAACTCCGGAATCTCAAAGTTAATGTTTGTTACGGGATTGAACGGATTCGGATAGTTCTGGCTGAGCGCAAAATTCGTGGGAATCTCCGCATCCGTAATACCGAGATCACTCACCATGAAGGCATCATCATCCGTGACCCATGAATTGGGTTCTACAGTTACCATGATATTCCAGGTGATATTGTACTCAATACCAGGATCTTGTCCTTCCGATCCGAACAATGACAGATAATCTTTAAGATCGCCATACGAAACCGTCGTTACTGCCAGATCCTGATCCGTATCATACACCGTATTGACATCAGAAATTTCCAGGAGATAGCTTTCACCGGTTTCATCGCAATCCAGTCCCATATCCCAGTCGTAATCCCAAATGTCCAAGGCAGTGGTCAAGCTCCATTCAAATTCGACCGTACCGTCGGGCAGGTTAAAATCAGTGATGGTGAAATCCTGTACTTCCGTCAGCATGACATAGGCACAGGAACCGTCATCCACCATGGCTGCCGGATCGTAGTTCAATGCAGTATCATCCATACATCCGACAGGCACATCCGCCACACCGAAGATACCGAAGATCATCGTTTCGAATTCGGCTTCACCATCAGAAATGGTTCCAGGTATGACTTCCCAATCGGAATCATTCTCATCCTGCAGATACACGATTTCATACTGGGGACGGGCAGCAATATCCACCGGAATAGTGATGGTAACCGGTTCTTCAAATTCCAGATCATATGGAATGAACGTAAAGGCTTCGGTCAACAGACCAACAATACCCGGATCTGGGATCAGGTCATCTTCCGGAATGTCGGAAATGATGATTTCCACCTCGTCGGAACCAGTGGGAAGGATGATGGAACCCAGCGGAATGTTAACCTGCAGGGTATCACCGGTAGGCAGTTCCCAATTCATCGTACCGCCGTCATCTTCATCGAAAACCACTTCATTGCCGTAATAACAGCTGCCGTCATCCAGTGTGGCATTCGGATTGTAGTTCCATGCCTCCGGATCCGTACAGCCAACCATGGTGGGTTCCGTCAGTTCAATGTCTTCAATGACAGTCAGCAGTTCACCATACACACCGCTGCCGGCACTGTAGGTAATATCTGTTTCCCAGACTGTATTTGTGGATGCCCGGTAAATCCGAAGGATTATGTCATGGCCTTCAACATAACCGGGAATCTGGCTGCCGCCGAAGGGGCAGTTGTCAATGGAGCCGACTGCAAGGAGGTTGAGCTGATCGCCATTCCAGTTATTCGGGATATGACCATCACTGTCACGCGGTCCAACAAGCAGGGCACCGTAAAGGCTGTCACAGGTTCCGGAACTCAAAAGGCCCATGTCATCGTAAATACCAATTTCATCACCAATGTTAAGTCCTGTGATTGATTCGTTAAATACGATCAGCTGTGACTCACCGGTCCAGCCCAGATCTGTTTCAAAGAAAGGCTCATAGTAACAGGAGCCGTCATCTTCTTCCGCTGCCGGGTTGAAGTTCAACGCTGCGGGATCGGTACAGCCGCTCAACATGTCATCACAGACATCACCAATACCGTCACCATCGGAATCCGCCTGGTCCGGGTTGTAATCTTCCGGACAGTTGTCATCTCCGTTATCCACGTATCCCGGCAGGATTTCATCGGGGCAGAAGAATTCCGGTTCACCAGCGCCCCAGCCGTCTTCGTCCACATCAGCCCAGTAGGGATCCGCATAGAAACAGCTGCCGTCATCAATGGTGGCCTCGGGATTGAAGTTACAGGCTTCCACATCCGTACAGCCATAAATATCCTGCGGCGGAACCAAAGCGATTTCTGATACAGCAGTAATCAACTCACCATAAATTCCGCTGCCGGCACTGAAAGTCAGTTCCGTATCAAACATCTGCATGGTACTCTGCCGCCAGATCTTGACTACAATTTCATTGCCTTCAATATACCCGGGCAGCTGCAAACCGCCAAAGGGACAGTTGTCAATAGAGCCGATACCCACCAGACTCAGCTGGGTGTTGGTCCAGTTGCTGTACAGCTGACCTTCAGAATCACTGGGACCCACCAGAATGGTGCCGTACAGACTGTCACAGGAGCCGCTGCTCATAAGACCGTTGGCATCATAGATCCCTATTTCATCACCCCAGTTCAGACCCGTTATGCTTTCCTGGAAAATGATGAGCTGGGATTCACCGGTCCAGTAAATACCCACTTCAAAATGCGGAATGTAGTAACAGGAGCCGTCATCGTCTTCTGCGGCTGGATTGTAGTTCAGGGCGGCGGGGTCGGTACAGCCGCTAAAAGTTTCGTCACAGGCATCACCAATACCGTCACCATCGGAATCGGCCTGGTCCGGGTTGTAATCATCCGGACAGTTGTCATCTCCGTTATCCACGTATCCCGGCAGGATTTCATCGGGACAGAAGAATTCCGGTTCACCGGCGCCCCAGCCGTCTTCGTCCACATCAGCCCAGTAGGGATCCGCATAGAAACAGCTGCCGTCATCAATGGTGGCCTCGGGATTGAAGTTACAGGCTTCCACATCCGTACAGCCATAAATATCCTGCGGCGGAACCAAAGCGATTTCTGATACAGCAGTAATCAACTCACCATAAATTCCGCTGCCGGCACTGAAAGTCAGTTCCGTATCAAACATCTGCATGGTACTCTGCCGCCAGATCTTGACTACAATTTCATTGCCTTCAATATACCCGGGCAGCTGCAAACCGCCAAAGGGACAGTTGTCAATAGAGCCGATACCCACCAGACTCAGCTGGGTGTTGGTCCAGTTGCTGTACAGCTGACCTTCAGAATCACTGGGACCCACCAGAATGGTGCCGTACAGACTGTCACAGGAGCCGCTGCTGATGAGACCGTTATTATCATAAATACCTATTTCATCACCCCAGTTCAGACCAGAGATGCTTTCCTGGAAAATGATGAGCTGGGATTCACCGGTCCAGTCGATATCCACTTCAAAATGCGGTATATAGTAACAGGAGCCGTCATCGTCTTCTGCCGCAGGGTTGTAGTTCAGGGCAGCGGGATCGGTACAGCCGCTGAGAGTTTCGTCACAGGCATCACCAATGCCGTCGCCATCGGAATCGGCCTGATCCGGGTTATAAATGTCAGGACAGTTGTCATCTCCGTTATCCACGTATCCCGGCAGGATTTCATCGGGGCAGAAGAATTCCGGTTCACCGGCGCCCCAGCCGTCTTCGTCCACATCAATCCAGTACGGATCGGCGTAGAAACAGCTGCCGTCATCAATGGTGGCATTGGGATTGTAGTTACATGCTTCTTCATCCGTACAGCCATAGATATCTTCTCCGTCTGGGACGAGTGTCAGGTCGGAGATGGCGGTCAGCAGTTCACCAAAGGTGCCGCTGCCGGAACTGAAGGTGGGAATACCCAGATAGCGCATGCCGCTGCTCTGACGCCAGACCTTGATGACGATGTCATTGCCGTCCACATAACCCGCCAGCATTTCACCGCCGTACGGACAGTTGTTGACGGACCCCACGGCAACCAGGTTCAGCTGGCTGTTGGTCCAGTTGCTGTACTGGGGACCTTCCGCATCGCGGGGACCCACCAGCAGGCTGCCGATAACTTCGTCACAGCCGCCGTCGGTCAGAAGACCTTCTGCATCGTAAATACCAATTTCATCACCCCATTCCAGACCCGTAATGGTGTCTTCAAAGATGATCAGGCTTGATTCACCCGTCCAGCCGAGACTCACGTCAAAATAGGGATCGTAGTAACAGGATCCGTCATCCATGGTGGCAGCCGGATCATAGTTCAATGCGGCAGGATCGGTACAGCCGTATACTTCAACACCGTCCGGTATAAGGGTCAGGTCGGAGATGGCGGTCAGCAGTTCACCAAAGGTGCCGCTGCCGGAACTGAAGGTGGGAATACCCAGATAGCGCATGCCGCTGCTCTGACGCCAGACCTTGATGACGATGTCATTGCCGTCCACATAACCCGCCAGCATTTCACCGCCGTACGGACAGTTGTTGACGGACCCCACGGCAACCAGGTTCAGCTGGCTGTTGGTCCAGTTGCTGTACTGGGGACCTTCCGCATCGCGGGGACCCACCAGCAGGCTGCCGATAACTTCGTCACAGCCGCCGTCGGTCAGAAGACCTTCTGCATCGTAAATACCAATTTCATCACCCCATTCCAGACCCGTAATGGTGTCTTCAAAGATGATCAGGCTTGATTCACCCGTCCAGCCGAGACTCACGTCAAAATAGGGATCGTAGTAACAGGATCCGTCATCCATGGTGGCAGCCGGATCATAGTTCAATGCGGCAGGATCGGTACAGCCGTATACTTCAACACCGTCCGGTATAAGGGTCAGGTCGGAGATGGCGGTCAGCAGTTCACCAAAGGTGCCGCTGCCGGAACTGAAGGTGGGAATACCCAGATAGCGCATGCCGCTGCTCTGACGCCAGACCTTGATGACGATGTCATTGCCGTCCACATAACCCGCCAGCATTTCACCGCCGTACGGACAGTTGTTGACGGACCCCACGGCAACCAGGTTCAGCTGGCTGTTGGTCCAGTTGCTGTACTGGGGACCTTCCGCATCGCGGGGACCCACCAGCAGGCTGCCGATAACTTCGTCACAGCCGCCGTCGGTCAGAAGACCTTCTGCATCGTAAATACCAATTTCATCACCCCATTCCAGACCCGTAATGGTGTCTTCAAAGATGATCAGGCTTGATTCACCCGTCCAGCCGAGACTCACGTCAAAATAGGGATCGTAGTAACAGGATCCGTCATCCATGGTGGCAGCCGGATCATAGTTCAATGCGGCAGGATCGGTACAGCCGTATACTTCAACACCGTCCGGTATAAGGGTCAGGTCGGAGATGGCGGTCAGCAGTTCACCAAAGGTGCCGCTGCCGGAACTGAAGGTGGGAATACCCAGATAGCGCATGCCGCTGCTCTGACGCCAGACCTTGATGACGATGTCATTGCCGTCCACATAACCCGCCAGCATTTCACCGCCGTACGGACAGTTGTTGACGGACCCCACGGCAACCAGGTTCAGCTGGCTGTTGGTCCAGTTGCTGTACTGGGGACCTTCCGCATCGCGGGGACCCACCAGCAGGCTGCCGATAACTTCGTCACAGCCGCCGTCGGTCAGAAGACCTTCTGCATCGTAAATACCAATTTCATCACCCCATTCCAGACCCGTAATGGTGTCTTCAAAGATGATCAGGCTTGATTCACCCGTCCAGCCGAGACTCACGTCAAAATAGGGATCGTAGTAACAGGATCCGTCATCCATGGTGGCAGCCGGATCATAGTTCAATGCGGCAGGATCGGTACAGCCGTATACTTCAACACCGTCCGGTATAAGGGTCAGGTCGGAGATGGCGGTCAGCAGTTCACCAAAGGTGCCGCTGCCGGAACTGAAGGTGGGAATACCCAGATAGCGCATGCCGCTGCTCTGACGCCAGACCTTGATGACGATGTCATTGCCGTCCACATAACCCGCCAGCATTTCACCGCCGTACGGACAGTTGTTGACGGACCCCACGGCAACCAGGTTCAGCTGGCTGTTGGTCCAGTTGCTGTACTGGGGACCTTCCGCATCGCGGGGACCCACCAGCAGGCTGCCGATAACTTCGTCACAGCCGCCGTCGGTCAGAAGACCTTCTGCATCGTAAATACCAATTTCATCACCCCATTCCAGACCCGTAATGGTGTCTTCAAAGATGATCAGGCTTGATTCACCCGTCCAGCCGAGACTCACGTCAAAATAGGGATCGTAGTAACAGGATCCGTCATCCATGGTGGCAGCCGGATCATAGTTCAATGCGGCAGGATCGGTACAGCCGTATACTTCAACACCGTCCGGTATAAGGGTCAGGTCGGAGATGGCGGTCAGCAGTTCACCAAAGGTGCCGCTGCCGGAACTGAAGGTGGGAATACCCAGATAGCGCATGCCGCTGCTCTGACGCCAGACCTTGATGACGATGTCATTGCCGTCCACATAACCCGCCAGCATTTCACCGCCGTACGGACAGTTGTTGACGGACCCCACGGCAACCAGGTTCAGCTGGCTGTTGGTCCAGTTGCTGTACTGGGGACCTTCCGCATCGCGGGGACCCACCAGCAGGCTGCCGATAACTTCGTCACAGCCGCCGTCGGTCAGAAGACCTTCTGCATCGTAAATACCAATTTCATCACCCCATTCCAGACCCGTAATGGTGTCTTCAAAGATGATCAGGCTTGATTCACCCGTCCAGCCGAGACTCACGTCAAAATAGGGATCGTAGTAACAGGATCCGTCATCCACGGTGGCCGAGGGATTGTAGTTCAGAGCGGCAGGGTCGGTACAGCCTGTGTCTGTAGGTTCGTAGGGGATCATTGACGTAATCTCAGATACTGCTATAAACAAATCACCATAATTGCCTGAGCCCATAGAGAACTCAAGTGTGGTTGTGTATTCCATTTGTTCAGAAGGACGATACACGCGCACCTGAATGGGATTTCCAACGATGTATCCCGGCAGTTGGAATCCGCCGTAATCACAGTTATCGATTGATCCAATACCCACAATTTCCAGCTGCGAGCCGGTCCAGGTACCTGCACCAACCAGCAGTTCACCGATAATGCCTTCGCAGTCGCCGTCGCTCAGCATACCAGCTGCGTCAAACAGACCAATGTTGTCGCCGGGTTCCAGCAGCATGATTGATTCCTGGAACACCACCAGCTGGGACTCGCCGGTTTCCTGGATGGTCACTTCATAAAATTCGTCATACAGACATGATCCGTCATCGACAAGTGCATTTGGATCATAATTCTGGGCAGAGGGATCGGTACAGCCGACCGGTACATCCGCCACGCCGAAAATGCCAAATACGGTGGTCTGGAAAACGGCCTCTCCACCGGCCAGATCTGCATCATGCAGTACTTCCCAGTCTGGATCATTTGCATTTTCAAGGTACACCACTTCGATCTGTTCACGAGCCCCGGCATCATAAGGAATGGTCACTGTGATCGGCATTGAGAAAGTCAGATCGAACGGTTCAAATGTGAAGGCGGGTGTGAGCAGCCCCACGATGCCCGGTTCGGGTTCCAGATCCGTTTCATCAATATCGGAAACAAGAATTTCCACATCGTCCTGTCCGGCGGGTATCTGTACAGAGCCCATGGGAATGTACACATTCAGGATATCACCCGTGCCAGGATCATAATTCAGTGTGCCGCCGTCATTCTCATCGAATACGACTTCGTTTTCATATTCGCAGCTGCCGTCGTTGTCGGTAGCATCTGGATTATAGTTCAGGGCTTCCGGATCAGTACAGCCGAACAATGCAATTTCAAGTTCTATTTCACTGACTGCCAGGAACAGGTCACCGTAGTTTCCGCTGCCGACAGCAAAGGTCAGATTCGTATTAAATTCCTGTTCAGTGCTGTGACGATACACACGAACGGCCACCGGATTGCCGGAAACAAATCCAGGCAGCTGGAATCCGCCGTAGTCACAGTTATCAATAGAGCCGATCCCAACAATTTCGATTTGATCACCCGTCCAGAATCCGGAACCCACCAGCAGTTCGCCAATCTGGTTGCTGCAGTCTTCGGCATTGGTGATGGCATTCATGTCAAAGAGTCCAATTTCGTCTCCAGGCATCAGGGATGTAATGGAGTTCTGGAATACTACCAGCTGACTTTCGCCAGTGGGGTTGATTGTCACAACATAGTAAGGATCATATGCATATTCACATGATCCGTCATCAAATATGGCATCCGGATCATAATTGATGGCTTCCGGATCGGTACAGCCGTAGCAGAAGAATTCATCAAGGCCGGTGGTGCCGCCGACGCATCCGCATTCATTTTCAAAAGCTTCACCAAAACAGACACCAGCGCAATCCAGAGCATAATTTTCTTCCAGACCGGTATTTCCGCCTACGCATTCCCCGCAGTCATCGTAAAAGGCATTTCCGCACTCACCGTTTCCAGTTGTATCGATGCAGCCTTCCGGCGTATCCGGTGAACAGTCACCATAACAATCCATATCGCTGTTGGGTTCATGACCCGATGTACCTCCGGAGCACACTCCGCAGTCATCCCAGAATGCTTCACCGCCCAGGACGCCCATGCAGTCTTCTTCGCAGGGTTCAAGGCCGGTGCTGCCGCCGACACAATCCCCGCAGCCGTCGAAATATGCTTCACCGAAACACTCTCCGGCGCAGTCATAGGAGCCGCCAAAATCCGTTTCATCCACGTAATACGAACATTCCGTCCCGGTTGAGCCACCGCAGCAAACACCGCATTCATCGATAACGGCAGTGCCAAAGCATTCGAAATTACAGTCCATATCGCTGTTGGCTTCGTGACCGGTGGTACCGCCAGAGCAAACGCCGCAGTCATCCAGAAATGCTTCCCCAAAACAGACGCCTTCACAGTCCATATCGCTGTTGGCCTCATGACCGGTGGTACCGCCGGAACAGATACCGCAGTCGTCAACAAACGCTTCTCCGAAGCAGACGCCTTCGCAGTCCATGTCACTGTTGGCTTCGTGACCGGTTGTGCCGCCGGAACACACACCGCAGTCATCCAGGAAGGCTTCCCCGAAGCAGACGCCTTCACAGTCCATATCACTGTTGGGTTCGTGACCGGAAGTACCGCCGGAACAGATACCGCAGTCATCCAGGAATGCGGACCCTCCGACAACACCCATGCAGTCCACATCCACATTGCTGTTCTGTTCATTGGGAGTTCCGAAATCAAGCAATTCTCCGTCTTCATTGTACATCAGCGGATGGATCAGTGTTTCCGGAGCCAATTCCCAGAGTGACGGATCATTGTTTTCACCATAGGGATTGCTGAGTTCCAAGGCATGACCGCGATTTGCAGATCCGGTCAGCCAACCCTCATCATCATCATAAGCGATGTAGTCAATTTCAGAGCCGTCACTCAGTGTAAGCAGGATTTCGTCTGATGACGTACTCAGGCTGAGATCCACGTAGGCACTGTTGACGATATCTTCACCGGCATAAAATTCGTCACCGTCAATATTGAAAAACGGATCTTCACCGGCCAGCAGGAAATAACCGCCCGCAGGGATGACGCCTTCCTCAATTTCCTCTTCATTGAGCAGCCAGCCGGACAGGTCCACGTCAAATGTACCTGCATTAAAAATTTCAACATAATCCGGCACTGAGGATCCGGAAGCATATCGGAAGAAAAATTCATTTATTACAATTTCATAACTGGGAATAAGCTCAATTTCTGAGATGGCTAAAATGAGATCGCCAAAACTGCCGGAGCCGGCACTCAATGTTAAATTGGTATTATACTCTACCTGCTCGGCGGTTTTCCAGATTTTGATTTTTACAGGATTTCCCTCAACATACCCCGCGTACTGTTCTCCTCCGAAAGCACAATAATCCAGTGAACCAATGGCAACAATCTCCATCTGCTCACCGGTCCACACACCGGTGCCCACCAGCAGTTCACCAATCTGGTTTGAACAGTCACCTGAATTTGTGATGGCATTGTCATCGAAAATCCCTATTTCATCGCCCGGTTCCAGGCTGGAAATGGTATCACCGAAAACCACCAACTGGGATTCACCTGTCGGTTCTATTTCAACCACAAAGTGCTGCCCAAAGCTCAGGGAAAGGCCAAGCATTATGAAAATTAACGATTTAATCTTTGCTTCCATTGCTTCTTCCTATTGATAAGTTAAGTAAATTGAGGATTTTACCTGCAAATAGATCAGATTAATTTACCAGCCGACGGGACGACCAATCAAATCTTTTTTTGAATGATTTACATCCTGATACAACCCACCCGAATTCAATTAAGCACTTGAATATAAATAAAATAAAATTCCCCGGTGATATGTCCGGGGAATTTGATTTACCAGGCCTTCAGAACCAATTCTGCCTACGCAGCAGTCATCCTGAGGGCCTGGTTGGAATTCAGAGAGAATTAGCGTCAGTTAAACTTCAAAATCAGTGAGAAACGATGTGAGTCGTTGTAGTAGCTGTTGGGCTGCGGAACAAAGCTGTAATCCACCTGAAGGATACTGAAATTCATACCGAATCCGAAATGAAAATCGCCGTCACGGATTCCAATACGAGGCTGCAGATTGGAAATATCCAGCATGGATGGACCGATTTCAGTCTGCAAATCAATGGTATATTCCAACCCAAGTGCATAGATAAAATCGGAATCGTCCTCCAAATTGAAGCCAAAGTCAACAGCGGCGAACAGATCGTTTTGCAGGTGACTTGCCAGACCTAATTTCATTCGGGGGATGATATGATCTTCATCAACGCTGGAGAACAGGTCTTTAACAGTCAGGCCAAAGCGCAGATCATCCATAAAATCGTTCCGGCATTGATTCATGATATACAGCGCTCCGAAATCAAATCCAAATCCAGTATTGTCATCGCTGTCAATAGAAGATTTATACAATTTGATTGTACTTCCCCAGTACAAGTTGTATTTGTACATTAATTCGGCATAGCTGAGCATCACGGTGTTATCACTGACATCAAATGTACCGGTGGGAACATTGCTGGCATCGTAACCATCCAGATCGGACATTTTAGCTGAAATCAGACCCAGAGCAATTCCTCTTTTGGCGTCGGTCCATAATTCTGATCCAAAGCCGAAGAAATTATGCGAGCGGTCAAAGGCCATTCCAGTGGAAATCATTGAATTGACTTCATAGCCTTCGATCAATGCCAAAGCAGCCGGATTGAAATACAGCGCAGTCGCCCCTTCAACGGCAGCGGTGTGAGCACCACCCATGGCAATAGCTCTGGCACCCACATCAAATTTGGTGTAGGCATAAGCTTCCTGGCTGCCAGCCTGAACCAGAGAGAAGACGATACACAGAGTGGCAATTATAGACAGGTTTTTTCTGAATATTTTCTGTTTCATTTTTCTATCCACCTATAAAGTGTTAAGTCTTTAAAATGTCCGTTTTGTTACCGAATACCGATCTTGGTGTAGGCATTGCCTGATTCAGTACCGTCATTAAAGACAAATACCGCCACATAGCCGCCCCTTTGAAGATCGGTATCAAACAGCCACTGTACTTCATGCTGACCATACGTCAGCAGACCGGCATCCAACGTAATTTTATCGACTTCATCACCGGCAAAGTCATAGATTTGAATAACTCCGGTGCCTCCAGAGCAGTCGCGATCCAGATAATAACTGAAATAGACGGCGTCGCCTTCAGTCAGCGGGTTTGGATAAACATGGAAATCGGATGCTTCAACCACACAGGCGTTGTCGTTGGTCGGGTCGTCGTCACACACACCGCAGGCATCACAGAAAACTGCTCCGCCCCACTGGCCGGTATCATCCTGTACACACGCTGCACTGCCGGGTATCAGAGTGCTGATACAGGATCCGCAATTATCAACATACGCATCCGGATCCATGCCAAATGTTATACCTTCATCCAGACAGGCCTGAAGGTCAGTGCCGTCCCGGAAAGCAACAGTAAATATGCCCATAGAGTGAACATCACCGGTACAGACACCATTGCCGCAGTTCTGCATCTCAATCACGCTCCAGGTTGTATCCATTTCATTGTCCAGCCAGACCATGACGGCTCCGTCAGACGGAAGACGTCCCAGCGGCAGATCATATGGAATAGTGACTGACACTGCATCTCTGAAAAAGAAATTCTGGGGTGTGAAGGAATAGGCTGCATTATCGAGACTGTAACCTTCCAGAGCGGCCATATATCCTGTGAATACATCCACAGCTGCTTCATCCCGAATGATGTAGTCACCATCCGAATAGATTTCATTCAATGGCGGGTAGGTCATGAAGACATCGTGATCGACATCCCCGATAATGATCTCATCCAGGTTGCCGGACCAGATATTTCCGCTGAATGTGCATGGTGTTTCACCAGTTGTTCCACCGGCACAGATACCGCAGATGTCAATATAGGCGTCACCGTTACAGACACCGGCACAATCCAGTTCGGCGCTTCCGCCGCAGACACCGGCACAGTCGGTATCATTGGTGGCACATTCCGGTTCCGGGTCTGTATTGGTCAGGGACCACCCTGTACCCGGGTCATCGCACCATTCGGTTGCAACATCCCCTGCACCGTCGCCGTCTTCATCGATATCGGGATAGTAGGGCATGGGAGCGGGTTCACCGCAGCCGCAGCCCAAGTCGGCAAAATTGAAAATCAGACCAGTTGATCCGCCGGTACAGTATCCGCAATCGTCTTCTACTGCAGATCCACCGCATTCACCGGCACAGTCAGTGTTATTGGTAATACAATTCGGTTCCGGATCGAGATTATTCAGAGACCAGCCAAGGCCGGGATCTTCACAGAATCCGGCGGCATCACCAAATCCGTCACCGTCTTCATCCACATCCGGATAATACATCACCGGTGCCGGTTCAAAACAACCGCAGCCCAGATCATCGGCGTTGGGAACAAGACCCGTTGATCCACCCGCACAGATGCCGCAGTTATCGACAGCTGCAGTTCCGTCACAATCATTGTTACAATCGATCATGTTTGAGACACAGTACAGATCGTCATTGACGTCACCCGGAACGGTTACAAGTGCAGGATCAACGGTTCCAGAGCAGAACTGACCGGCTTCTGCGCCGCCAAGTCCGTCGCCGTCATTATCCACCCAATAGGTCATTACTATTGCATCGCCAAAGCAGACGCCAGCACAGTCTATATCGCTGTTGCCAACATGACCGGTAGTACCGCCAGAGCAGACATCACAGTCATCTAAATAGGCTTCACCATCACAAACACCCGCACAGTCAATGATATTTGTCGGACAATTGATACTGTCATCAATATCTGTGTTGTCTGATACATAATCATCCGGTGCAGTGCAGGCTGTCACCATCACATCCGGATCACCCAGTCCGTCATCGTCAAAGTCATAATACCAGTCCAGCGGTCCGGGTCCGTCGCAGACTCCGCACACATCGATGACGTTTGACAGACAGTAGATGGAATCATCTGAATCCGTATTGTCTGAAACATAGCCATCGGGCTGTTCACAGGCATCCATCGACATACCGGCATCACCCAGCCCGTCCATATCAGCGTCCATGTACCAGGTGAGTATTCCCGGACCGTCGCAGACACCGCACACATCGATGACGTTTGACAAACAGTAAATGGAATCATCCGAATCCGTATTGTCTGAAACATAACCATCGGGCTGTTCACAGGCATCCATCGACATACCGGCATCACCCAGCCCGTCCATATCAGCATCCATATACCAGGTGAGTATTCCAGGACCGTCGCAAACTCCGCATTCATCAATCACATTTGAGAGACAGTAAATGGAGTCATCGCTGTCGCTGCTGTCGGTGACAAAGCCCGGAGGCTGTTCACATCCCTGATATGACGAATTAATATCTCCCAGACCGTCGTTGTCTATATCTGCAAACCAGATTGATTCGCCGGGACCGAAACATACACCGCAGTCGTCAAAATCAGGTCCGAACCAGCCGGCAGAACATTCGCTGCCGTTCATATCACCGGTGCAAGTGTTTGGAATAAACCCGGTGTCACCGCCGGAACAGATACCGCAGGCGTCTATGTAAGCAGTACCGCCGGGTACCCCGGCACAGTCAAAGTGCAGCACTTCTACAGTGAAAGTCTGCTCATCATATTCCATTGAAGGATCTTCCACCCGAACGGTAACAGGACCGGAAGTATCAAACGAAGCATCCGGCGTCCATGTAATGATGCCGTCAACTGTAATTTCCATTCCAGCCGGGAAATTGGATATGGAATAACTCAGCATATCCTGATCATCCGGATCGGGGTCTGCAGCAATGACGGAATACGTAAATTCTTCATCCACCAGCACAGTGGGTGCCGGGTTAGAAATAATCAACGGAGCGTCATTCACTCCAAGTACCAGTACGGAATCCTGCAGAGCAAAATTTTCACCTTCATGATCGGTTACATTGAAAATGATTGTAGATTTTCCAAACTTATTGTCTGCGGGATCGAGGGTAACTGTTCGGGAAACTCCGCTGAGAGCATCTTCTTCTACAATCGTGATATTCATGGGTGGGAACAGACTGGAATTTGATGCGACCACTTCCAGATTCAGCATATCGTCAATATCAACATCTGTGGGTGTGATGGTATAAATGATATTGGCACCGTCTTCACTCACCGTCTGGGTGAAGATTTCATCAGGATCCAGTTCAGGCGGATCATTAGAGTCAACGATAGTGACCGTGAAATCAAATGTGTCGGAAGGTTCCATTTCATCATCATAAGCCCAGACGGAGACATCCACAACGCCGACCATGTTTTCCTGAGGCGTTACCACCAGGGTTTCATCAACCACATTCACTAAAACAATGACAGGGTCAAGGTCGGGAGTAAACGCATCAAAGGTGAAATCGGTATTGCCGTCCACATCGGTGGCGTGCAGCGGTATAATCAATTCCATTTCTTCAAGGGTGATCTGATCCTGGAAAGGTACCATGGCAGGGGCATCATTAACTGGATTCACGGTCAGGTTGAATGAGGTTTGAGCTGTCAACCCATCTCCAATCGACTCTGTTGCAGTCACTGTTATCAATGCATCTCCGAACCAGTTATTCTGCAAATCCACAGTCAGCTGATCATCAACAATACTTACCATCACCTGAGGCTGTGATGAAGAGACTGTCAGATCTACGGGGGTATCGTCGGGATCACCTGCATTAAACATAATCATTTCACTGGTATCCTCATCCATTTCCTGATCGGTGATTGGGTCAATGAAGGGAATATCATTCACCGCACTGATGAGGATATTGTAGGTTGCAGGATCGGACGTAGGTTCTGAATTATTTGGATTGGTCACGGTAATTTCGAAGCTGTCCGCGCCATTGTAATTCTCTTCTGGCTGATAAGTCAGTTCAAATATTACCGACATACCGGACGGTGAATCGGGACCGGACACGTATGTCAAGGTTCCATGCATGGGTTCAGTAAATACATCATAGGTGGCATTTTCATCAAACATGTTTCCGGATGTATCCAGAGCCAGTATCGTGACAGTCAGAGTTCCGTCTTCGCTCATCTGCTGCGTATCGGGCAGCGAGATGACGGGAGCATCCCTGAAATTTGCCATTACACCGCCGGGAGTTATGAAAGTAATGAGGGCGTATGCCGACTCATCTGCCCTGTCAACGACTTTATACATGATGTAGTCCTCACCAACCGGTACAGCAGGCGGAATGTATTCATATACAAAATCATCGACATAAACAATTGAACCACCCATAAATGTGGTCTGGTTCACCGGCAGGAAGTGAGGCCACAGTTCATTGAATTCATTGTCCACATCGGTAACATGCGGGGCAATGTCAAACTGAGTACTGATATCCGTATCCACTGTAAAATCAGTGACTTCCGGAGGATCATTCATGGGAAGGACATTGACAGTCACCGTGGCGGGTTCTGATTCAACACCACTAAGCAACGTTACAAACGTAAATGTGTCAATTTCATCATAGTCCGGATGAGGTGTATATGTCACAACAGATCCGGTTAATTCTGCCGTCCCGTTAAGGGGCGGGTCGGCCAATGCGAATTCAATCCGCCCGGCTCCGCTGCCTGACAGGAAAACATCAACTGAACCGTCTTCCATCACATTCACTGTTTGATCAAAAGCCAGAGGTGGTTCAACAACCGGAATAACTGTGACATTAATATTGAACTGCTGGGAATTCAGGGGTATCTGAGTATCTTGTTCTGCAGCCCATAAAATAATATTATCAGAGCCAAAGTAATCCATATCCGGATAATAGTTGAAGGTGACGGTGTAATCTGTGACAATCGGATCATCAACCATCCCATTCAAAGGAAACTGCTCCGAGAATATCAGTGTCAGATCATCGCCTTCGATATCATCCAGAATTACTGTTACCGGAAGAACTCCGTTCTCCTCGACCTCGAATACACCGTCGGGTGCAGAAACATCCATGATTACCGGCGGATCATTTACCGGCAGAATATCGAGATGGACCCAGGCTATGTCAGAATACAATTCGAGATCATTGTCATAAATCCGATATGAGCCGCTGTCTGGTCCGAAATAATCCTGATGAGGTGTATAGATATAATACCCCAGTGCACGATCTTCTGCAATATCACCATGCAATGGAGGATTGACAATTTCGAATTCGAGAGCTTCATCATCTGAATCATCGCTGGTTCCGATAAGGGTCACAAATATTTCCTGATCTTCATTAAGATCGAGGTAAATCTCTTCAGCCATGGGGGCATTGGATCCGGCAAGGATGGTAATGGTTACTACTCTTTCCTGCGAATCGTATTCCCCATCGGTCACATAGAAGAAGACATAGTCCATCCCGCTGTATCCCGGAGAAGGAGTATATACCGCGTTCAGGCCGTCAACTTCCAAAATGCCGTATCCCGGTCCGTTGGTTGGAACAGCAGTCAGACTGCCGATATCACCATCCGGATCATTTGCGGAAAAGACAAATTCCAGAGCGGTATTTTCATCCGTTTCAACATAGGAATTAAATGCAATTGGGGCATGACAGGAGGATCCGTCGCCGCAGAGAACTCCGCAGTCATCCAGAAGATTGGACAGACAGTACAAATTATCATTCAAATCATCTCCGTTGGCGACATACCCGTCAGGCTGAGTGCAGGCATCCAGCATTTCTTCAGGATTACCCCAGCCGTCTTCATCCTGATCCTGATACCAGGTATATGCTCCCGGACCATCACAGACGCCGCATTCATCAATGACGGCATCACCGTCACAGATACCAAGACAATCAATGTAATTGGATAAACAGTATATTGAATCATCGGTGTCATCACTGTTAGTAACATAGTTGGGCTCTGCAAAAGCGTCACAGACATCACCTATCAGCTCACTGCCCCATCCATCACCATCTTCATCAAGCCAGTAGGTAACAATTTCAGCATCACCAAAGCAGACACCGGCACAATCCTTATCGCTGTTTGCCGGGTGACCGGTAGTTCCGCCGGAACAGACATCACAGTCATCCAGATATGCCTCGCCGTCGCAGACAAGTGCACAGTCAAATGAATTTGACAGGCAGAAGATATCATCGTAGAGATCGTCACTGTTTGTCACCCAGCCGGCTTCGGCGTCAACGGAACAGATTCCCTCAGCCGCCAGTGCGCCACCCAGACCGTCTTCATCATTGTCATAATAGAAATCAGCGACGAAGGCATCTCCGTCACAGACACCGGCACAGTCCAGGGCATCGTTAAACGGGATGCCAGTGGTGCCGCCGGTGCAGTCGCCGCAGTCGTCAATAACGGCTTCGCCGTCGCAGACAAGCGCACAGTCGAAGATGTTGGAAAGACAGTAGATATCGTCGTAAAGGTCACCGGTATTGGTTACCCAGCCGGCGTCCGCGTCTGCGGAACAGAT
>CAZGNZ010000003.1:0-59431 GCA_964527215.1 uncultured bacterium | reverse complement strand
TCACCGGTATTGGTTACCCAGCCGGCGTCCGCGTCTGCGGAACAGATTTCCTCGGCTGCCAGCGCGCCGCCCAGACCGTCTGCATCATTGTCAAAATAGAAGTCAGATATGAAGGCTTCACCATCGCAAACCAGGGCACAGTCAAAGGTATTGGAAAGACAGTAGATATCGTCGTGGAGATCACCGGTATTGGTTACCCAGCCGGCGTCCGCGTCTGCGGAACAGATTTCCTCGGCTGCCAGTGCGCCGCCTAGGCCGTCTGCATCATTGTCATAGTAGAAATCAGCGATAAATGCATCGCCATCGCAGACAAGCGCGCAGTCAAAGGTGTTGGAAAGACAGTAGATGTCATCATAAAGATCGTCATTGTTCATGACCCAGGTCGGATCTGCAAAGGCATCACAGACCACACCGACATATTCACCGCCCAGACCGTCTCCGTCTTCATCTTCCCAGTAGGTCTGTTCAACTGCTGGCCCGAAGCAGACATCGGCGCAGTCCATATCGCTGTTGGCAATATGACCGGTTGTACCGCCGGAACAGACATCACAGTCATCAAGATATGCCTCGCCGTCGCAGACAAGCGCACAGTCGAATGAATTGGACAGACAGAAAATATCGTCGTAGAGATCGTCACTGTTTGTCACCCAGCCGGCTTCGGCGTCAACGGAACAGATTCCCTCAGCCGCCAGTGCGCCACCCAGACCGTCTTCATCATTGTCATAATAGAAATCAGCGACGAAGGCATCTCCGTCACAGACACCGGCACAGTCCAGGGCATCGTTAAACGGGATGCCAGTGGTGCCGCCGGTGCAGTCGCCGCAGTCGTCAATAACGGCTTCGCCGTCGCAGACAAGCGCACAGTCGAAGATGTTGGAAAGGCAGTAGATATCGTCGTAAAGGTCACCGGTATTGGTCACCCAGCCGGCTTCGGCATCGGCAGAACAGATATTCCCTGCTGCCAGTGCACCGCCCAGACCGTCTTCGTCGTTGTCAAAATAGAAGTCAGATATGAAGGCGTCACCATCACAGACCAGGGCGCAGTCAAAGGTGTTGGAAAGACAGTAGATGTCGTCGTGAAGGTCACCGGTATTGGTTACCCAGCCGGCGTCCGCGTCTGCGGAACAGATTTCCTCGGCTGCCAGTGCGCCGCCTAGGCCGTCTGCATCATTGTCATAGTAGAAATCAGCGATAAATGCATCGCCATCGCAGACAAGCGCGCAGTCAAAGGTGTTGGAAAGACAGTAGATGTCATCATAAAGATCGTCATTGTTCATGACCCAGGTCGGATCTGCAAAGGCATCACAGACCACACCGACATATTCACCGCCCAGACCGTCTCCGTCTTCATCTTCCCAGTAGGTCTGTTCAACTGCTGGCCCGAAGCAGACATCGGCGCAGTCCATATCGCTGTTGGCAATATGACCGGTGGTTCCACCAGAACAGACACCACAGTCATCCAGATATGCCTCGCCGTCGCAGACAAGCGCGCAGTCAAATGAATTTGACAGGCAGAAGATATCATCGTAGAGATCGTCACTGTTGGTCACCCAGCCGGCTTCGGCGTCAACGGAACAGATTCCCGCAGCTGCCATTGCGCCGCCCAGACCGTCTTCATCATTGTCATAATAGAAATCAGCGACGAAGGCATCTCCGTCACAGACACCGGCACAGTCCAACGCATCGTTAAACGGGATGCCAGTGGTGCCGCCGGTGCAGTCGCCGCAGTCATCAATAACGGCTTCGCCGTCGCAGACAAGCGCACAGTCGAAGATGTTGGACAGACAGTAAATATCATCATACAGGTCATCGCTGTTGGTCACCCAGCCGGCTTCGGCATCGGCAGAACAGATATTCCCTGCTGCCAGGGCACCGCCCAGACCGTCTGCGTCGTTGTCAAAGTAAAAATCTGCGATATAGGCATCTCCATCACATACCAGATCGCAGTCAAAAATATTTGATTCACAGTAGATATCATCATACAGGTCATCGTCATTGGTTACCCAGGTCGGATCTGCATCGGCATCACAGACCACACCGACATACTCACCGCCGAGTCCGTCACCATCTATGTCCTGCCAGTAGGTAAGTTCGACAGCAGTGCCGAAACAGACACCGGCACAATCCTGATCACTGTTTGCCGGGTGTCCCGAATTTCCACCGGAACAGATACCGCAGTCATCCAGATAGGCTGTTCCGTCACATGTTGTTGTGCAGTCAAAATAGTTGGATTCGCAGTAGATATCATCATATTCGTCTCCACCCTGAAGGACCCAATTGGGCTGGGCATTAATACTGCATTCCACTCCGACGTATTCGCTGCCCCAGCCGTCACCGTCATAATCAATCCAGTATTCAAGTTCCAGCGCGTCTCCTCCGCAGACTCCGGCACAGTCGTAAAAATTCGCTGCGCAGTCCGGGTACATGTCGTTTCCGTTCAAAACCCACATCGGTATATATCCGCAGGAATATGCAGTACTGTCAGGATCGCCCAATCCGTCGTCATCGCCATCGTAGTAAACCAGATCGGGATCGACACAGCAGTCAAAGAAATCGTCAAGCACTGCCTGCCCGTAGCAGAGACCGCCACAATCGATTTCAGATGCTTCACAGCAGTTGCCGTAGCTATCTATTTCACTGGTGCCGAAACAGGTCCCGGTACAATCGTATGCGCCCCCAAAGTCTTCGATACTGTTAAAAAACGAACACTCCGTTCCTGTGGAGCCTGCACAGCACACCCCGCATTCATCAATGATCGCTTCCCCATTGCAAACCCCGTTGCAGTCATACAGGCCGCCAAAGTCGTCGGGACCGTTGTAATAGGAGCATTCCACACCTGATTCACCGGAGCAGCACTGTCCGCAGTCGTCGATTACTGCCGAGCCGCTAATGGTTCCGTAGCAGTCGGTGTAAAGGTTAAATTCAAAAGGAGCAACTGCATTTCCAATGATCATATCGGATGTAAAGTCCAGTGTTTCTTCCAAGTCATAGACAGCATCCGATTGTGAATGATAGTACTGGAAATTCACCGTTTCACCTGTCACCGTATTGCTGTTGATCACCAGGAAAAAGACATAGTATTCCCCTGTTGGATAAAACAGGCCGTTGACAACACCGCGCAGTTCACCTTCGACAAAGGCTGCCAGCATGTCTTCGCCTGAACCAACTACGGCATCATCGACCTGTACGGCAGCTGTCACCGATCCAGAAAACTCGAAATCCGCAGGGTTAACAGTCCAATCCGGTTGTGATAATCCAAATGCTGAGAGCAATGTTATCAGGAATATGGACTTAAGGATTTTCCTCATTTCTGAACTCCTTATGAATGATGTGTTATAAAAGATGGAGATACATCAAATTTTAATTTAACAAATTTAACATTCTAATCTTTAGAGTACCAAGGTTGTTTTCCCTCGAAACATTTATGTTTGGGGGATTTATGGCACTTCGACTTTGAGCTGCAAATCGGATGGTGCATTATTCAGTTATGATAAATTATCATTGAACGCGCAGTCCAATCCGGAAGTTTTTTTGTTACTGCTGAGAAAATGTGCAATCAAAATGTCCTATTGAGTAAATGCGTTAAAATACCGACTCAGCGGGAGTGACCGCGCTGTCAGACATGCGAGATCAACTGGCGGCACCCAGTAATCCAAACACCAGTAAAAATCCCAGTAACAGCTTATTGCCCATTCCCTTATCTTCTTCGGAGGGCGGTGCAGATATTGGTGCATCTGCTTCAGTTGTGATATCATCCACATTTATGGATGCCGGAATTTTACCATGGCAGTTCATCGCCCAAACAACATACTGACCATTTTCAGTTGGAATGTAAGGGGATTCAACAATTTTGTCATCTATGAAATATGTGAATGGCGGCGACCCTGCAGGTGGATTCCAGACAATAGAATTTCCGGATTTTTCAACAAAGAAACCAGATGGAGGATATTGACAGGTGCCATCATTCATGGACGCATTGGGATTGAAATTAGAAGCGGCCGGATCGGTACATCCTCCGATAGGCAGAATAAGACTCATTGTCACATGGACATAGTTGTTGAAACCGACATCCAAGAGCATTTCTTCAATAAACTTGTTTTTAAAATGGTTCAGTTTTGCCTGGCAGGCCGAACCTTGGTCCAGCGAGATTTGATTATCAGAAATATTTATCCAGATAACTGCATTACCGTTTAGGTATTGTTCATAAACTTCACAGGCAGCGCAAGGAAGGTCGGTCTGAAGTTCCGGGAAAGCATTCCAGAATGCCTGTTTATTGTTGAGAAAAGTGTGGCTGTCTCTCGCAAGGGGGAGGGAGTTTTTCAGAAAATGCCGTAATTCAGGGAGAGATTTGACTCCTTGATTATATACTTTCCCGCCGAAATCAAAATAGTAGACATTCTGATTTATTCCGGAGCTCTTCAGTTTTTGAACAAGATTTCCATGGCTGCCATTTTCAAAATAGGTGGATGCAATGTCATTTTTACCCAGTTTTTTTGATGCGTCAAAGTATCCATTTTCAAGCAGATCGACAACAAATGCATTCACCCTTTTAAAATCACCTGCACTCATCTGATCTTTCTCAGGATATCCCATAAAATTCCTAAACATACTCATAGAGCGGTCGTAGGAAATCACAACTGACGCCTGCGTCTGGTGTTGGGCGACAAGTAATCCAAAAAAGGTCAGTGACAGAATTATGCATAGTAACTTTTTCATGATGGTATCCTTATATGATTACATTGGGTTTACATAATATCAATTCAGGTGAATGACCCAAATCATCAAACCATTATAGTTCAGAATCATGTGTAATTATTCAAGTGCGCAGAATCAAGATTTTTCGAAGGGAAAACAGAAGAAGAAGGTAGGTGAAGTTCAAGTACCTTTTACCCTTCGTCCTGTTTAATATTTTATGCTTAATTCAACCAGAAAAGCAAAAAGAAAGGCTGGTGCGGAAAAATATTTCAAGGTAGAAATAGTTTGTATGAATTGCAGATGAGATTCTATCAATTATTATTTCCAGACCGTGTTTAGCCCGCATATTTCACGAGAAAATCTATGCGTAAAATGCTTTGCATTTTTCGGACGATGGTCGTTCTGGTCGATTCTGCACCGTCAGTCAGCAGACAGATTTTGAATTAAGTTTGATATGTGTTCTCATTGTACTTTCCAGTACAATGTCGTTCATATCTCATCGCAGGCCCTGCATAAACAACCAGCTTCACTATCTCATTTCGAAACCTCATGAAACATACGGACTAATACTGTGGAAGGGTATTGCTTTTTCGGCATTATTACCTAAAATACATCACGCAAACATTTCTTGATGACGGCAGATTTGAAATCACAGGAGAGAGTTTTTGTTGCTGGCATAAATACACGGAGTTGGAGCAAGAATATTCATAACGGACGTTCGAGGAAAAAGAATAGAAACAAAAAAGGGGCAAAAATGCCCCTTTTTCAAAAGGTAACTGGCAGCTTCCTACTCTCCCACACTAGTCTCCCGTGCAGTACCATCGGCGTTATAGGTCTTAACTTCCGAGTTCGGAATGGGATCGGGTGTACCCCCTATGCCATTGCCACCAGTAAATTTCATGGAGAATTGTTGTAAGTGACATCCCTGTCTATTTGAAAATCAATATTTGCTCAAGCCTCACGGCTAATTAGTGTTACTCGACTAAACACATTACTGCGCTTACATCTGCAACCTATCAAACCAGTCATCTACTGGAAGCCTTCAGTCCACTAATGTGGAGGGAAATCTTATCTTAGGGTGGGCTTCGCGCTTATATGCTTTCAGCGCTTATCCCGTCCGAACGTAGCTACCCTGCAGTGCCACTGATGTGACAACAGGTACACTAGAGGTTCGTCCATTCCGGTCCTCTCGTACTAAGAATAGCTCCCTTCAAATTTCCTGCGCCCATAGAGGATAGGGACCGAACTGTCTCACGACGTTCTAAACCCAGCTCGCGTGCCGCTTTAATGGGCGAACAGCCCAACCCTTGGGACCTTCTCCAGCCCCAGGATGCGACGAGCCGACATCGAGGTGCCAAACCTCCCCGTCGATGTGGGCTCTTGGGGGAGATCAGCCTGTTATCCCCGGAGTACCTTTTATCCGTTGAGCGATGGCCCTTCCACTCGGAACCACCGGATCACTAACTCCTGCTTTCGCACCTGCTCGTCCCGTCGGACTCGCAGTCAAGCTCCCTTATGCGTTTGCACTCAACGCACGATTACCGACCGTGCTGAGGGAACCTTTGAGCTCCTCCGTTACATTTTTGGAGGAGACCGCCCCAGTCAAACTACCCACCAGACACTGTCCCGAATCCGGATAACGGATCACGGTTAGACTTCCGATAGTACAAGGGTGGTATTTCAAGGTCAACTCCACCCCGACTGGCGTCGAGGCTTCAAAGTCTCCCACCTATCCTACACATGTAAAACCAAAAGCCAATATCAAGCTGTAGTAAAGGTTCACGGGGTCTTTCCGTCCTTCTATGGGTAGCCGGCATCTTCACCGACATTACAATTTCGCTGAGTTTCTGGTCGAGACAGTGGGGAAGTCGTTACACCATTCGTGCAGGTCGGAACTTACCCGACAAGGAATTTCGCTACCTTAGGACCGTTATAGTTACGGCCGCCGTTTACTGGGGCTTCGGTTTGGAGCTTCTCAATCCGAAGAAAGATGACCCGACCCCTTAACCTTCCAGCACCGGGCAGGTGTCAGTCCATATATGTCCACTTACGTGTTAGCATAGACCTATGTTTTTAGTAAACAGTCGCTACCCCCATTTCTCTGCGGCCCGTCGAAACGGGCACTCCTTATCCCGAAGTTACGGAGTCAATTTGCCGAGTTCCTTAACCAGAATTCTCTCAAGCACCTTAGGATTCTCTCCTCGCCTACCTGTGTCGGATTGCGGTACGGTCACCTTAGCATACACCGGGTTTTTTCTTGCCACCACTTACTTGCATTTAGCAAATCAATAAGCCAAATGCATCTGGATGATGGATGTCCCGGGTTAAGGGTTGGTGGTTCAGGAATATTTTAAGTAACCTGATTCCCATCGACTACGCCTTTCGGCCTCGTCTTAGGGGCCGACTAACCCTGATCCGATTTACGTTGATCAGGAAACCTTAGGCTTTTGGTGAACACGAATTTCACGTGTTTTATCGCGTACTCATGCCAGCATCCTCATTTCCATGTCCTCCAGCTGCCCTCACGGGTCAACCTTCGCAGGTTAATGGAACGCTTCCCTACCAGTTGTCATAGACAAATCCAAAGCTTCGGTATCTAACTTGAGTCCCGGTTATTATCGGCGCAAACTACCTTGACTAGTGAGCTATTACGCTTTCTTTAAAGGATGGCTGCTTCTAAGCCAACCTCCTAGCTGTCTTTGCTAATTCACATCCTTTATCACTTAGATAGAATTTGGGGACCTTAGCTGTTGGTCTGGGTTGTTTCCCTCTTGGCAATGAATCTTATCACACACTGCCTGACTGCCGTGTAACATATCGATGGCATTCGGAGTTTGATTGGGGTTGGTAGGCGGGTATGCCCCCTAGCCCATTCAGTGCTCTACCTCCATGATACTATAGCACGACGCTACCCCTAAAGGTATTTCGGGAAGAACGAGATATCACCAGGTTTGATTGGCCTTTCACCCCTTACCACAGCTCATCTCCTCGGTTTTCAACCCAAGTGAGTTCGGTCCTCCACCCCGTTTTACCGGGGCTTCAACCTGGCCATGGTAAGATCACCTGGCTTCGCGTCTACCGCATGTTACTGGTCGCCCTATTCAGACTTGGTTTCCCTGCGGCTCCGGCTTTATGGCCTTAACCTTGCAACATACGAGTAACTTGCTGGCTCATTATGCAAAAGGCACGCCGTCATCCCAACCGGAGTTGAGACTCCGACAGCTTGTAGGCACACGGTTTCAGGTTCTATTTCACTCCCCGCCAGGGGTACTTTTCACCTTTCCCTCACGGTACTGTTACACTATCGGTCATATGAGAGTATTTAGCCTTTCCAGGTGGTCCTGGTAGATTCAGACGGAATTTCTCGTGCTCCGCCTTACTTGGGAGTAGTGTTCAGTGAGATCAAAGGTTTTCGGTTACAGGGCTATCACCTTCTATGGCAGAAACTTTCCTGGATCCTTCACCTAACCTTCAATTTTTTGACTCACCGAGACAAGCTCAAACACTATCCCGCAACCCCGGCCTGACAAGTCAAACCGGTTTAGGCTGGTCCCCGTTCGCTCGCCGCTACTGAGGGAATCACTGTTGTTTTCTCTTCCTGAGGGTACTGAGATGTGTCACTTCCCCTCGTTCGCTCTACTTGCCCTATATATTCAGGCAAGAGTAGCACAGCATTACCTGTGCTGGGTTGTCCCATTCGGAAATCCTCGGATTTATGGTTGTTTGCACCTTCCCGAGGCTTTTCGCAGCTTACCACGTCCTTCGTCGCCTTCATATGCCGAGGCATCCTCCGTGCGCCCTTATCATCTTGAGCAAAGCCTATTAATTTTCAGATAGACAATTTGATATCAATCTTACAACAATTCTCGCAATTTCAAAAGTCATGCACTAGGCAGACAAACTTCTCAGGTTAATACCTGATTTTGTGGAGCTGACAGGGATCGAACCTGCGACCTCCTGCGTGCAAAGCAGGCGCTCTCCCAACTGAGCTACAGCCCCGGAAGACGGACTCGCCGATTCTACCCGTGCCCACGGTGTGGGTCTGGGAAGACTCGAACTTCCGACCCCCGCCTTATCAGGGCGGTGCTCTAACCGACTGAGCTACAGGCCCACTGAACAATCAATTGATTGTCAGCAACATTTAAGAGTGGTGTGAAAGCAATACCCATTAAGTTCGACCTCTCCTGAATCGCTTCAGGATACTCCTTAGAAAGGAGGTAATCCAGCCGCACCTTCCGGTACGGCTACCTTGTTACGACTTCGCCCCAGTTACCGATCTTACCTTAGACAGCTCCCTCCGAAGTTAGGACACTGGCTTCGGGTACTATCGACTTCCATGGCGTGACGGGCGGTGTGTACAAGACCCGGGAACGTATTCACCGTGGCATGCTGATCCACGATTACTAGCGATTCCGACTTCATGCAGTCGAGTTGCAGACTGCAATCCGAACTGAGGGAGGTTTTTTGAGATTGGCTCCGCCTCACGGCATTGCGACCCATTGTACCCCCCATTGTATTACGTGTGTAGCCCTGGACATAAGGGACATACTGACTTGACATCAACCCCACCTTCCTACCGGTTATCCCGGGCAGTCCCTCTAAAGTCCCCACCATTACGTGCTGGCAATTAGAGGTAGGGGTTGCGCTCGTTAACGGACTTAACCGAACATCTCACGACACGAGCTGACGACAGCCATGCATCACCTGTGACAATGTTTAAGAGCAAGCTCAAAAAGGGCTCTGCTTTCACAGAGCTTTCACTGACATGTCAAGTCCAGGTAAGGTTCTTCGCGTTGCATCGAATTAAACCACATAATCCACCGCTTGTGCGGGTCCCCGTCAATTCCTTTGAGTTTCAACCTTGCGGTCGTAGTCCCCAGGCGGAGTACTTATCGCGTTAGCTCCGACAGTGAAGGGGTCGAATCCTCCACCACCAAGTACTCATCGTTTACGGCGTGGACTACCAGGGTCTCTAATCCTGTTTGCTCCCCACGCTTTCGTTCCTCAGCGTCAGTATGAATCCAGTAAGCTGCCTTCGCCTTTGGTGTTCCTCCTGATATCTACGCATTTCACCGCTACACCAGGAATTCCGCTTACCTCTATTCCACTCAAGACCAACAGTATCGAGACCAGTTCAATGGTTAAGCCATTGGATTTCAGTCTCGACTGATTGATCCGCCTACGAACTCTTTACGCCCAATGAATCCGGACAACGCTTGCCCCCCTCGTATTACCGCGGCTGCTGGCACGAAGTTAGCCGGGGCTTTCTTCTAAGGTACCGTCATGCCTGCATTTTGTTAGAATACAGACTGTTCTTCCCCTAGGACAGACCTTTACACTCCGCAAAGCTTCTTCGGTCACGCGGCGTTGCTGCGTCAGGCTTTCGCCCATTGCGCAAAATTCCCCACTGCTGCCTCCCGTAGGAGTCTGGGCCGTATCTCAGTCCCAGTGTGGCTGATCATCCTCTCAGACCAGCTACTGATCGTCGCCATGGTAAGCCGTTACCTTACCATCAAGCTAATCAGACGCAGGCCCATCTTTCAGCAGGAGCCGAAGCCCCTTTTGATCATCACTCATAAAGCAATGATATTATCCGGTATTAGCACCCGTTTCCAGGTGTTATCCCAATCTGAAAGGCAGGTTGCCTACGCGTTACGCACCCGTCCGCCAGTTTACTCATCTCCCGAAAGAGAATTTCTCCTTAGACTTGCATGTGTTAAGCACGCCGCCAGCGTTTGTCCTGAGCCAGGATCAAACTCTCCATTGTAGTTTGATTGACTATTTTATTTTTTTTAATCCTTGTGGACTACTTAATTAGGTTTCTCTCACACCCACTCTCAATGTCAAAAATCTTTCGATAAAAAATGCTGTGCCTTGCACAGCCCCGTATATTAGAGACTATTTAAAACACAATACAAGCATTTTTAATTACCTTCGCTTTTTATTTCTGCGATCGGTTTATTTGAAAAAACATGCCCGTCATTTGAAAAAAAATGGGAGACCCGTGTGCAACTCCCAAGTGAAATACAACCATCAATTGTCGAGCCCGTAAAATTAGAGGAATATTATATCTTTGAGCAAGTATTTATTTAAATATCTCGAGATATTTTTCAATTAACACAATGACTGCTGTTTGGCTTTCAACAGACGTTTTTAAAGATTTTTGTTTGGAAAATTATCCATTCAGAAAATTCATCCCAATATTTGAATCCAATGATGCCTCCCGCCGCAGACATCGGATATATTCTTTAGGGTACAATTTTGATAATTTGCCCGCTTACGGCGGAAAATTGATGAGTCCACACTTGGTTACCCTTTCTGCAACTTATGCGCCTTTAAGCCCGCATATTTCACGAGAAACCTATTCCGACAATGGGTCGGGTCAATCCACCCGCTCGACTACCTGCTCAAGCCGTTGAGCGTATGCTGGAGCAGACGATTCACAATCACATTAAATGGGCCAAACACCACGGTCATATTTCAGGATACTGTCTCGTATTTGCAGACCTGGATCGATTTACGTCGATTGCTATTGTACGCTCATTTGGCACTGAATGTGGTTCAACTCTCATGTTCACGTTCGAATCTTCATCCCGGTCGATCGAGACTACAATTCCCCCGGCTGACTTCTCACACCTCATACGACCACCTCTTGATGAACATAGCCCCTGGCAATCTGCAAGATATCCCTGGGTAATGCACGCCTGCCTTCACGTTTTTGCCTGCCACGTATACATGCATACGAATAGTACAGTTATGGGACTTTAGAGATATTTGAGTCCTCATCCGATATGCATACCTCGTATGTGTTTCCTGTTCGTCAGGCCAGTGCTTTGCATTCAGCTTCCTTCCCACAGAACCTCACAATGCTGCAGTTGCTGATCAGCTAACACTTCCCCCTGTCGGGTGCGCAGAGGGCTTCCTTCCTGCCCGCCTCTTCTGATATCGAGGCTGACGGGGCACCTCCAAGCAAGTGCGCCCTGCCGGGCGCACACAAATAAAAAAGGGGAGCACAAAAGCTCCCCTTTATTTCTATGTGGAAAATGAGTGTCTGAGTGTATTGCTACTTCACAAACATCATTTTTTTGGTCTCTACAAATTTTCCTGATACCATTTTGTAGTAATAGATACCTGTGGCCACCTGATTTCCATCATTGTTCAATCCATACCATTTTACATTGTATGTATTGGGCGCATGGTAACCATTAACCAGAGATGCCACTTCCTGACCGAGAATGTCATAAACAATGATCGAGACATCACCAGGCTGAGCGACATCGTAATTAATCTGAGTGGAAGGGTTAAATGGATTGGGAAAATTGTTTGCCAAGGCAAATTCACTGATAACTGATGTTTCTTCTGTTCCGAGGAACGCATTACCAATTTCAAATGAAAGAGCTGAACCAAGTTCACCAGAGACGTTGGTGACAGTCAATGAAACATAACCGCGCAGATCATAAGTCGGTGCATCCCATTCAACTGTTGTCAGTACGCCTTCGCCTGCAGGTACAGATGTTCCGATCAGTGAGAATCCAAGGATCATACCGCTGTCGTTACCGGGAACCATGAAACCAGCAGTTTCTGCACTACCGCCGGACGCAGCACCGTATGATACCATCGCAGGATCATCACCACCATAAAGACCATCAAAACCAAACCACTCAAAACCAGCGTTTTCACAATCAGTCTGTGTAGTAAGATCTGTTTTTTCACAGTACTCACCCATCTGATGGATCACTGTCAACTGGAAACCGTACACGGCATCATTGGGGTTCTCCATATAAATGTCCAAAGTTCCGGCACCCAGATCCTGGTCAGAAATATAGAACACCACATCCGCTGCGTAAACGAAACCGGCGACTAACGTCAATACTAATAACAATTTCTTCATTATGGTCTCCTTTACTTAACCTAATAATTGGGGAAATCTTGAGGAGAAATTTATATCTCCTCAAGATTATAATTCAACTTAATTTATCTCAGAAGCGTGATTTTATTGGTCACAACTTCATTTCCGCTGGTCAATTGTGCGAAATATACACCTGAACTGACAGCGTTACCCAGATGATCCTGACCAGCCCAATTGACTGTGTAGGAACCGGCTGAGTGATAATTATTCACAAGAGATGCCACTTTCTGACCCATCAGATTATAGATGGCTACTTCAACCATACCGTCAGTCATGATATCATAGCTGATGGTTGTTTCAGGGTTGAAGGGATTGGGATAACTGGACAGCAGCGCATAGTCTTGAGCAATATTGGCAGTAATATAGCTGTCACCGGAGGCTGCAACAATGCTTTCAATCTGGAAATCATTGTCCGCCGTAAACAGTTCACCTGCTTCCGGAGCCACAATAATCACAGTCGTCCGTGTTCCTTCAGTGCTGTATCCACTGGTCATTGCAGCATCGGTGATATCCAGAGTCAGGCTTCCATCATGGATCAGAGTCATCTGAACAGCTCCGACAAATCCGTCTGCAGCCATTTCTACTGCGTTGTCATTGATCTGAATATTTGCAAATGTTGCAGATTCAGCGCGGTTGTACAGTATGTAGTTCACAATTGCCACGATATCCAGGATATCAATCGATCCGTCGGCATTGAAGTCACCGGCACATTCGCCGCCGGGAAGTTCAAAACCATAAAGCAGATTATTCAGGATGGCAATGATATCAAGAATGTCAATTGCCGTATCAAGGTTGACATCACCGGGAACACAATCGATGCATTCAGACAGATCTTCTGTGGTCAGTTCGACCCAGCCAGCAAATACACGGCATTTGTGGTTCTGAGCACTCATGTCGCCTGTGGTTGAACCATAGCACCAGTCAGGAGCCTGATACATCACAGGAATGACAGAGTTGGTTGCACCGGTACCGGCATGGGCATCCACCTCATCAGGTTCATCCTGAGTTTCACCGTCCGGACAAATTTCATCATCTGCACATTCAAAATCATTGTTTTCATTAATCCAGCAGTCAGCGGGAGTGTTGGTCATGTTGTATGGGCACCACCAGGACTGTCCGCCGTCAACAGATTTCACAATCCAGATTTCTTCGTTCCAAGTTGGATAATATCCCAGGTCATCACATTCGTCATCCGGAGTACCGCCATCATCGGTCACGACAAAGTCACCCTGGTCCGGACCGGCAACAACTACCCACATGATATCATCAGATTCGTCACTGATAGCAAAGCTGGGGAATGATTTCTGCCAGTAGGATTCTCCATCTGCATTTTCCCAGTTCCAGATATTCCCTGTATCAAACAGACGGGAATAATTCCAACCTGTGTCTGTGTTGACCACACCGGGATTCATCAGATAGTCTTTATCAATCCAGAAATGATAAAGACCATTGTAAGGCATGCCCGGGTAAACTCCATCACCTGCAGAAGGCAGGACACCAATAATGAAGTGAGGATTGCCATCGCTGTCAACCTTCAGGTCAAAGTCATAGGTGCAAAACAATTTTTCAAATTCAATTGTGGTTCCGTCACATTCGCTGACATAAACACTCGGAAATTCATGTTCGTCAGGATAATTGTCACCCATCATTGATTCAAAAACATCTTCCGGAATGTAGTAGTAGTTACTTCCGCCCTGACCGCCGGTCCAGGTAGCACCGTAGTTTTCAGTCATTTTGAAAATCGGGCTGTGAATATTGGTGTACTGGCTGGTTGGAGGTGTCTGGTCTGCACCCAGAAAATACGCAGAAGTAGCAACATAACCGATACCATCATTATTGACCTCAGTAATGGCGTCCGAATTATATTTACCATCATCGTCACCACCGACCAGATCATTAATGACATCTATCACGACAATTTCACTGCCGAAAATAATAAAGCCATCATCGTATGCTTCCGAGTGGAACATATAGACATTGTCCCTTGTCCAATCCGAATAGGAAACATTGAAATAATGCATGTCATTGGCTTCATCATATGCATATGAAGGACTGCCGACCCACAGATCCTTTGAATCATTCCACAGGATGTCTACATCCAGCGGAGTGGCAAATGATCCGCCGTCCCAACCAAATTCGTCATATGTGTAATAGGCACGTCCGCCGTAACCAGTACCTTCACCGGTATATTCATTCCAGAATACATACGGATACGGATCCGTGGCCACTGCACTTGGATACCGACCCAAACCCAGTCCCGGATTCAGGTTTGTGTATGTTGTCCAGTTTGCACCGTCGGGAGAATATGCAGCCCCGATCTGACCACTGGTCCCGGTGTCACCGGCCCACTGACGGTATCCGAGAATCCAGCCTTCGCTGGTTACACCAATTGGATTGGTCATGCTGACGATCAGCCCATAACCATTTTTAGAGGAGTCAGCCAGGGTCATATTTACACTGTTCCGATCAACATTGGGGTATGTAATCGGACTTGTATACTGACTAGTGTTAACAATCTGGTTTGTTGGCTCCACTTTGGGTTGATAGGCATTGCTCACCTTCGTTTCAGGCGCAACTCTGGTAGCTGCCAGCAGCATGCTGAATGCCAGAACTGCGATTCCTGTTATTCTTATCCCCTTCATTTGAACTCCTTATTTAGCGATTGTTGTCTGAGTTAATAACTTTGAAAAACAGTTTTCAAATTTGAATAATTGTATAAGTCCCAAACTCTGAAACAGCAAATTTCTGCTGTCAATTTTTTTTAAAACTCTTGATCCCTGAACAGTCAGTTGCCCATTATTGTATTTACAATAATCACCACATCCAGTACGTCAACAACGGTATCCAGATTCATATCCGCGATAATTATTTCACACTCGGTTACATTGTCGGCAGTCCCCATGATGATGCTGACGATTCGCACCACGTCCAGTACATCCAGAACCAGGTCGAGATTGACATCCCCCGATATATAATCACCGCAGCCGCCAGTCATGATATCACCTGAATATCCGGTACGCAGACTGCTGCCGCGATGCATATTCCAGAATCCATCGCTGATGCCTGTTTCCTTGATATCGAAATTCAGCATAAACATGGACGAACCAATAAGCATTTCAAGATCACCATCCCCATCGGAATCTTTCACAGTGGGAGAACCGGTAATACCGACCCCCATGCTGATTGGAAACGGGCTGAAGACCGAACCATCCCAGGAATATGCACCGATTGTTCCGGCCAGATCTCCCGCCATAATTTCAGGCATGCCATCACCGTTCAGATCCGAGACAGCCGGAGAAGAATTGACTGCTCCGCCGAAAAAGATCGGCCAGCCTGGCAAGGCATTCCCATCCGGATCGATCCCGTAAAGATAGCCGTCTTCCGACCCGAAGAAAATACCCGTTGTTTCGTCATATTCTGCAAACGCCGGACTGGTATTAACATAACTGCCTGTGGCAATACTGAACCGCAGACTGCCGTCGCTGTTGACGGCATAGAAGTTATTGTCCCTGCAGCCGGCAACAATGATCTTTTGCCCGTTGTATTCCAGTATGCCCGGGGCGGATTTAAATTTATCACCTGCCGTAAACGGGAAGCCATCTGCAACAGTGGTATCATCATAAATCAGCCAAATGCGGTCATCTTCCGTGACATATACAATATCTGAGCGGCCATTTCCGTTGAAATCCGCCAGTCCGACTCCGCGCAGCACTTTTTCATCAGTAAAATAGGGAAAGCCCTCAACCGCGGTTCCATCCGGATTAATAGCAAAAATATACCCGGAAGAATTGTAGCCGCCCACCACTATTTCAAGATCATCATCCGCATCCAGATTGCCAAGTGCCGGAGAGCCCATCAGATATTGATCGGCATCAAATTCAACCTGCACAATGTTGTCCACAGGATCCAGCACATAGAGCATTTTACTTTTGGACGTCTGAATAATTTCCGTATGTCCGTCATTGTCAATATCTGCCGCCGCCGGAGAACCCCATATCTGGTTTCCGGTATCAAAGGGAAACAGGTCCGTTTCAACCATGTCGCCGTCTGTATTAACGGCATACAGATGACCACTGTAATCCCCAAATATTATTTCTGCGACATTGTTACCATCAACATCCGCCAGAACAGGGGATGCTTCAATATTGTTTATCGGTTCAACCAGTGTGTCCAGAGGCCAACCGTACTGATTCAGTGAGACATTCACTTCAAACGGGATTTCCCGTGTAAACGTATAACCCGGAATTCCGGTGGCAGTTACATGCAGGACGAATTCTATATCACCCAATGCAATGTCATCCGCCAGTTCAAAACCAAACGGATCGATGAGATTGACCGCTTCCCCGCCGACTGCAATATCCGAATATTCAGCTTCGGCGTCAGTGATTGTCACACCGGGATGGTCACAGGTCAATTCCGCAGACACATTTGAAGCATCAATCCAGCCGATTTCATTTCCAAGCGTCACCCGCAGCTGTCCGGACTCCCCGGGATTCAGAAGCGGATCCCCATCACCCGTCTCCATCATTATCATATGTTCCATGTAGTAGATGCTTGGGAAAACCAGACCGCCAATGGCATAGTAGGCATCCACCATGCCTTCCCCGAGCATGCCCTGAAGATAATCTTCTGTATTGACGTCATAAATAAACGGATCTGCCGCTGAGACAATTCTGCTCTCCAGTTGTTCATTGTCCCAGTCAGGGTAGAAGGATGCCAGCAGGCCGATACAGCTGGCCGCATTGGGGCTCGCCATGGAAGAACCGGGCCAGGATTCGTATCCGCCGCCGATAATGCAGCTTAGAACATCATTTCCCGGTGCAGCCAGGTCAATGGTTTCATGATAGGTTGCCCAGTGGGTCCAGGTTCCGCTGGCGCCGATGGCACATACGGAAATGGCGTTATTATATGAGGAAGGATAATGTGAAGAGTACTCCTCACCGCCGTAATCGTCACCATTTCCTCCCGCGCATACAATCACCGCACCATAGGTATCATGCGCAGTGTTGATCACACTCTGCTCATAACCGTTGTATCCGCTGCCGCCCCAGCTGTTGTTGATGATGGTAAATGTACCGGCATAGTATCCGGCTTTGGCTGCATAGGTGATTCCGTCATAACCGTCGTTAACACCCGGTTCTCCGGTCTGATACTCCCTTGAGCATTTTACCGAAATAATGCTGGCATTGAAGGCTGTTGCCGCCAGCCCAAGACTGTTATGAGTGACTGCGGAAGCAATACCGGCCACATGCGTGCCATGAGCCCAGGTGGAATTGTTGGGTACGCCTTCCTTTGGAAACGGATCATTGTCATCGGTCCCGGACCAGCCTGAGAGATCCCAGCCAATGATGTCGTCTGCTTTCCCGTTGTTGTCATTGTCCGCATTGTTGGTAAGCATCGAACTGGCATGGAGCGCATCCCGCAGATTGATTTCACCATCGTTGTTGTAATCATAATTATTGACCGTGAGGTAGGTCAGCACTTCACTTGCCGTCACATAATCGTCACCGTCTATATCTATTGTGTTAAAAACAGTGCCAGGCACTTCACCCTGATTGATCCAGGCATTTTCCTGTAAATCAGGATGCGTATAGTCCACACCGGTATCCACCACGGCAATCAGCACTTCTCTGCTTCCGGGCATTTCACCTTCGCTGATATTCCAGAAATCCCAGGCCTGATTGGCTTTTACTGCCGGCAGACTGGTCTGCTGCCAGTACGAGGGATCATTGGGGGAGTAAACGGGTGTGCGGATATTTTCAAATTCTGATGAATGTACAACGTCCAGGTATCGGATGGATTCCTTAACAGATTCCATTTCGTCCTGCCGTCCGGGTTTGAGATATACCCTGTAGATGCGGTTCAGATAGATATCGCCGTCATGATCTTCAGGACCGGCACTGGTAATCCATCTTTCAACATCTAAAATATCATTTTTATAAAAAAACTGTGCGACCTGCGGATTATCAACCACTGCCCCGTCCGCAGTCCGCTGAATTTCAAGGGGATTTGCATCCGGTTTAAGACAGAAAAGAAACCGGTCCTGATAATAGTCACCAAAGACAATGCCTAATGCGGTAATGAATCCAATGAGCGCCCATGCCTGTTTTCTGATCTTCTTTATTTCGCTCATCTTTTTCCTTTTGTTTTGTGTTTTTGAATCGTTAGCGGACCACCCTTCCCACCCGTCAATCGACCGGCAAAAAGGGTGGTCCTGTAGTTTTTATTCTTGTTCAGACAGCTTCAGACTTAGCCACCCATAATCATGTTTACGATCTGGACGATATCCAGAACGTCGATGGCACCGTCTTCATTGGCATCAGCCGCACACTGCTGGTCGTCATTCGGAATGGTCTGGCCCATGATGAAATTCACAATCATCACGATATCCAGAACATCCACGGATCCATCAGTATTGACATCACCGATTTCACAGCCCGTCTGTTCTTCGCCGTTCAGAACCGCGCGGAGCATCAGGTTGCCGTCAAAACCTATGTCAGCCAGCGGCTGCCAGGCACCGGTGGTACCGATGCGTCCGTAACCCATTCCAGCGTTTGAATTTGTGTCCAAACCAAAGGCAGCGGTAGAGGTAAATTCCTTGACACCTACCCAGAAGTCACCGCCCATGACAAAGGCTTCGCTGGTAAGATCATAGTCATTCCAGCCTTCCACACCGCCGACGACCACATGATGATACATTTCCATGCCGGGCATTCCGCCGTCATCTTCCCAAAGGTAAATGTAGAATGCACCGCCGTCAACCATCTGGTACCATTTGACACGCATCATGTCATCTTCATCACCATTTGAAGTGAATTTGACTGCCATGAAATTATTGGATCCGTAATTTGCACCTTCTTCTGCAGTACCGTCATCATAAAGCAGTTCATACACCGTGTTGGCCTGAGGCGTAAGCTGCAGCTCTTCGCTGAGTTCACTTTCCTCACCGCCGGGGAAGACTGCGCTGACCTGATACCCATAGGTGATATTGTTTTCAAGACCCGTATCGGTAAAGCTGGCATTGCTCAGCAGTGTTGAAACAGGATCACCGTCACGGTAAACATTATAGGTTACATCGGCGCCCATGGCAGTAACATTGGCCCGAATACCCCATTCACCGTGATTCAATCCGCCGCCGGAGCCTTCCACTGTTTCAGCCCAGCTGTCCCAGGAACCGCCCAGCATTGTATAGCTGTGGTAGGAATAATCCACTGATTCATCCAAACCGGCAGCAATCTGATCCGTAAACGTGATACCGATCAGGAAATTGTTGGTGACATCCCATGCAGGTGAAAAATCATTCCAGCCCTCTCCAAGCGTCACTTCCATTTCATACGCGGGAGATGTATTGTAGAATGATCCGACTTTCTCAAACGCGCCAAGGGTGATGGTCACACCGGGTTCATTGATGTTGTAAATGGAAACGGTGTTAATTGTGGAAGGACCAATCAGATCAATGGCAGTTCCGGCCCAGGCTTCACCTTCATCAGTGAGGGTGATCATCTGAGTGATCATATCGTTATCGTAGATATAATCGTCAGTACCGGCATAGTTCATATCATCCCACCAGAGATTCACCTGGCTGTCCAGAGCTTCACCGGCAAGACCAGTCGGTGCCGGAGGTGCGCCCAATTCAATGTACACTTTGAAGTCATCGATAAAGAGACCGGTGCCTACACCGCCGTCATCATTGTCATCGTAGACCGCCTGGAAACGGAACTGGACATTGCGTCCGCCGAAATCACTGATATCCAGGAAAGTGTTGCCGTTGTACGGCAGACCGGGGAGATATTCTTCCCATCCAAAGTGACCGGGACGCGGATTGGCGTCGTCACCGGAGTAGTCATAAAACTGCTCAACCCATGCCAGACCGGCTGCAATCATCGGATCATTGGCATCGGCATCAGCCAGGAACAGATCATTGGAGATAACAATGTTATCCACCGAAAATCCTGTCAGAGAGGCATCATCAATGGTGGAATATCCGGGATCGGAACCAAAAGCGAAGCGGATAATGACTTCTTCTCCGGCATAGTCGTTCAGATCGAACGTTACTTCATGCCAGTCGGTCTGTCCGCCCCATCCCGCGATGTATTCATCTTCTCCATTGAAAACCCAGCCGTAGCCGCTGGTAAAATCATATGGATCAGAACCAGCCAGGATATCCCAGCTTTGACCACCGTCGGCTGAAATACGTACATTGGCAGCGTCCCAGCCATCGACGAAAACGCCGGCCACACCGCAGTCACCGCCGCAGGGATCTTCAAGGCCCCAGCGCAAATCGGCAGTCATGGTATAACCGCCGGCAGGGATGGTTACCGGAGGGGTATCCAGGAACTGAAGCCAGCCGTCACTGTACCCTTCCAGGGCTTCATCGCCGCACCAGTAGGACATGCCTTCATAGGCCATGAAATCGGAGGTATGCCAGGCAAGGGCGTCCACATCCGCAAGTGCGACCCGATAAAGGTCTTCCAGGGAGTTGTCACCGTCACCGTCCGAGTCCGGCTGATCGCAGAAAAGATGAAATCCAAAACGCATCACTTCATCTTCTCCCAGTTCCGGCAGCTGGTAAACGGGTGAATAGAGATTCCAGCTTCCAACGTTAACGCCATTCGGCGGATTCACGGCATTGAAGCTGTGTGTCGGACTGTTATAATCATTCTCGGAAAGTTCCCACCAATTCTCGTGAGTCCACTCAACATCACCTTCAAAGTCCTCTTCGATAACCATTATGTTCTCTCGGGTCATGGGAAGTATGGGGTTATCCTGAATGATTTCTGTCTGGCGCCCGTTCACGTCCAGAGAGTGCGAGTTATCCCCGAGATAATCGATATCTCTGGCAAAGGATAACGCCAGCACAAATGCAAAAAATATTATACCTTTTTTGGCCATTTTACATTCTCCTATTGTGTATTGATTGTCGACAATTTTGTGCCCGTTATATTAGAGAAACGGATTTGATGCGAACACAAAGTTATTGTAACAGAGTGTTAAAATCCAAGTCTCAAACCATACTGGGATGAGTCTTTCAGCGGGCCGTAATCCACAAAAGCATAGTCAAAAATTATCTTAAAAGACTGTACCTTGTACTGCAGCCCGGCACCCAATGAAAGGCCTGCAGTATCGTGATTCATGTGAGTACCGATTCGGGCAAACGCAATCTCCCGCCAGGCATATTCAAGACCGGCACTGCCGTACACGGAAAAGTCGATGGGATTCATTCCATCCACTGCCAGTGTCAGCCGGTTGGTCTCACTTGCAAACCATTCGCTTTCTTTACCGATGAGATCGTTTTTGATCCCAAGGCGGAAGGAAAGCGGGAGCGGGAAGTCTTCAGTGATTTTATCCAGGCGTCCCTCGACATCCACTTCGTCATCCACGACCTTGTTCAAACCGTCACCGTGGAAACGCACTTCCGGTCCGAAATTGCTGACGCACATTCCCAGCGTGAAACCGTAGATGCCGGTCCGAAAGTTGGATCCGAGATCAAAGGCAAAACTCTGCATATGCGTTGTGGAAATGTTCTCCCGTACATATTTAACGGTCAGCCCGACTTTCAAACGATCGGTAAGCACCCTCGCATATGTACCGCCAATTGAAAATGCCCGCACATGATAGTCCTCACCCGTGCCGTCCGGAAAGGTTTCCGTCGTCACACCAATGGGACCTGAATCCAGATAAAACAGATTGAAAGCCATGTAGTCCGTTCCGCTGAGACGCGTACCGTAAGCAATGACATTGTGCGTAATGCCTGCCAGATAACTGGATTTCAGATAGTATGTCTCTGATCCTTTCAGAAAGGCAATATTGGCCGGATTTACAGGGATGGAAGCCACTCCCTCGCCTGATGCCACATTTGCGCCGCCCATTCCGATAGCACGGATGTTGGTTTCCAGCTTCAGCCAGTTCCCGGCAGCCGTACCGACTTTGGTTACGATATCCGGAATATTGGTGATTTCTTCACCAAACAGAAACGTACTGATGATTGAGATTGCGATTATTAATTTTTTATTCATCATGTTCACACTCTCTCTTAACGTACCACGGCAAATTTGCCGATATGTTTTTTACCGTCGGATTCAACCGTGTAGATATACAGCCCGGGGGCCACCTCCTGATTGTTCAGCGTTCGAAGGTTCCACCACAGATTGCCTTCATAGGGATCATCATGCTCCAGTTCATTGATTTTCTCACCGGTAATGGTGTAAATCGTGATTTTACATTGCTGGGGCAGATGCGTAAAGCGCATTTTTTTCACATGCTTGGATTCGTTGAACTCCGAGCTGACAATGTACGGATTGGGCACAACCTTCACCATTTCAAGCTCTTCCTGAGTTACTTCATGGGGCTCGCCCAGCAGTGACAGATCCGCTACCCATGAATCACCGTCCACAAACCAGCGGGCCGGTTTGATAATCATGTAATCTCCGTCTTCCCACGGATATACGGGCAACCACTTGTTGTCACTGACGCCGTCGCCGTCAGGATCATACCATGTGTTTGGCTTAATCGTATCTCCGTCGGCAATACTGAAACTGGACGGCGTGATGATGTCGTTTGCGACCCAGATCATGTCGGCATGATATACCATAAACCCTTCTTCATAATTGGATGTGGCGTACCATGGTTCAACTTGGAAGCTCAGGAAATCCACATAGGGCAAATCAATATACATCGTGTATATCCATTCTTCAAACGGATCAGGATTATTGGTTGTTATTACTTCGTCCCGATACATTTCCAGCGGTTCGGCCCGTTGCCATAGACAGTCGTTTTTTCCGTCACCGGCCTGCTGACCTCCAAGACCGTTGTCCTTATGACGGATTTTAACCTGTTTGCCGGTTGTCAAATTGGTGATTTTAAACGGGAAAGGTACCCTGCCGTTGCCGTCAATCATGAATGGCGTACCTTCACAGCCGCTGCCGGTAGTGATATCGGCCGAGTCCAGATAGCTGGTGACTGAAAATTCTATTTTGTATTCATACGGCGGACGCTGAGTGAATACACCGGAACCCCGATACTGCAGTCGGATATCCACCAGCGGGACTCCATTGGAGTCTGGCGGAAAGGTCATCTCCGTTTCACGGATCAGCGCAGAGTTATCAGCAGGTATGGTGCCCAGGCCATTGTCAAAACGAACCCGAATACCGTCAAAGAAATCACTGAAATTGCTCTCATAGCCGTCATCATCCATACCCAGGATTTCATAGTCTTTTACTTCATAATCCGGCACGTAGATCACACCGTCACTGCTGTCCGCGCCGGGCATATCCATGTAGTACATGATGCTGTCGAGCCCCATATCCACCATCTCGATTCCGTTTGTCAGGATGGGTTTCTGGTCACTCAGATTATTGATCTCGTAAACATAAATCCGCGGATCTGCAAGGGCGTATCCCTCGAAAGTGTCGGCAGTATCCGCTTCGGCCTGAACCTCCAGCCGGACCAGTTTGTTGCTGAGATCTTCCTCGTTGACGATGCTGTAGAATCGATCCCCGTTTCCGGTATTCCCCGGGTTGGCGATAATGAAATCTTCACTCTCTTCAATATCGGGGAAAGTAATATTGGTGGCGCGGTATCCGGGAATCACTGTGACGAAGTTTGGATCGTGGATTGTGGTTCCTTTGGATGTCTCCAGACTGGCATAGCCGTAAGGTGTTGCCCAGTGGTCAGGATTTGAAGACCCCCAGGTGGTGTCCGGCACCCAGGTAGTAATGGTAAGCACGGTATCGATCACACCGTTACCGTCCACATCCACCTCAATTTCTTCTTCATCCTCCGACCAGGTGACTTCAAAATCCGCTTCCACACCCATATCATAGGCCGTCACCGAATAGGTATATTCCACACCGTCGATGACGTTGGTATCCACATAGGTATGCTGCAGACCGGTATTGTCTCCCAGATCAAACCAGGGTGCCAGCGGGTCATTGTCCTGAACATCCACCTGCCGGGCGTTGCCAAGATCATCAGAACAGTCTGCATTCTCATAGATGCAGTGATTCATATCCTGGTCAAAGGTCAGGTCAAACTGATCGAGAGGTTCCCAGCCGACATGAATTCGCTCATTGTCAAAAATCATGTCTTCAGGATCACCCCAGGTAGATCCGCCATCCAGACTTTTATATATCCTGTATCCCTCAAAATCGGAGTATCCTGTGATCACGTCCCGGGAATTTTCCGCCACGGCATCCCAGGTCAGAACAATACGTTCATGATCCACTGTGGCAAAGACGTTGGGGATGGTGGGGGCCGTAAAGCCCTGATAATGACTGTTGTACATGATCTGGGCAAATTCGGCGTTGCGGATCAGGTCTGCCGGATCCTGTCCGAAAATAATGGTGAACGAGAAAGGCACTTCCTCACCCACCTCAATATCGAAGGGTCCGCAGCTCATGATCAGCACGGCATCCAGTCCCAGTTCTCCATCCAGGAAATCCTGCTCAAGTTCCAGCCCGTCCAGGGAATCGAAGTGCGGATTCAGTTCGATATCCAGATCGGTTGCCGGATTGGCGGTATGGAAGTACCACTCCTTTTCTTCCTGACTGATGTTGGTGGTGTCACCCGTCATCAGTTTGTACTGAACCTCCTCCTTGTGAGAAGCCGTTGGGGGATCAATTCCGGGACTTTCAACACCGGGACGGTTGTACCAGTTGAACCAGTGCCAGTCGGTCATTTTCAGTTTCTGACCGGGCAGACGGTCAATACCGTGGATTTCCTTGTACAGCGTATCGGTGGCAATGGGTGAATCCAGCAGCTGCACGCCCACCACACCCAGGTCGGATCCGGTGGCCAGGCCACTGGTACCGTCATAGTCGTAAACCATCGCCATGGAAATGATCAGCTCTTCATTATTCACCACATGAATGGAGTCGTAGTATTCCATGGTATCATCATCATTCGACCGGCCGGCCGTGCTGCCGTTAACATCCTGTGAGTAGGAGTCCGCGTCAAAATAGAAACCCAATGACATGCCTTTGTAGTTAAAGCCTTTTCCGCCATTGATCTTGGTGCCGTCCGGCAGGATGATTCCATCATGAAAATTGCCTTCCTCATCATAGAAATCGCCGCTTTCATTGCGCACCTTCACGGTCACAAACATAACGTCTTCGGCATAGGCAATACCATAGGAATGGGCTTCAGCCTGAACCCGCAGCCCAAGTGGATAACCGTATTCCTCATATCCACCGCTGGTATTCACATTGGATCCGCGATGGGCCCAGCGGTCATCAAATTCCATAAAAATATCCGAATCGGAAATAAACCGGCCGTTCACTTCCGTCCAGCAGTTGGGATCCTTCCGGGTTCCGGTGCAGCCGGGAAGATCTTCGATGTAATCCTCCGCGAACCAGCCCGGCCAGAATGGTTCATCCAGACCGGTCTCTTCATTGTACACCGTGGGCCAGGTCTGTGTGAAATTACTGTGAGCCAGCAGCGGATATTCATCATTGCTGGGGACATAGGGAGTGTTCCCAAACACATCTCCTGAATTTACAATAGTATTGTGGGTGTAAATCCTGGCTTTTGTGGATGGCTGCCAGTCTGTGTTAAAACGCCGCTTGTACCAGGACTCGGATACATTGGCCCCATAATAATCCATGTTCTCACAGGTGGTCCAGTCCTGCTCAAATTCATCACAGCCGGCGTAGTCATAATAATCGAAATCCGAGTTGGAGTTTCTTCCAGTCAGGCTTGGACGCATGGCCCAGGGATAAATCAGGCCGATGCTTTTTTTCTGGTTCTGATTCCCGTAGGAATTGGCGACCTGGGGATCAATGCCATCGACCACCGTGATAAACAGGGTCTGGTTTTCCACATCCAGCATCCACTGGTTTTTATCTGTAAACACCGGGTTTTCCACAAAAATTTCAACCCCTACGATCCCACGGTCCTTATACGACTCAAACAGGACACCAACGTAGCTCGGATCATCAGCGCCGTTTTCCAGCCAGCTGCGTCCGGCCTGGTCAGACCACCACAGCCGGATATTTTCACCATTGTTGCTGATGAATACTTCAGAATCCGAGGTATTCCAGTCGGTGAATTTGTAGGAATAATAGTTTCCCGGAACACCGGCCATAAATCCCACCTGCGGCAGATAGGCATATTCCCCCCACAGACCAGCCGGATACTGATCCCACTGCCCGTCACGGTCAACATCAATATCGATGAAGTCCCCGTAGTTCAGGATCGTGGATTTGGTTTTACCTTTGATAGCCAGTCCCATGGCACGGTCGTTACTGGGATTGGTGGGATAGGAATAGTCTCCAATTTTGCCCAATGAGGCGGGCGGGTCAAAATAATGAGTTTCATCATTATCGTAGGCAGATTCTTCCGCGCACCAGATCAGACTGGATATGATAATTGCAATGATTGAAAGTCTCTTCACCATATTACCTATTTTGTTAAGTTTTTTCATTCATACACTGAAATCCGTTTCACATTGCCGGATCAGTTAAAATCCACCCGCACGAAGAAATTGATCTGCCGGGGAGAGGAATAAAACCAGGGCTGATCATAATACGATCCGGATTTGGCCTGGAGCTGTTCCGGCACCTCCGTGGGCAGCCCGATGTTTTCAGTGTAGTATTCTCCCGGATCATCCGCAGTACCTGTGACCGGGTAAATATCAATGGGATTCCGTTCATCCATCATATTGAACACATTCATTCCAAGGGTCACCTTGTAATCGTCAATGCGGATATACTTGGAGAATGAAAGATTGATGTTTCGGTAATCCGGTGCCCGTTTGGAGTATTTGTTCTCTTCATCGGACTTGAAGTTGCCGGAGGATTCTTCAATCACGGGCGTATAAGGAGCGCCGGACTGATAAAAACCGGTGATACCGCCCACGATGCCAAACGGCATGATGGTGTACAGACTAAAGGTCAGGTCGTGGGTACGATCATAGGGCATCAGGAATTCCTGGGAGGCGGCATTCATGGCTTCCCAGCCAAGAGATGCCCAGTCGTATTCACTGTTGGCCTTTGCAACAGAGTAGGTGTACTGGAGCATTGTACTTACCAGTCCCCGATTCTCGAGAGTGATGTCAATGCCTTTTGCAGAACCGTAATCACCATTTGAGAAGACCCGGTACGTGTACTGGCCGCTCTTCTGCACTTTGGAGGTAACCAGCTGGTCCATATTTTTCACCCAGGCACCAATGGTGTATGCCCAGAACTGACCCACCTGCACATTGAAGGCAAATTCATAGGACTGAGTTCTGGAAGCGGACATGGTGGCATTTCCGATAGCCCCTTCACCACCTTCAAAGAATTCAACAGGATCGGCCTGGAGACTGGTGTTCAGATATACATTCTGGAAAATAGGCGTCTGATAATACACACCATAGTTGAATGTAAAGGAAGCTTTGTCGGTGATCACATGACTGATGCCCAGACGGGGACTGACTTTCCAGAACCAGTCGGCATCCATAAAGAGCACCTGCTGAGAAGCACCGGAAAATTCGGGAAGCGTGCTGACAGGCTCTCCTTCATCCCACGCCAGATTGCCTTCACCTTCATCTTCGTTGCCCGGAATGCCGTCAATGCCGACATCGTTGTAATAGTAGGGACGAGTGGGAGAATAATCACCTGACGGATCTGCCCAAACCTTCGTGTTGTATTTCACGCCGTCCACACGGACACCGGCATTCACTACCATCCAGGGGACTTCAAAGGTATTCTGGATGTAGTACGAGAATTCTTCCGGCTCACGGAAATCATCATATTCTCCGTTACCGTTGTCATCGTCATAATATTCACCGTCATCCCAGCGACCGTTGTTCTCACCCTCATCCGGACCGAGATAAAGGTCGTCCCCGGGAAGGAGTCCGTCCGGGCCGGTATCCTCAAATGCTTCCGAGAAATCCTGGATGGTCTTGTCATCTGAATCCGGTCCCAATTCACCCCAGGGATTGATAATTTCATAAAAGTTCAGTTTGTGAATTTTCCAGTCCACACCGGTACGTACTTTCCATTTATCCGTCAGCTGGGATGTCAGATCAAATCGTGCTTCATCGGTGATGGCAGTGGATTCACCATAAAAACGGTCACTGCCGCCGAAAGCCTTTCCTTCATTCCAGTAATAGTCATCTCCGGTAGGCATGAAGTACAGCTGATCCTGAGGCAGCCCGGAAAAATTGGGATTGTAGCCGGCATTGGCAAACCACCAGGGGTCCACTTCATACATATGTTCCACATACCGATAATCCAGATGATCGTTGTAGTCCACATACATATCCGGCATCAGCCAGTAGCTGCCGTCCCGGTAAATGGCTTTTTCCTTCAGGACGGGACCGTCCCAGCCGTTTCCGTTCTGGTCAATCCAGTATTCGCCGGGATCCCAGGCATTGTTGTCATTATCATCCACAAAAGGTTCACCCTGATCCCACTGACCCTGGTTGTCAATCCAGTATTCACCGTCATCCCAGAGTCCGTTGCCGTTGGCATCCAGAAACTGCTCTGCCGCATCCCAGTTATAAGCACCTGGGGTTTGACCGTAATACCAGCCGCTCACATCATCCTTCTGATGATACCAGATGGATTCACCGTCAGGCGACACGGTATAGGGCACCATATTGGGATTGTAGGGATCGGAAAGGGTCCGGTAGTTTTTGTCCGGATCACCGGCGGAATACCGCCATTCGAACCAGTCGGGATAGCCGTCGCTGTCACTGTCCTGCCAGCGGACACCCTGAAACTGCTCCTGTACAAAACGGGAAAGACGAAATGTGTAAAACACTGAGAATTTGCCGAAAACCTTCTTTTCCAGGGTGTGGTCCACTTCAACCGTAAACCGTTCGGTATCCCGGAACAGTTCATTCTGGCCGTCATCCCAGTACAGATACCGCGGATTAAACACTTTCCGATGCGCGGCAACATTCCAGTAGGAGGCATTGAACCGCAGCTTTGGGGTATGCTTGTAGCTCAGTTTGGCAAAGTAATCTAATGTTTTGTCAAAACCGAATCCTCTGAAACCGGCTTCATCATCCCACGGCTGCACCAGATTGTCTTTGTTCATGAAATTGGTTTCCGTATCCAGCAGAAACGGAAATACATCTTCGTCATGATTGACATACACCAGATCATCAAATTCGTAAACCCGGTAGTGATCATTATTGGTGTACTGACCGGAAACCCAGAATTTCAGGCGTTCCATAAATGGCACCGGTCCTCCGAAACCGATATTGTAATCGTTATAGCCCCGGAGTTCATCGTATTCGTTGCCCATGGCAGCACCCACCAGGCTGGTTTCATATTTAAACCGGTACTGATACTCCTCCTCACCGGAAGCGGTATGCCAGTTGGACACGGCTGACATGGCATCCCCGTATTCGGCGTTGAAACCGCCGGGCTGCCAGTCAAATTCCTTGATGGCAAACAGGTTGAGCCGGGTGCCGTTGCCAATGCCGCCAAAAATTGGATTCCGAATATACAGACCGTCGATCATGTAGGCGATTTCTCCGGACCGTCCGCCGCGGACGTGTACTTCCTCCAGCCCGCGTTCTTCATGATCCGGAATTCCCTGGGTGCGGCTTTCCACCTTGACCACCCCGGCCTGCAGAGTGTACAGCTCTGAAATATCACGAATCGGCAGGGATTCAATGTCCTTGGAGCTGACCGTGGTGGTTTTGTGGGTTTCACCGGTGTCAACCAGCTTGTCCTGTGCCCCTCGGACCACCACTTCATCCATACCGATTTTGGATACTTCCAGCTGAACATCCAGCCACTGGGTTTTATCCATGATGATGGATACACCCTGCTCAATATGTTTTTTATAGCCCATCATTGAGATGGTAATGTCATAGGTTCCAATCGGGATATTCAGGATCATGTAGCTCCCTTCCATATCCGTGATGGCTCCGATCTGAAGATCGGCAATATAAATCTGTGCCCCCGGGACAGGCTCACCAGTGGAAACATCCTTGATTTTTCCGCGGAGGGTTCCGTCAGTTCCGGCGAACAGCGCACCGGTTATCAGAATGGCGAATAAAATGGTGTTGATGGATTTTTTAACCATAGTTCTCATTTCCTTCTTAATCATTTACCGGGAGTTGTACTCTGGTTAATCCAGCAGTGCGGCGTTTCTGATAGGGATCGTAATTAAAGTCTCCGATCTCATCAAACTCATCCAGATCGACCGCCCTGCTGCTGCCGAACAGCGGCAGACGGCGGCCAAGGTCCTGACTGCGGAAATCAATGAGTTCCACTTTGGAATATTCCGCCCAGTCTTCATCCTGCATCCAGGCCGGTTCGGTCCAGCGGATGTCCACATTCTCGCGGGCTATTCCCAGATCCCGAACGAGCCATGTTGTGCTGCGCTGACCAAACTCTATGGCACTGCCCCGAAGACTCATTCGGGTTTCACGGGTAATTCTGAAACAGTCCGGTCGCGAGATATTGTCACCATACGGAATACTGATGGTATCCTTGTCAACGGCATAATAATTCTCAACATAATACACACCGTGATCGGTGACCGCCAGGGTGTCGGTGGAAAAACGTTCACCATCCCTCAGCAATCCGTCCCGAGTGTAATAGAGTATGGCTTCCACCGGATTTTCCTCGTACCAGAATCCGTCAGCCAGTTCTCCGCCCCAGTCCAGATGTCCGGGGACTTCGCCGTAAAACCCGTCGGGGAAAATATAACTGGGATATGCCAGCTCGCCGATGTGATCGGATTCGTTCCGGTTAAACAGATGATAGTCATACACATGGACATCCTGGCCGCTGCCAGCATCCAGGAAATTAAACTGAACTTTGGCAATGGAGTACTCTTCCAGCGCTCCGGCATCTTCCATTTCATTTACGATATGATTTGTGAAGGTGGTAATCACGCTGTCCACATTGTCCACCGAAAGGGTAATAGAATCGATAAATGTCACCGTTTCGATGATATCACCATAGACATGTCCAAACCGTGAAACCATACCTTCTCCGGGCTGGACATTTTCAAGAATAACAGGATCACCGTTCTCATACGATACCAGCAGATTATTGGCGATATTTTCGAAATGGAATATTTCATCTTCTGTAATAGTGCCGTCAAAATTGATGTCCGTATAGCACTCGGGTTCATCATAGATGCCGTTGCCGCGGTCAGTGAAGGGTTCGCCGTAATCATAACTGCCGTTGTCATTTACATCGGTGTATACTTCGGCCGCATCCCAGATATCATTGCAGTTTCGATCCTGAAACGCTTCAAAGGCATCCCACTCACCCTGAATACCTTCACTGGGTGAATCGACAAACGGTTCATCATCATCCCAAATACCGTTGCCGGTGTCGGTAAACTCGCCTTCATCATAGATGCCGTTTTCGTTAAAATCACCCAGTATTTCTTCTGCGGCATCATCCCAGATGCCATTGTCATTGCAGTCACAGTTTTGCCTGTAGATGAGAGAGTCGCTGGTCATAATTCGTCGGTCGAAGAAAAATTCAACCAGGAATGTATCGGGAGTATCCGAAACCATGGTGATCGTTTCTTCATCCCATTCATTGAGATCCACAATCACCAGACCTTCTTCCACCATCTCACCCAGGACCGCTTCATATACATGTCGTTCCCAGTCATCGGCATGGGCAATATTGATTTCCTGGCGATCATAGGCAGATTTAACAACAGTGTAATACTGCAGGTCCCGCAGGACTTCATCGGCCTCGTTCCAGACCAGGGAATCCACATGCCGGAAAGCAGTGGAATTCACAAGGATGGAGTCTTCCACCGCTTCATTGTAAGACTCAATCAAAGTGGGAGTCAAATACGATGCAGGATCATCATCCGGGGTGATTTTCCGGAAATGATCCCCGAAGCTGTAACCCGGTCCGCCAGTCACCACATATTCCGGAAACGTGCTGAAATTCAGCGTATCTGCATCCGGGTCAAAAAGCCTGGGGTACACAATAGTGAGTGCACTGTAGCGCCAGTATTTGGCGTCTATCTGCACCTGATCACTCAGATACGGGAAATAGTCGGCGACATTTCCGGTTTCGCCGTTCCCAACCGATCCTTCACCCAGTGTGTTCACCATTCCGTTTTCGGATGCACTGTCATCGTCCGAATCGTCACAGCCGAAAAACACAAAGAGGGCGGCGATTATGAAAAGTAAAGGCAAGTACTTCTTCATTAAGCAATGACCTTTCCATTTGAAATGCTGTTAAAAATTTTCATCGTCATATCCGGTTATGGTGTGACGGTAACATAAAAAACTTCATAAGTCACACCGCCGGTCTGGCCGTCCTGAACGATTACGGTCACAGAAGCCGTTCCGGTCATGCCCGGCTGTACATCCAGATGAATGGTTGCGGAAGTTGCATCATAACCGGATATCTCGGGAATCACGAGCGCTTCATTGCTGCTGCAGCAGGAGCTGAATTCCAGTACCTGACCGTTGGTGTCAATATCCGGATCAGCAGCCACCACTTCCACATCGACAGAGCCGGTGGTGGTTACCGTGATTTCCTGTCCGCTGACCGCTTCACCATTAATGGATATGATCTCAGGGATGTCGTTGACAGGAGCAATCCTTAAATCAATATGCTTCTCTTCAAGTATTCGTCCAGTATCATCCATCACCATCAAGATCAGATGTGTGTCACCGTTTTGATTCTCAACAGGGGTAAATCCAAGATCGACTGTAACAACTCCCAAATCTTCGTTGAATTCTGATCCTGATACTTCAGCAAGAACGAGATCGTCATTACCGCTTTCGACCGTAAAATTCAAATCCCATATGAAAGAAACAAGGTTAAAGGTTTCCAATGTTACTGTAGTGGCTTCATCTTCCTGTACAATCAACATTTCAGTCAAATCAATAATTTCAATACCGCTGCAGCAATCATTGACAGAAACCAAAAATGTCTGCTCAGATATACCGCCTTCATCATCTGAGGCAGTCACCGTGATTGTGGCAGAACCAATTCCCTCAGAAATATCAAGCAGCAAAGTACCGGAATCATATTCAGCACATGGAGTAGATTCACAATTCTGGTCAATAACTGCGGTTACCAGATTTTCATTTGAGCTTTCTGCGTTGAAGAGTATTGGATGCCACACACCCACTTCTTCAATATCTGTCGCACTGAGTTCAATTTCAAAATCAAGGTCAGACAATGTGACCTGGTCACCAATCAGTTCCATTTCGGGCAGATCATTTACTGGCAAGACATCAACAGTGAATGTGTGTTCATGCATTCCCCGCCCAAGTAAACCGGAAAAAGCAACATTGACTGTAATTTGAGCGCTGCCAGACATATTGTCCATCAAATCCAAATACAGCTCACCTTCACCACCGCCAAGCTTGTCAACCCAGCCATAAACAATTGAAGAATCGCTGCTTGTAACAGTCCATGTAATCTGACTGGAATAATCCAATCCGCTGGCCTGAATTGTAAAGTTGGTGTCTGCATCCTCAGATATGGTCACAATGTCAAGATCGGAAAGTTCGAGTTCAGGAGCTGAAAGAATTTGGAGATCAAAAGTTGTTTCATCAGACCCGTTGCTATCACTGACAGTCACCGTAATCGAAGCAGTACCGGATACATCATCCTGCACATCCAGATGGAGTGTATAGTTTCCGCTGTTTTCGCTGGCTGACGGAATAACCAGACTTTCATCTGTCGATGTGACCTGAATTGCAAATCCGGAACCTTCTGATGCAATATTCAGCGGAATATCAATATCCATGTCTTCCCATGTTGTGATATCCTGCAGCTGTTCAATATCAATAATATCACGTATTACATCCAGTGTAAAACTTTGTGAGTCAATGACATTTTCATACGCATACAAATCAGTGATGACGTTTGCAGCTTTAATAACGGAGATTGTTATTATGGAACTGCCGATTGCATCTTCCGTCACAATCAGGTTCAGTTCCGATTCCTCAAGAGGAATCTCGGATCCGTATGTAAACTGGGCAGAAACCAGGTTTTCATTCTGTGATTCAACATGAAGGAAATACTTGCTCCAGTCGAGATTCAGATCATCCAACATCGGATTCAAATCAACATTCATTGTAACGTTATTGTTCATATTTGTGCTGACATCATCGTATTCAGTGCCAAAAATAGAACCGATCCATAATTGAATATCCGTATCCTGCGAATAACCGCTTGGTTCTTCTGTTGTGATGGTCATGTTCACCAAACCGGTGTATGCATCTCCAATAGTAAATTCCAGTACTGCCTCATCCGGTTCAACGGTACAGATATGGGTTGAATTAAAAATCATCTGGCTGATGGGATCATTGGGATCATAACAAAGTGTGTTCAAATCCTGTGTGTATGCTTCCGGGTGGTCGGAATCAACAGAAAAATCAAGAAATGCATAGGGAGCAATTGGATTTGTGGTCCCTTCTATGTTTTCTGCAGAAACCTCCACTTCAAGGAATGTATTTACATTCGCAATTTGATCAAACACTTCATCGAAAATGGGAGGATCCATTACTGAAGTTATTGTTACATCAAACATTGATGAATCAATGAGGGTATTGAATTCATTTCGGGCATACACGGTGACAGAGGTTGAACCGTTCTTATTGTCCTTTGCGTTGCAGTAAATGGTAAATGTTGTATCGTTTACTGTTATAAGCGAATCAATTCCCAGAATCAGTGTTCTGTTACTTACAGCTTCTAAGGAAATTGATTCAACATAAGACCCTATAATATCAATGACACCGACTTCCACTTCAAAATCAACATCTTCATCAGTTGTTACATCTGCAAGCGGTTTGATAATTTGCAGATCCGGTGTGGGCGTTACTTCAACTTCAAAACTCTGAGTATGAGTCAGATTGTACTCATCAATTACTGTGACGGATATTATTACCGTCCCATATCTGTCATCCTGAACATCAAGAAATAGAGTTGCAGCATCATTTTGCATTTCATGAAACTCAGGAATAACGATGGATGAATCACTGCTTATGGCAATCCACGCCAAATCCTGATCCCAATCTATATCAGTTACGGAAATATCAATCGCAACATCAATATCTTCAACAGTTGTCACTTTATCTATTGCCTGTACTACCGGTGCATGATTGGGGGTTTCGATCGAAACAGGAATTGTCACAGATGCACCAAAATGCGGTGAAACAACAAAGTATGAATCATATACGCCCATTGGAATATCATTCACCGGTGCACTGATAATAAAATTGTCAACCTCACCCGGCCCCAGCAGATTCATATCCGGTGTAATACTGGCAGGTGTATCGCTTACATTTAAATATTCTTGTGGATCTGAAAGTGTGACATACCAGAATATGGTGTTTTCACCATTGTTTTCGATAGTCAGCGGTGCAGCCGGAAATTCGGCTGACAATGTCAGTGTTTCCAGCGGATTGCTGCCCAGTTTAACCATCCAGCTCGTACAGGCGTAGTACACGCAGTTCTCATCATCATAATTGGCCATGGGGTCATAGTTATAAGCCAGAGAATCGGTACAGCCATAGACCTGTTCGCAATCCTGAAATCCGGAAGTTTCCGTCATACAGTCGGGCAGCTGGGCAGGGTCCAGCAGATTGTTATCCAACTGGAAATAGCAGCCGTCATCCCAGCTGAGATCAAGATCACAGACAGCATCCGGAAGACTTTCCAGCAGATTGTCATTCATCATCAGCTGATTCAGACTGGTGAGATTGCCGATGGTGGCCGGCAGACTGGTGATTTCGTTGTTGTGAATCCGCAGTACCTTCAGCCTGTTCAGGTTTCCGATCTCATCAGGCAGACCGGTCAATGCATTCCAGCCGAGATGGAGATAGGACAGTGTGTCCAGCATGCCGATGGAGGGCGGCAAGTCTCCCAGCGTCAGCAGACCGCCGGCAAAGAAATTCCCGATCTGCAGTGAAGTCAGACGGCCGTTGATCCAGGTCTGTGTTCCCAAATCCAGGGGTTCAAGATCAAATCCGTGGCATTCCACGATATTGTCCAGTACTTCCAGATCACAGTCACTAACCCAGTCGTAAATACCGTTGTGATTGGCATCTGTAAATTCTTCACCGGGATCATATTCGTTGTTATCGTTTTCGTCTACAAAGTCTTCATACACCCTGGTGTTTTCATCACAGGAGTAATCAACCTGGCTGCAGTCGATGACGGTCATATCCGCATCCGTCCCGCCGTCGTCGGAATCTTCACATCCTGGGAAAAAGATAAAGACGAGAGGAATGGCAAGGAGAAGTAATAATAGCTTCTTCATCAAAACTCCGTACCTTTCTATTTGAGTTAATGACTAACAATTACTCGGTAATAGTCGCGCGCCGAATTTCTGTGTTATCGGGCAGAAGGGATCTTTCTGCCAATAGGAGGGGCTGTATCCTAAATGGAGAATACGTACAGTAAAATATACCATTAAAAATACCCCGATACCGAATTACTGAACAATAAGAAAAACGGACCTGAAGGGTGAGTTATAATGTATTTCCCCGCTGCAGAGCGGACGGGGTATCATTAGTGATATAACCATTTTTCATTTCGCCGCCGCGGTAAATGGCGGATTTTCAACAAGCGGCGGGGAAATTCATTACAGGCAGCGGACCGTTTTTCTCTCGGTCCGTCATTTCTGCTGAGCGCCGCAATATTTTTCAACGCATTTTCCCTCATGCACAGCCCTTTGGCCTTACCTGCGCTGTAAGTTCGGAATGAAAACAGAAGAGGCCCGCATCTGCCCTCCCTCCGATATTCGGAAAAAGAGCAGAATACGGGCCTTGTCAGATTTTCAGATAAACCGCATTCGGCAGTTTTCTGCTACTGCGGTTTTATTTCATTAAAACCATCTTGCGGGTCATGGATACATTTTCGCCCTGAAGAGCATAGATATACAGACCGGCGGCCACCTGGTTATGAGCGGCATCGGTGCCGTCCCAGGTTACCTGATAGTAACCAGTGGTGTAATTTGCATCCACCAGCGTGGTCACTTCGCGACCGGTGATATCATATACTTTCAGAGTGATCCGTGAATCCGCGGGAACCGAGAATTCGATGGTTGTTGTCGGATTGAACGGATTCGGATAGTTCTGATTCAGAGTGAACTCTGTCGGTACGGCTTCAGTGTTGTACACGACAGCAGAACCGCTTGTCAGCGGAGCCACGCCGTAGAAGTCGTTGTCCAGATTGGCTTCCACACGCAGTTCTTTCATCTGTTCTGCACTCCAGAGGCGCAGTTCGATTTCAGAACCGGTTTCGAAACCAGGCAGTTCAATACCGAACTCATGGTATCCTTCCCAGGCGGCGATCACCAGCGGCTGTTCAAAGTCAACCACTTTGGTTGCACCGACAACCTGACCGTCAGCATAGGCAACCAGTTCGTCACCCACTTCGACGGTTCCGGCCAGATCGGTGATGATAATCGGATGACTCATACCGGTCCGGGTGATTTCATACTGTTCAGAAACACTGGCCTGCTTGAACTCTTCCATGGCGGTAATCCGGCTGCCCCGGCTGAAGACCATATCCGTGGGATACATGAATTCAACAGGATCGGTGGCTGCCGTGAAGACCAGATACCCTTTGCCGGGTTCCAGAGTGGTCATTGTTTCTACACCCATGGAAGGTACGAAGTATTCACCTGCATCATTCTTGATGAGCAGGATATCATCTTCATATTCTTCGAAGGCATCCAGCATATCCATCGGTTCTTCGGGCAGATAACTGAACATGTTGTTCATATACGGCATCCAGGTAATCGGAGTACCGGGATCCGCCGCCATACCTTCCACTGTCAGTGTCAGAGGCTGGTCACCGTTAATGAAGACCTTGTAGCCGTCCAGAACATCCAATTGTCCAATGTTGTAGATATCGAATGAAGGTACGTAATAGTCACCGCCGTCATTCCAGGCGATAAACACATTGTCACCGAATACACTCATATCCGTCAGGTCTTCACCTTCAACATAGAAGGACATCATGTTGTTCATGAAAGGCTGCAGGGTGACTTCCTGAGTGACAGACGTAATGACTTCCAGCGTGGCTGAAGTAATCAGACTGCCCCACATACCGTTGCCGGCACTGTAGGTGGCTTCAGCGAAGTATTCAACATCTTCTGAAGCATCCCAGACCATATAAACAATGGGATTGCCGTCAACATAACCCGGCAGCTGGAATCCGCCAGGAATGTCACAGTTGTCGATGGAACCGATGCCAACGATATTCAGCTGCTCACCAGTCCATACGCCGGAGCCGACCAGCAGTTCGCCCAGTTCATTGGAGCAGTCACCGCTGTTCAGAATACCGGCTGCATCAAACAGACCGATTTCATCACCAGGTTCCAGTACATCCACGTTTTCTATTACCACCAAACTGGATTCACCGGTTTCCGGGATACCCACTACAAAGTGGACCGGACCCATTTCGCCAATCCAGGTGGCACATGCTTCGTTGGACATATCGGATTCAATGCCGGCGTTATCGGTGTAGCTGACTTCATAGCAGTATTCCACTTCGCTTTCAACAGCAGTGTCAAGCCATGTCATCACTTCATCCATCGGACCGACCATCGTGGTGTACAGCTCCGAATCCCTGTAAATATTCCAGGTCACTTCATCTTCATAGATGCAGCTGCCGTCATCAATAGTGGCTTCCGGATTGTAGTTGATGGCTTCCGGATCAGTACAGCCGTAAATATCGTAGATACAGCTGCCGTCGTCAATAGTGGCTTCCGGATTGTAGTTGAGCGCTTCCGGATCGGTACAGCCGTAGATCTCGACCTCACCAATGCAGAAGGGTTCGCCGCCGTCAACCGCGATGGGACCACCGCCGGAATCAGAGAATACAAAATCACTCAGCGTGAAGCAGCCTTCGTCACCTGTAACCGCAATTTCCAGGATAGTCAGCGGACCGTCACCCACCGGGATAGTGGCACCGGTCAAACTGAAACCAAGAACCAGACCGACGGAGTTGGTGGAGATCATGAAGCCGGCATCCGTGGCAGAACCGCCGGAAGCACCAATCAACTCATAACCTTCAATATCCGAGTTCAGCATGAACTGGAATCCGGCCACAGCGGTGGTGTTTTCCATGTTCACCGTCAGATGTGTGCCGTCCCAATCCATCAGTGACAGATTCACCGGTTCACGGGTCGGAGCGGGAATAATTTCCCATTCCAGCTCGATTCCGTCTTCCACAGCAGCGGCAGACAGGTCGATGATATCTTCCTGTATTTCCGGGACCACTTCCATGTGACTGCAGTGACCGATAGCTGGCAGCTGGTTGCTGTTGGGATCGGAAATGACGATTTCGTCGAAACACATATCCCCTTCGCCTTCAGCGTCGGCATGAGCAGTCATGGTAAAGATTGGGCCTTCACCGGGAGCAATGGTTGCACCTGTAAGGCTGAAGCCGATAACTGTACCAAAGGCATAGGTGAAACTCCAGCCCTGGGTACGCGGTGTTTCCATGATCGTTTCTTCCATGTGCATGATTGGTGGGCCGTCCATGGTCATGGCGAACTGGAATCCAGCCACTTCCATATCATTGGTCAGCGATACGTCCATGTAGTCCACATCACCAACCATCATCTGCATGTCTTCCATAAAGAGTTCGACAGCACCGGCAGGATTGACCATCACGGTACCGGAGGTTGCAAACTGCGGCAGTTCATTGCCGAATGCATCACCCAGGAACACATCAGTGAAGCTTGTTACAACTTCAACCGGTTCCAGAACGTTTCCGGCTTCGAAGGTGATTTCCAGAATCGGACCTTCACCCACAGGCAGTGTCTGACCCAGCAGATTGAAGCCCACCACAATGATGGAGCCGTCATCCTGGGCATTGTAGTTAACCATCCAGTCAGTGAGACGGTCTGTCGGCACAAGGTCAGTCACGGTCAGAAGATCCGGTGTATCCATCAGCGTGAACTGGAATCCTGCCACTTCGAGCAGGTTCTCCAGAGAGATATCCAGTGTGACCATGCTGTTGGCTTCCACCATACCGCTTTCAATTGACAGCACGGAATAGGTACCAGGATCAATGACGGTGACACAATCCGTGTCAGTGGCATTGGATTCCCATTCACCGTAAACCGATGTCATGTAGTAGCAGTGCAGCTGACCAAACGTAACACCGTAGTCCATGTACAATACATCTTCCGGTCCCATTGTAGCGATTTCAATACCGTCGCGATAAATGCGGTAGCCGTCCAGACGTTCGGTACGTTCGGTATTCTGATAAATGACTTCCTCGATCAGCTCAATGCCGGTCATATCAATTTCAGCGCCCTTCTCAGCAGTGACAGGTTCACTGAAGGAAGTGGAGACGGTGCTCAGGAGCATACCGCCGGTTGTGAAATTATGAGACATCGAGTAATCATAGTCACAGCCGATATTTTCACCGCCGGCGATGGTTTCACCACCTACCTGCAGTTCATAGTATCCGCTGGTGCAGTAGATGCCGTCACCGTAGGAATCGTAAATGGTGAACGTATATGTCCCGGCTTCCAGATCCACAGGCCACTCGTAATACGTGTTATCGTCAAGTGTGCCTTCCGCAACGCTTTCCATGATATTGCCGCTGGAATCGGTGATATCCCAGGATACTTCATTGCCCCAGCTGTCGGTCTGGATGATGACCAGAACGTCACCGGTGGGTCCGCCGCCGCCTTCGCAGTCACCCGGGAATTCCCAGGTCAGGAGGGCAAATGAATCGCCGTCCGTGAAGCTGGCTTCGAAGTTTTCCGGCGGACAGAGATCATCCGCATTGGGTGATCCGCAGGTTTCCGGTGAAGGATCAGAGTTGCCTTCTTCATAAACGGCAATCACCTGATAGCAGTATTCCTGGCCGTTGATCAAATGTCCCTGAGGTTCAAGGTCAGTACCCAGATCAGTGTATGAATACTGGTCACCCGGAAGCAGTTCGCCCAGGAAGTCCACACCGTCTCTCAGCAGCTGGAAGCCCAGGAGCAGACGTGATTCATTGGACGGAACAGGGAGGACACTCCAGTTTTCAGCCGTGTAGAATTCATTGCCTGATTTTGCATTTTCATAAGCAATCAGATCTTCTGCTGCCGGCGGTTCCTGTGCCAGGCTGGCGTTACTGGTTACAACAATTCCAAATTCGCCTTCCTGTCCGCTGTAGCCGTCAACCACAATGTAGTACTGACCCACATCCAGAGCAGCACCGGTAATGGTTGACTGAAGCCCGCTGTATTCGCAGGTGGAGTCATCATTGTAGTAACCTGTAGTGGTTTCATTGCAGTCGTCATCAGCTGTGAAGATTTCCAGCTTGGTGTCAAAAGTCGTGAATTCACTGCACACTGTCACATCAATCACGGTGGGTGTGGTGACATTGAGCATGTAGGCATAATCCGCGCCGTCACTGCCGGATACATCCCAGTCGTCAGTGAGACCGACATTGGAACCCACAGATTCGAACGGCAGGTTTGGAATGGTTTCATCACCGCAAAGGGTCATGCCCGGTTCAGTCCAGGCCACTTCAATGTATTCATAGCCTTCCGCTTCGATCCAGGCAAATACGCCGTCCAGATCCCACTGAGAGCAGGCTTCGTTGGTCGGATCGGATTCACCGGTATCATAGAGGGCGGTAACATAGTAGCAGTACAGGGTACCCGGTTCGGATGTGGCATCGTCGAACATCAGATCCGTGGTGGAATCAAGGAATTCACCGTCACGGTAGATAATGTACTCGATCACATCTTCATCAGCAGCTCCCCATTCCAGATGGTTCATGCCCAACTGAGGAATGGCAATCAGATCCGTCGGCGGGTTGCCGGGATACGGAGTGGCGCACACGGGGTTGGTCAGATCGCTGAGACCTTCATCATATACCGATTCCATTGTGTAGCAGTATTCCACCTGGTTGGTCAAACCGGTATCCTGATAGTGGTATACATCGGCATTCACGTTCACCAGGAATGCTTCGTCGCGATAGATATTGAACGAGAGCAGTTCTCTGGTTGTGGTGTTTTCATGGATGGTATACGGCAGCGGATGATATTCATTCTCGATTTCCAGTTCACCATGATGCAGTGCTTCACTGGTGTTGGCAATCGGATACGGATTCACCGGCAGGTCATGATAGCTCATTGGCATGATTTCACCGTAGGCAAATACCAGGGCGGCTGTCATATAGTCACCACCGTACCAGAGGACATCACCGGTGGACCAGGTGCCGCTCTGCATGGTCATCATATTGTCGGGATAATCCACATTTCCGTCGATACCAAATCCTTCCGGATCTCCACCGCCGCTCCAGCTTTCAGCATGGGATACGATCACGTGGAACGCACCGGACAGGCCCTGGATATTCGGATAAATGGTGGCATAGCCGGTTTCATCGGATGTGGCTTCTTCGGTGTGCAGCAGGTTGCCCGGCAGACCATTGTTGTCATCAAACACCATAATGGTGATGGGACCGTGTGTGCTGTTGGGCCACGGCCAGTACTGATCCCCTTCACTGAGGATGTACATGGAGGCAGCCATCACGTCGAAGTCGGTGCCTACATCAAAACGGGTACCGTGCGCATATCCGCTCTCATAGGTATCATAGAAATAGAAAGCGTTGGCCAGCGTACCGTCATGATACTGAAGCGCTACTTCTTCACCGCCGGTAGGCTCGGACCAGTACAGATCAATCATCTGATCATCCGGTATGGCAGAGAGCTGTGACGGCGGATTCAGGGTCCATGTGGCACAGGATTCATTGGTAGGTTCGGATTCGCCGGTGGGATACTCAGCCGTTACAATGTAACAGTGTTCCACATCCACTTCCACTGTATCATCAGTGTACTGGGTGTTGGTGGTGATATTCCAGGCTTCACCGTCGCGGTAGATGTTGTAGTGAATGACGTTTTCGTCACCGCCGGTCCAGGTCAGTTCAATCACGTCACCCACATTGGTGGCAGACAGCATTGACGGAGCAAGACCCGGGAACGGCATGGCACAGGCGATATTGGAGGCCGGTGATTCACCTTCATCAAAGATGGATGTGACATAGAAACAGTAGGTCGTCAGGTTATCCAGCCCGGTGACATCATATTCAAAAACGCCGGGACCGACCTGATCAATCATTGTATCATCGTCAAAATAGATGCCGAATCCAATCAGCGGACGCATGTTGGAGCCGTCAGCATAAGTCCAGTCTTCCAGTGCAATATGTTCACCGGTTTTGGCGGATTCAACGGCAATGGCTTCTTCAATAGTGATGGGCGGCTGAACCATCGCGCCGGATTCCGTCACTGTGATGCCGAAGTTGCCTTCAGAACCGCTGAAGCCGTCCACTACAATGTAGTACTGACCCGCTTCCAGATAGGCACCCGTAATGGTGGACTGGAGGCTGCTGTACTCGCAGGTTGCGTCATCATTATAGTAGCCGGTGGTGGTTTCATTGCATTCGAAGTCCGCAGTGAAAATTTCCAGTTTTGTGTCAAAGGTGGTCGCCGGATCACAAACGGTCACATCAATGGTCATGGGTGATGCAGCATAGAAACCATAGGCATAATCCGCACCCTGGCTTCCCTGTACCGCCCAGTCATCGCTTTCACCCACATTGGAGCCTTCAGCGAAGAACGGCAGTGCCGGAATGGTTTCATCGGCACACAGATCGGTGGCCGGTTCCATCCATTCCAGATGAACCATTTCCGCACCAGGCATGGCCGTCAGGCCCATGGGCGGCAGAATCATCCACATGCCGCAGGCTTCGTTACTGGGCAGTGATTCACCGTCCGGGAAGATGGCGGTCACATGGTAGCAGTACAGTACATCGTGTTCGGCTGTTTCATCACTGAACATGGCATCCGGTACCGTGGCCAGCATTTCACCTTCGCGGTAAACATTGTATTCAATGACTTCACCTGCCGGAGGTACCCAGCTCAGATTGATACTGCTGCCTTCACCAATAGCAACCAGACCTGTGGGTGCTTCACCCGGAATCGGAATGGCACAGGCGATATTCGATTCAGGAGATTCGCCTTCGTCATAGAGTCCGGTGACGGTGTAGCAGTATTCCTGCAGATTGCTCAGTCCGGTGTCGTCATATTCAAATACGCCGGACGGAACCTGAGCGATATACTCACCGTCGCGGTAGATGTTGAAATGGGTCAGAGGACGTTCAACGTCATCCTGCGGAACCATGGGTCCGGGGATGTTAATGTCTTCAATCGTCAGATCCATGCCGGATTTAGAAATCTCATAGGCCAGAATTTCTTCCGGATCAACGGGTTCATTGACCGGGCCTGCACCGACATCGGTGACTGTGATACCAAAGTCACCTTCTGAACCGCCGAATCCGTCCACTACGATGTAGTACTGACCCGCTTCCAGGAAGGCACCTGTGATGGTGGACTGAAGACTGCCGTATTCGCAGTTATAGTCATCATCATTATAATAGCCTGTCGTCGTTTCATTGCAGTCAAAGTCTGCCGTGAAGATTTCGAGTTTCGTGTCAAAATTCGTGGCTGCGTCGCAGACCGTGACGTCAATGGTTGTCGCAACCGGCACATACAGGCCGTAGGCATAATCGGCGCCATCACTGGCGGAGACATCCCAATCATTGGTGAGGCCCACATTTGAGCCTGTTGCCGTAAACGGCAGAGCCGGGATCATTTCATCGGCACAGAGATCCACGGTGGGTTCCATCCATTCCAGATGAATCATGAAGCTGCCTTCTGTGGCAGTCAGGCCCTGCGGCGGCAGAAGCATCCACATGGCACAGGCTTCATTGGTAGGTGCAGATTCACCCAGATCATACAGAGCTGTCACCGTGTAGCAGTACAGTTCGTCATGAATGGCCGTTTCATCTGCAAATGCCAGGTCATTCGGCCCGAGCGTTGTCAGCACTTCACCTTCACGATAAACGATGTAGTTGAGAACATCATTGCTGGGTGCGGCACTCCAGGCCAGTTCAATGGTGCTGCCGGCAGCTATGGCGGTCAGACCAAAGGGAGCCGGAAGAATCCACTGGGCACAGGCTTCCATGGAAGGCAGGGACCAGCCGTCATCATAAACTGCCAGAACAGTGTAGCAGTAGATCACATCATTCTGAGTGTCGCCGTCAAAATATTCAAATACCCCGGGACCGACAGACACGAGCAGTGCCCCGTCACGGTGCACTTCGTATCCGGTGAGTTCACGGTTCATCACCACCTGATGATTCTGGTTGGTGAATACCGGTGCATTCGGATTTTCATAGACCACAATCGGGTCAGTGACTGGTATTTCCGCGATCTGTTCCGGTGTGAGATCCGTCCCTTTCGGATACGGCATCATGTATTCATATTCACTCTGACTGACTGACATCAGGACCGCATCGGTATCGAAGGTAACGCTTTCTTCCGTGGCGAATTCTCCGCCGGTGGCAATCATATTGCCGTCCACGTAGATATTGTAATACCCTTCACCATAGGAGCAGCAGATTCCGTCACCGTAACTGTCGTAGATGGTCCAGGTGTAGACGCCGGGAGCCACCATGATCTGCCAGTTGTACTCAGTGTATGAACTCAGACCGCCAGGCATGTCTTCCACAACGCCGCCGTTGGCATCGAAAAGTGTCCAGCTGGTTTCACCGCCGTAGTTGTCGGTGAGGATTTCTATATCCAGGATTGCCAGGGACCCGGGTTCCAGCCAGTTGACCAGAATACCGTGTGCATCATTGTCACCGACAGCAGTCACGCCGACCGGTTCATCCAGAATATACACGGCACAGGCTTCGTTGGACGGATAGGATTCGCCTGATACGTAACGGGCAGTTACTGTATAGCAGTATTCAATACCGGCAATCGGATCAGGATCCGTGTACATCAGATCTGCGGTTTCTGCAACCCATTCACCGTCGCGGTAAACCTGATAGTCCAGAACCGGATTGTCCAGCGGCATGGGTTCTTCCCAGTTGAGGTCAATGGTGCCGCCCATGTCAACTGCTGTCAGGTTCTGAGGTTCAAATCCCGGTATGGGTGTGGCACAAACGGCATCGGTCATCTCAGATGCACCTTCGGTGTAGTTGGCCGTCATGGTGTAGCAGTATTCCACCATGTTGTCAAGTTCGACATCTGTATAGGTGAAAACATCCGGATCCAGAGTAACAATGGGTTCGGGATTGCCTTCATAGAACAGATCGTAGGACAACAGTTCGCGGGTGGGTGCCTGATGATAATATGAAGGATAGGAAGGTTCTTCATTCACCAGAGTGCCGCCGCCGGGAACCATGGCAACATCGCTGAAATCCGTAAACGGATTGGAAGGCAGATCACCAAAGCTCATTGGCTGTACCTGACCATAGGCATTGATCAGTGCAGCAACCATGTAGTCACCGCCGTACCAGAGCACGTCTCCGGTAGACCACGCACCATCCTGCATGGTGACCATATTGTCGGGATAATCCACTGCATCATCGATACCGAATCCCTCGGGATCACCGCCGGTGCTCCAGTTTTCAGTATGGGATGCAATCACGTGGAAGGATCCTGTCAGGCCGGACAGGTTGGGGTAAATAGTGGCGTAGCCGGTTTCATCCATGGTGGCTTCTTCGCTGTGCAGCAGGTTGCCGGGCAGGCCGTTGTTGTCGTCAAATACCATGACGAGAACGGGACCATGGGTTGAATTGGGCCAGGGCCAGTACTGGTCACCTTCGTGAAGGATGTACAGAGATGCGGCCAGAACGTCAAAGTCCACGCCGACGTCGAAACGCATACCGTGGGCAAAGCCGTTTTCATATGTATCATAGAAATAAAATGCATTGGCCAGGGTACCGGATGAATACTGCAGATAGACTTCTTCACCGCAGCTGGTCTCGTCCCATGTAATAATATTGGAATGATCATGGGCTTCCGCTGCCAGATAGGACGGCGGACACAGCATCCACATGGAGCATGCTTCATCCGTTGCCGGTGATTCGCCGATTCCTTCATAGAATGCGGTCACGTAGTAGCAGTATTCCACATCATGCTCGGTACCGTGGTCTTCATAAGTGGTTTCTGTGACAAATTCATAGAATTCACCGTCGCGATAGATATTGAATCCGCTCTGGGCATTGTCCGGATGGGCATCCCATTCCAGGAAGATGTAATCACCTTCACCGCGGGCGGTAAGACCGGAAGGTTCTCCCAGCTGAGGCGTGGCGCAGGCAGTGTTTGAAAATCCTGAAACGCCTTCGTCATAGACCGCTGTCACATTATAGCAGTATGTGATCAGGTACCAGAGACCATCGGTATCCACGTAATGTTCGTCGGTCACGAAGTCCAGCATCACATTGTCGCGGTACACTTCATAACCCAAAAGGTCACGGGTCTGCTGCGGACCGTCGCAGTGGTAATATTCTTTGATGCTTGGATCGATATTGGGATCGTTGGGTTCCAGACAGTCACCTTCATCAAAGTTGAAGTATTCACAATCCAGATAAATTCCCCAGGAGCCGTCATCACAGATACCGTCGCCCAGCCAGCTGTTGACAGTGCTTTCGTTCACGCACTGCATCTGGCAGTCGAAAATACAGGGCGGGGAATCACAGCCTTCACAGGGGCCGCCGATGGCTTCCTGACCTTCAGGAAGTTCCCAGTCCAATACGATTTCCAGACCGTTTTCTACAGCCACCAGTTCCTGCGGCGGTTCGTAGAAGTCCAGCATGGTTTCAGCGCAGGCTTCGTTTGAAGGTTCAGACATGGTGAATTCATCATAGGCCACGACCGTATAGCAGTAGGTAATACCGGCTTCAAGCCCGGCGTCGGCATAGTTGGCAATGGGAGATTCACCCACCATTACGCCGTCGCGATAAATGTAATAACCCAAAACAGCCCAGGGCTCGGGATGGGTCCAGCTCAGACTGACCATTTCCCAGCCGCCCAGTGCGGTGAGTTCTTCAGGGGCAAAGATTGGCGGAGGTTCAATACCGTCAACGATGAGCATCCCGTTTTCAGAAATGAAATCAATTGGGACGCCGACAAGATCGGACAGGATGGTTTCTGTCATGTTGAATGACAGTTCCAGCTCTGCATCATAATCACCGGTGGACAGGTATTCAAGATTCAGGATGGGTCCGGTGCCGGGGTCAATACCCTGGAGTGTCAGATCAAATCCCACGACCAGAACCGTGCCGTCGCCCTGTTCATTGAAGCTGACCTGAAATCCTTCAGTACGGTCAGTGGTGTTGATGGTGATCACTTCCGCATAGTTCGGGAAGTCGATTATGCGCATCTGGAAACCGCCCACAATCCCTTCATTCATCAGAGATATCGGCAGATCCACAGATTCGTGCGCCAGTACCGTGGCGGTACCCAGCGTCAGGGTATATCCTTCCAGCACGATATCGGTGTTTTCGAATCCCACTGTTGCGGTGGCTTCGGGATTTTCATAATCGGTATGGGTTTCGTCGGCAATGGTGACCGTCAGAGTATGCATTCCAAACGGTACGCCTGTAAGGGTAAATGAATCTTCATAGAACATTCCCTGAAGGGTGCCGTCCAGATAGGCATGATAATGGTCGCCTTCCACCATGTTTTCACCGCTGACGGTGACAGCAATGTCATTTCCGCTGATTACGGCGCCGTCAGCCGGTTCCAGGATGGTGATGGTGGGCGGAGGAACGTATCCGCCGGTGACTTCAAATGACCCACTATCAGCAGTAGGCTCAAGACCGTTGCCGTCAGGATCGGAGACAATCATACCTGAAAAATCCAGGGCTGCAGTGCCGCCGTTGGGTCCGGCTTCGAAAGTCAGAACAGCAATGGGGCCTTCGCCGGCAGCAATGACTGCTCCGGACAGACTGAATCCCAAAACCATACCGGATTCATTGGTGGACATCATAAATCCGCTGGTGCGTCCTGTGGTTGCTGCGGATGTCAATGTGACCAGATCCGGTGTATCTATCAGATTGAACTGGAAGCCCCCCACCTCCATGGTGTTCTCCAATGATACTTCTACGGTACCGGTCGCACCGGCTTCAGCTGTTCCAGGTGATACCGTGAAATGGAGCATGTCCTCCATCGGAGGATCACCCCAGTACGCATCATCCTGGGTAAAGGAAACTTCCAATCCGCCGCCTGAGGCATCGGAAAAGATGAAATCCACCAGACTCAGCTGGGCATAATCTGACAATCCTGTGGCGGTCACTGATGCCGTCGTCAATACGGCGGAACCAGCCGGAATGGTCCCACCCATCAGACTGAATCCCAGGATCATGCCGCTCTCATTGGTTGACAGCATGAAGCCTGCAGTCTGGGCAGAACCACCGGAAGCTCCGGTGACAGTGATCGCATCTGGATCATCGGCAAGTATAAATTGGAAACCACCAACAGGTACGGTGTTCTCCATATATATTTCGATGGCGTCTTCGCCAATTGTGGCGAAGCTCAAAGTTACATCCTGAGCCCATAAGGCAGTCAAAGCCGCCAGTGCTCCGATGATAACTCTTCTGAAATACCGATCCATGCGAGTACTCCTTTAGTTACTTCGGGTTATGTGCTTATGTTTACAAAGTTATCTAGCTTTTCGAGGAAGAATTTTAACAAAGCTATGACAGTCAAAAAGTAAAGTTACGGGACACAATTGCCGGTCAACCTTCAGTCATCAAACGCAGCATTACTCAATTAATCTCATCCAGAGAGTTTCGGGAATGAAGGATGTCCCGGCAAGTGTTCAAATTTACTTCAATTTCTATTAGCATGGTAGCTGATTTTACATTCCGGACTGTAATTGGCCCGCGCCGGGTTTCTCGCCCTTCCGTGTCCCTGTACCGACCACGGTGAAGTCTGATTTCCATCACCAGAAATTTCCACCGGCACCCTTCATGTGATTCTACTCCACGTGAGTTGTTAATCGTCTGATTTTAACGGATTAATATACCAGAATGAAATCCCAAAGCTTCGACAGTCTCATCATCGTACCATTGAAACACAGCCGGAAGGCGGAATTCCCACCGCCCCCCTGGCTGCATATTAATTTCAACTGCTTATTTCATCAGTACCATTTTGCGCGACTCGCTGAAACCGGCCCCGGTCAAAGTATAGATATACACCCCGGCAGCTACCGGCCGGCCCCTGCCATCGGTGCCGTTCCAGAGAACTTGATGATATCCTTCGCCAAGATTTTCACTTGCCAGAGTCTTTACAAGACGACCGGTGATATCATATATCTTCAGACTGACCGTTCCCGGGTTGGGTACGGCAAAGTCGATTCGGGTCACGGGATTGAATGGATTGGGATAATTCTGCATAAGCAGAAACTCCGTCGGGACGGCATCCAGCCGATGCACTGCCGCGGAACCAGAGCTCAGCGGGCTGAGACCGTAAACGTCATTATTCAGATCCGCTTCCACCCGCAGTTCGCGGTTTTCACGCATGCTCCACAACCGCAGTTCAATATCGCAGTCGGCATGATAACCCGGAAGATCCAGACCGAATTCCCGGTATGCCGCCCAGGCTGACAGAACAACCGGCTGTGTCAGATCGGCAATCCGTACTGCCCCCACGAGCAAATCACCGGCGTAGGCCAGCAGTTCATCGCCAGGTTCAACAAATCCGCTGATATCCGTGATAATAATGGGATGGGAAATTCCCGTTCGTGTTACCTGATGCACCACCGGCTGCCCCGCTTCCTTCAGGGATTCCCACAGATTCGTATTCGGCCCTTTTGCCAGTCCCGCTGCCGGATACACATAGTTCAGGACCTCGGTCCGGTCCAGAAATATTTCATATCCTTTGCCGGGAACCAGCATGGTCAGGGTTTCAACACTCAGGGAAGGTACGTAATATTCTCCGAGGTCGTTTTTGATAATCAGGATATCATTCCCGTACGCCCCGAACGCTTCCTGTGTTGTCATGGGTTCCTGAGGAATATAGGAAATCTGATTGTTCATGAACGGCTGGATTTCCAGGACGGTCCCGGGATCAGCTGCCTGCCCTGTCACTGACAGCGTGACGGGGGAATCACTGTTCGGAAAAACAGTGTAGCCCTCACTGACACTGACTTCTTCAATCTGATCAATGGAATAGGTTGGTACATAATACTGACCGTCATCATTCCAGGCCACGAATACATTTGCTCCAAACAAGGATTCAACAGACATATCATCACCGGCTGCATTGAATGAAATCAGGTTGTTCATGTACGGCTGCAGTACCACTTCCTGTGTGACTTCACCTCCCCCTTCCGTGATTATCATGACGGCGCATTCACCCATGGCGGTGACGGGGTTGCCTTCCGGATCGGATATAATAATTTCATTAAAACAGACATTGGCTTCACCCTCTGCCATGGGAATTTCAAACGCAGACACAACCGGTCCATCACCAACAGGCAGGGGTTCACCCGTCAGCGTAAATCCCACGATCATTCCGTCATTGAAGCCCAGCATCCAGCCCTCTGTCCGGGCAGTGGTCGTTATGGAATCCGTCATGGCAATGGGATTATCCATTTCCAGCATGAACTGGAATCCGGAAATCTCCTGCAGATTGTTCAGACTGATATCCATCCATCCGGATTGATCCATTGTCATATGGACATCATCCATGTGCAGGGTCGTCACCGGCCCGGGCAGACCGACAATGACTCCGTCCTGCGCATAGGACATTAATGGACTGCCGTTAATATCACCGAAATAGTAATCCGAGAAATCCAGAATGATGTCACCCATTGCAAAATCGGGTGTGGTCGTGAAATCCACTTCAAGAATGGCTCCTTCTCCCACTGTAATGATATCACCGGTGAGACTGAAAGCCACCACAATCAGACTGCCGTCAGGCATCGTATTCCAGTTGATGGAAAAGTTGTCCAGGCGGGGAGTGGCAGCAACATCCGTCACATCCACATAGTGGGGATAGGGAGTCAGGGTAAACTGGAATCCGGCCACATCAAAGGGGTTGTTCAGATTGATCCCCAGTGTAATTTCCTGATCCGGTTCAATCACTCCGTCATCAATCGAGAGGTATGTGAAATTTTCAATCTCAATTACGGTGCCGCATAATATTTCGGTGGGATAGGACTCACAATTGCCGTAGGTGGCCTGCAAATACCAGCAGTGTTCGATGCCGTAAAACATCTCTGCATCCTGATAATTGGTTGTGCCCGCCGGAAGGTCGGCAATCAGTTCATCATCGCGGTACAGCAGAAATCCATCTTCCCCGCATTCAGGCGGCATGGACCAGGACAGATCCGCGAACGGCAGCCCGCCGGTAATTTCCAGCTGGAAATTTTCAGGAATACAATAAAATTCCCCGGAAGGTTCGGCACAGGCTTCAACGGACGGATTGCTCAACCCTTCGTCGAATTCCGCAATGACCGCATAGCAGTACTCGACACCCATGGTTAAATCCGTATCAGTAAAACTGAAGTCGTCCGGTCCTACACTGGCCAATGGGATTCCGTCCCGAGAAATATTAAATCCAAGCAGGGACCGATTCCGGGCCGGCGGCGCATGACTCCAGTCTTCCGGCTGAATCATCACCCCGGACTTGGCAGATTCCGCAGCCAGTGCTTCCGGAAGGAAACGTTGGTAAATGTCTTCTGCACTGCCGGCTGTCGGCTGCCCGCCGTCGAGCATGCATTCCCAGTACTCTTCCTCACAGAGGTCATCCCAGGAAGTGTCACAGCAGTACGGATCTATTTCTATCACCCACAGGTAGCAGGGGTCATCCGGCGGATACGGTGCCTCCGCATTGCAGTCGTTTGGAATGAATTCCGTTTCTTCAATAAATATTCCAAAATTACCGGTATGACCGCCATATCCATCCACGACAATATAGTATTCACCCGGCTGCAGCAGCGCATTGTTTATGGTGGAATACAGGCCGTTTATCGGGCAGTTCGAGTCATCATTGTAATACCCCGTGGTCTGGCCCTGGCAGTCTTCATTTGCAGTGAAAATCTCCAGTTTTGTATCAAAATTGGTTAAGGGAGTGCAGAGCGTGACTCTGAGCAGGGTTTGCTCTGCGAGGGTGATACCGTAGGCGTAATCAGCGCCGTCACTGCCCTGAACATCCCAGTCGTTACCCATTCCAACGTTGGTGCCTGTCCCTTCAAACGGCAGTCCCATTATCACCTCATCCCCGCAAAGTCCGCCGGGAGGCATCAGCGTCCATGCCAGTTCAATTGAATCGCATCCCTGATTCTCAATCCAGGCATACACACTTCCCAGGTTCCATTGTCCGCAGACGGTATTGGACGGCAGGGATTCACCGTTGGTGTACTGCCCCGTAATCCAATAGCAATGTTCCACTCCCGGTTCGGCATTATCCTGATACTCGGTATTTGTCGTGCGGTCAATTTCGGTTCCGTTCCGATAAACAACATACTCCAGCGCATCCGGTGCGCCCTCCCAGGTCAGTAGCAGATGGTCTTCCCCGGGACTGATCGTCAGATTGACAGGTGCTTCGCCCGGAATGGGAACCGCGCAGACCTCCGGTGACTGAGGAGAAGAACCCTCATCGTAGTCGGCCGTAATGGTGTAGCAGTACTCCTGCAGGTTGGTCAGTCCGGTATCCTCGTAATTCAGAATATCCAGTGCGACCGATTCCAAAATTTCACCATCGCGATAAATAGTATATCCGGTCAGGTCCCGCAGCATTTCATTGCTGCCGGTGTCCGTTTCTTCAACGGGATCGATATCGGCCCACTCCCCGTCATCGTCACCGAGTGCACCCGGTATTTCCTGTATCCGCAGCTGATATGTGCCGAAATCGCCGGCATCACCATCCACCACCACATAGTATATACCCGGTTCCAGGGTGACATTGTTAAGGGAGGAGAATCCCGGGCCAAACGGACATTGTTCGTCGTTATTGTTGTAATAGCCCGTGGAGGTCCCCACACAATCACCGTCTGCAGTAAATATTTCAAGCATTGTATTGAAATTGGTAATTCCGCTGCAGGTGGTCATTCGGATATTCATGGTTTCTGTCACCACCAGACCGTGGGCGGCATCCGGGCCGTCCTCACCTGCCACATCCCAGCTGTCCTCCATTCCGGTCGTCGATCCGACAAAGTTGTAGGGCAGCTGCTGGATGGTTTCATCGGCGCAGGGAAGTCCGGAAGCCGGCAGCGTCCACTGCAGCATGACCGTTTGATCGCCGGGTTCGGCAAAGATGAATCCCGGCGGCAGCAGCATCCACATGGCACAGTCCTCATTACTGACCGTAAATGTTTCATACTCGGGAAATACCGCCTGAACGTGATAGCAGTAAAGGACATCATGCTCCACTTCCCCATCCAGATACATTAGCGTTTCCGGTTCAAGGGTCACCAGATAGGTGCTGTCGCGGTACAGGTCATAATGGTATTGACCGTCAAACAAGATTCCGTTCCAGCTGACTTCAATATCACTGCCAACCGCACCGGCAGTAAGTCCGAACGGCGACGGCAGGAGCCATTGGGCACAGGCGTCATTGGCGGGCAGGGATTCTCCTTCATCATAAAGGCTGGTTACGGTATAGCAGTAAACAATGCCCGGAGCGGCGGTATCATCAAAGTACTGGGTGGTTTCCGTATCCACTGCCGCAATCAGTTCTTCGTTCCGGTACACATTGTATCCGATAAGATCACGGGAAAATTCATGCACCTCCATTATGATATTGTCAGATATCTCCTTAGGCGGCTGGGGTTCAAATACATCCGGTTCCAGTGCCCCGTTTTCTATAAGGAGGTGATAGTTGCCGGACTGGCCGCCATAGCCGTCAATCACGATGTAATACACGCCTGAATCGGGAATGCTGATATTCAGATTTGAACGGTAGTAATCGCCATTGGGTGAATAACAGGAATCATCCACGCAGCCCAGATTCACCTGGTTTTCATTATACACGTAAAGTTTGGTGTCATAGTCAGAGTCGCAGATATCAATATTGTATACACCCGGAAAAGCAAACCACATGTAGACTGCATCCGGGGATGTGCTGCCTGAATAGGGACAGACCTCATCATAGTCATCGTTCAGCCCGATTGTAGTGCCTTCGGTTTCGTAGGGCACTCCGGTCACGATGATGGCATCATCGATGGTATCCCCTTCCGGCGGTTCACCACCCACAAACCAGGTCACCTGGATGCCCAGGTTCTCATTGTCTCCCTCAGCCAGCACGCCCAACGGCGGATTCAGAAGATACATGCTGCAGGCTTCATTGGAGGGCAGGGACTCACCGGTATCATAGCGGGCGGTAACGGTGTAGCAGTATTCAATACTTGGTTCCGGGTCGGGATCCTCATAACCAGGCTCAGTGGCAACCCCCAGCAGTTCACCGTCACGGTACACCTGGAAATCCAGCAGCGGATCTTCAAACATCACCGGCATCATCCATTCCAGGAAGATGGTTCCGCCCATATCTGTCGCGGTCAGGGCGGTCGGCGGATAACCGGGAATCGGCATTGCACACACCGGTTCCGTGGGTTCGGATTCACCCTCGGTATAGTTGGCAGTCATGGTATAGCAGTATTCGGTCAGGTTCACCAGATCATCATCGAGAAAATCAAATACGTCCGGATCCACAGTGATCTGATGCTCCCCGTCCCGGTAGATATCATACCCCAGCAGCTCCCGGTCCGGATTGGGAAAATAGACCGGATGCGGTGTTGTCCCTGAAGACACGGCTTCATCAGCGGGAGTCACCGAAAAGAGGGTTTCGTCCAGAACCGGATCGACCGGCAGATCGGCATACGTCATGGGCTGAATCTGTCCGTAGGCATTTACCATTGCGGCCATCATGTAGTCACCGCCGTACCCAAGTGCATCTCCCACGCTCCAGTTTCCTGCCTGGCAGGTAACCATATTCTGGGGATAATTCACACCGTTGTCCAGTCCGAATCCCTCGGGATCACCGCCAAATGACCAGTTTTCTTGATGCGTACCGACCACATGAAATGCTCCGCTGAGTCCTGTCAGATTCGGATAAACCGTGGCATAGCCGGTTTCATCCACCACCGCTTCATCTTCAAACAACAGGTTTCCAGGGATACCGCCGTTGTCATCAAAAACCAGGATGCTGACAGGACCGTGGGTGGCATTGGGCCAGGGCCAGTAAAGATCACCTTCGATCAGGATATAGACGGATGCTGCCAGAACATCAAAATCAGTTCCCACATCAAAACGGACGCCGTGCGCATAGCCATTCCAATACGTATCATAGAAATAAAAGGCATTGTTCAGCGGACCCTCAGAATACTGCAGATAAACTTCTTCTCCGCAGCTGGTCTCGTCCCAGGTCAGATTCACGGATTCCACGTGCGGTTCCGCCGCCACGTACGACGGCGGACAGAGACGCCACATGCCGCAGGCATCCTCGGTGGCGGGAGATTCCCCGATCCCTTCATAGTAGGCAGTGACGGTATAGCAGTATTCCACATCGTGTTCCGTATCGGCATCATCATATTCCGTGTCGGTTGTTACATCCAGCAGTGTGCCTTCGCGGTAGATGTAAAACGAATCCTGGGCGTTGTCGGGATGGGCTTCCCAGCTGAGATGTATATGGTCGCCCTCACCTCTGGCACTGAGTTGGTCCGGAGCTCCCAGCTGAGGGGTTGCGCAGGCTGTATTGGAAAACCCGGATGTCCCCTCACTATAAACCGCAGTCACATTGTAACAGTAGGTTTCCAGATACCAAAGGTCGTTGTCATCCAGATAATTCAGTGCCTGGACAAAATCCAGCATCACGTTGTCGCGGTACACTTCAAATCCCTGAACCTGGGGATGAGGCTGCTGCGGCATCTGCCAGTTCAGGAATATCTGCAGACCATTTTCAGCTGCGTTGAGATTCCGGGGCGGTTCTGAAAACTCGGTGCTGGTAGTGGCACAAACCTGTTCCGACTCTTCCGATGTCATGAAATCATTGAACGCCATGATCGTGTAGCAGTATTCCACCCCCGTATCCAGCCCGGAGTCAGTATAATTGGTTATATTGGATTCACCGACATTTATACCGTCACGCAGGATGTAGTAGCCGGTGACATCCCAGGGTTCTGGGTGGTCCCATGACAGGCTGACGGTTTGCCACCCGCCGACGGCGGAGAGATTTTCCGGCGGAAGCACGCCGGGATGAGGATCACCATTCAGGGTCAGAATTCCGTTTTCCGATTCAAATTCAAGGGGGATACCCACAAGATCTGAAATCAGTGAAAATGCCATATCGAAATACAGGTCCAGGTCAGTCTGCCAATTGGTGGTGGAAACATAGCTGAGGGTTAAGATTGGACCGTTTCCCGGCGCAACACCCTCCAGGGTCAGGTCAAAACCCACGATGGATACCGAACCGTCCTCCTGCTCGTTAAAGGCCACCTGAAAGTTTTCAGTTCGATCGGTGACATCCACAGAAATCACATCCGCGTAATCCGGAAAATCCACGACGGCCAGCTGGAATCCGCCGACCACTCCTTCATTGGAAAGGGAGATATCAACATCACCCGATTCCCCCACGTTCACAACACCATTGCCAATGGAGAGCGTGTAGCCTTCCAGCGGCAGCTCGACATTTTCGAACGACAGTGTGTCCGCGGCTTCCGGGTTTTCGTAGTTATTGTGGTCTCCATCCGCCACGGTGACCCTCAGCTCATGGATTCCGTATTCCACACCGGTGAGGGTGAACGAATCAGTATAGTACATTCCCTGGAGTGTATTGTCTATATAAGCGTGATAGTGATCATCATCAATCAAATTGGTGCTTTGCACCGACACTTCAATCTCCTGCCCGTAAATCAGAGCGCCGTCTTCCGGCTCCAGGATGGTGACGGACGGAGGCGGTTCCATTCCGCCGGTAACGGTAAATGTGCCTCCGGTGCTGGTAGATTCAATCTCATTGCCGAGTGCATCGGTGATGATGATGTCTGAAAATTCAAGATCCGCGATTCCATTGACCATTCCCACATCGAATGTCAGCACTGCAATGGGACCTTCACCGGGATCAATCACCCCTTCAGTCAGGGAGAATCCCAACACAAGACCGTTTTCTTCTGTGGACAGGGTAAAATCGCTGGTTCGCTCCGTGGTTTCCGCGCTGACCAGTGAGATGAGATCCGGTGTGTCTGACAAAACAAACTGGAAACCGTCAACTTCCAGGGTGTTCTCGAGAGATGCTTCCAGGGTCACCGATGTATTGGCTTCACCAATTCCGTCAGATATGGTGAGGTGCATCACTTCTTCCACAGGCGGGGTACCCCATTCGGCGTAGCCCAATGGCAGGGGCGGCTGATATTCCACATCCAGGGCATTGCCGAAGTTATCCGAGAAAATGAGATTCTGCAGATCCAGCTGGGCATAATCAAAATTTCCGGTTGCGGCCAGATCTGCCACAGCCAGCACTCCGGCCCCCGGCGTGATATATGAACCGGTAAGACTGAAACCCAGAACAAGTCCTGATTCATTGGTAGACAACATAAAACCGTATTCTGTCGACAGTCCTCCGCCTGCTCCCGTGACCGTCACGGCATCCGGTTCATCGGCAATAATCAGCTGGAAACCACCCACATTCGCAGAGTTTTCCATATATAATTCAACAGTGGTTTCGGTAACCTCGGTGATAGTAATAATAACATCCTGAGTGTAAACCACTCCCAGGAATATAACAATGATCAGTTTACAGAACCCTTTCATCTCGTGCTCCTTGTGGTTAGGGTTGTTTGGGTCAAAGAAACAATCGAGGAAAATCAGTGTCGTTAATGCAATATGTCGGTTATGTATGGTAAGTGATTACACCAAATATAACGTGAAATTTCAAAATCAGCCAAGATAATGCGGGTCTGTAACGTTTTCTTACAAGCAGGAAATATTGATTAAGAATCAACGGATAATGATGCGGAATCATTGTCTTACGCATTTTTTTGGGGTGGTGGGGATTGGAGTGCCGGGCAGGGAAATAGTCCGGATATTTCATGAGACTTCGTGATGAGATGATGAAAATGTATTGATG
>CAZGNZ010000002.1:0-160288 GCA_964527215.1 uncultured bacterium | reverse complement strand
TCATATGCCTTGTAGAATCAATCATTTTCATCATCTCACTACGAAGTCTCATGAAATATCCGGGTTAGCCTGGAAATCCATGAGGTTTCGAAATGAAGTGGCGGAGCTGGCTGATTTTTTTGATCACAGCCGTGAAACAGAAAAATCTGCTTCGGCTGGCACCTGCATGTATGCTGAGGGGGAAACCGGGACATCTTTCTGACAGAATGATGCCCCGGATCGTGATATTTTATTTCAGGAGAATCAGCTTCTGACTGGCTGATCCCGTCTCAGAAGACAGAATACAAAGATACATTCCAGCGGCTGCCGGTGTTCCGCCGGATTCATCACCATTCCACTGTACTGAATGCTGACCCGCAGGCGCAAATCCATTCCACAACGTTGTGACTTCACGACCATTCAAGTTATATATCTTCAGGGTGACATTCTGGTCAACCGGAAGTTCAAATGCAATGGTTGTCACCGGATTGAATGGATTGGGATAGGCGGGACAAAGAGCAATTTCAGAAGGAATTTCCGGCTTGACAGTCAGGCCGGCGACATTGAATATTGTATTATTCTGCCAACCCTGAACATCCCCGGTCAGACTGAGCATTTCATCGGTCTCATATTGATAGAGAACAAATTCCGGAATCTGCCCTGACTGAATAAATCCTTCCGTTAATTCAGTACCGTCTTCTGCCATCACCGGAATATCCGTCCAGCTGCCCTGCCATTGACGGGCACCGATAAGCACACCGTTGTGATATGCAAGGAGCCAGTCATTATCGGTCACCGTTCCATTCGGTACAGACACTTCGCTTACAAAATAAAATGCCTGCCGGGTGGATTGATGATATGTAAACAGCTGACCGGAATCATCCTGTTCTGTTGGCAGCCAGCGGACCAGTTCAGGTGAATTCCACATGAAGTCAAATCCTTCAGATATGAGCGCCCAGTATCCCATTCCGGGATTAAATTCTGTCAAGCTGCCGATCCACTGTCCCGGCAGAACCGGATGCGGCTGGGCTGCTACTCCTTCACTGATCAGTCCATTGAAGTAATCAATATACCCTTCGTCAATAGCATCGGTGATTTCCTGAGGAACGTCAAAAATATAGGAAATCAGGTTTGCACCGGTATTCATTCCATAGACAATATCGTCATCCACCATGGATCCTTCAACAGTCAACTGTGCTTCCTGGGTTACCGTGATCCAGTATCCGTCGGTGTTCTGGAAATTCATCAGACTGCCGATCCATTGGTCGGGGAACAGCGGATGGGGCTGAGCCGCCACGCCTTCACCAATCACTCCGGTTGCAATTCCGCTTAAGGGTTCAAGAACCACACCCAGGGATGGATCGTCATGTTCAATGTAGAAACTGATCAGGTTTGCACCTTCATGCATATCGATCGTCTGGGTATAAACAATACACCAGTCCGGTTCCAGTCCGGTACTTCCTCCAACACAGCCGCACTCGTTTATAAAGGCTTCCCCGAAACATTCACCAAAACAGTCCATGGCATAATTGAACTCAAGACCAGTGGATCCGCCCACACATTCACCACAGTCGTCGATAACGGCTTCACCGAAGCAAATCCCGGCGCAGTCCATGGCATAGTTGAATTCCAAACCTGTTTCGCCGCCCACGCATTCACCGCAGTCGTCAATAACAGCTTCTCCATAGCAAACTCCGAAGCAGTCCATATCCGAATTGAAAGGATGACCGGTTGTGCCATCGGAGCAAATACCGCAGTCGTCGATCAGCGCTTCACCAAAACAGACACCGGCACAGTCCATGGCCCAGTTCGCTTCCATTCCGGTATTGCCTCCCACACATTCACCGCAGTCATCAAAGTATGCGGAACCGCCGATTTCACCGGCACAGTCCAGTTCCACAAGCAATGTTTCTACGTTGAAGATACCGAGGTTATTCCAGGCAAGATCCATTTGAGAATAGGGATCTCCTTCGTAAAATGCATCGGCGGACAAATCATAAACGATAAACGTTGGCATATCGCCGCTGCTCATATATCCTTCCGTGACAGTCTGGCCGTCGTAACCCATTGCAGGTACGGTGGTTTCAATTCCCATATACGGTGTGGAACCGACGCAGATGCTTTCATTGTATACGGCAATCCAGTCACCATACTGCAGTTCTTCTTCCACAATAGCAGCATAGAAAACGAAATAGAATGCCTGCATGGTGGATTGGGCAAACTCAAAACCTTCCGGCATGAAGATACACGTTCCGTCATCAATTGTGGCGTCCTCATCGTAGTTGTATGCCATCGGGTCGGTGCAGCCAAAACATTCGTTATCGTTGTCCGGATTGTCATCACACACACCGCAATCATCGATGTACGCATTTCCGAAGCATACACCGGCACAGTCCATGGCCCAGTTGAATTCCATACCGGTTGTTCCGCCGGTACATTCACCGCAGTCATCAATGACGGCATCACCGAAACAGACGCCGGCACAGTCCATGGCCCAGTTGAATTCCAATCCAGTCGTTCCGCCGGTACACTCGCCGCAGTCGTCGATCACGGCTTCACCGTCACAGACCATCGCGCAGTCGAAAATATTGGATTCACAGTAGATATCGTCATAGAGGTCGTCCCCGTTGAGCACCCAGTCCGGTTCGGCAAACGCGCTGCAGAATTCTCCCAGATATTCACCGCCCAGACCGTCGCCGTCCATATCTGCCCAGTACGGCAGGATTTCCGCATCACCGAAACAGACGCCGGCACAGTCCATGGCCCAGTTGAATTCCAAACCGGTCGTTCCGCCGGTACACTCGCCGCAGTCATCGATCACGGCTTCACCGTCACAGACCATCGCGCAGTCGAAAATATTGGATTCACAGTAGATATCGTCATAGAGGTCGTCCCCGTTGAGCACCCAGTCCGGTTCGGCAAACGCGCTGCAGAATTCTCCCAGATATTCACCGCCCAGACCGTCGCCGTCCATATCTGCCCAGTACGGCAGGATTTCCGCATCACCGAAACAGACGCCGGCACAGTCCATGGCCCAGTTGAATTCCAAACCGGTCGTTCCGCCGGTACACTCGCCGCAGTCATCGATCACGGCTTCACCGTCACAGACCATCGCGCAGTCGAAAATATTGGATTCACAGTAGATATCGTCATAGAGGTCGTCCCCGTTGAGCACCCAGTCCGGTTCGGCAAACGCGCTGCAGAATTCTCCCAGATATTCACCGCCCAGACCGTCGCCGTCCATATCTGCCCAGTACGGCAGGATTTCCGCATCACCGAAACAGACGCCGGCACAGTCCATGGCCCAGTTGAATTCCAAACCGGTCGTTCCGCCGGTACACTCGCCGCAGTCGTCAATCACGGCTTCACCGAAACAGACACCCGCGCAGTCCAACGCATAGTTGAATTCCAGACCGGTGGTGCCGCCGGTACATTCGCCGCAGTCGTCGATCACAGCTTCACCAAAGCAGACGCCCGCACAGTCCATGGCCCAGTTCTCTTCCATCCCGGTGCTGCCGCCGACACATTCTCCGCAGTCATCGATGAAGGCGGACCCGCCGCATTCGCCAAAACAGTCATCGTACAGACATGATCCGTCATCCATTGTGGCATCCGGATTGTAGTTGCATGCATCTTCATCCATGCAGCCGTAGACTTCCGGAGTATATGGTGCCAGGGTCAATTCGCCAATGCTGAGCAGCAAACTGCCGAAGTTTCCGTCACCAACGGTCCAGACTGCTTCGGCAATGTATTCCATGTTTTCACTGAAACGGTAAACGCGGATCGTCACAGGATTGCCTTCAACATATCCTGGAATCACCATGCCGCCCATATCGCAGTTGTCGATGGAACCAATAGCCGCAATATCCAGCTGGCTGTCAGTCCAATATCCGGTCCCAACAAGCAGTTCACCATATTCATGATTGCAGTCGCCAAAGTTCGTTAAGCCCGACATATCAAAAATTCCGATTTGATCTTCAGCCTGCAATCCGGTTATGGATTCTTCAAATACAATCAGCTGTGATTCGCCGGTTTCATTGATTTCAAGATTGTAGAAGTAATCATAAAAGCAGGATCCGTCATCTACAAAAGAATCAGGATCGAAATTAATGGCATCAGGGTCGGTACAGCCCAGGCAGTAATCGGGTTCCAGACCGGTATTCCCGCCCACGCAGCCGCATTCGTTTTCAAATGCTTCGCCATAGCATTCACCAAAGCAGTCCATGGCAAAGTTGAATTCCAAACCGGTCGTTCCGCCGGTACACTCGCCGCAGTCGTCTATGACGGCTGTACCGTCGCAGACCAGGGCACAGTCAATAATATTGGAAAGACAGTATATATCATCATTAACATCATCACTGTTGATAACCCATGTCGGGTCCGCAAACGCGCTGCAGATTAAGCCGATATACTCACCGCCCAGGCCGTCACCGTCGAGGTCTTCCCAATAGCCTAGAATCATCGCATCGCCGAAACATACTCCGGCACAGTCCATATCAGAGTTGAATTCGTGACCGGTTGTTCCTCCTGAGCAGACACCGCAGTCATCGATAACGGCTTCGCCATAGCAGACGCCTTCACAATCCATGGCGTAGTTGAATTCCAAACCGGTGGTACCGCCAGTGCACTCACCGCAGTCATCAATGACAGCCTCTCCGAAGCAGATACCGGCACAGTCCATGGCCCAGTTTTCCTCCATCCCGGTGCTGCCGCCGACACATTCGCCGCAGTCATCGATAAAGGCGGAACCGCCGCATTCTCCGAAACAGTCATCAAACAGGCAGGATCCGTCATCAATGGTGGCATCGGGATTATAGTTACAGGCATCGGGATCGGTACAACCGTATATATCCTGGGCATAGGGCGTCAGTTCAAGCTCGGAAACGGCAGTCAGCAATGCACCAAACAGTCCTGTTCCCACGGAATATGTCACTTCAGCGGAGTATTCCTGCATATTGGAATGGCGGAATATGCGAACCACAATGGGGTTGCCTTCAACGTACCCCGGGAACTGATACCCGCCTAAATCACAGTAGTCAATAGAACTGAATGCAACCACTTCCGCCTGTCCGCCCAGATAAATTCCATTGCCGACCACCAGTTCACCAATCTGGTTTGAACAGTCGCCAAAATTCGTAATGGCAGCCAAGTCGATAATTCCGATTTCATCACCGTATTCCAGACCGGTAATGGAATCCTGAAATACGATCAATGATGATTCACCGCCCATGAATTCCGTGTTATAAACCGTTTCATAATAACAGGAACCGTCATCCATTGTGGCATCGGGGTTGTAGTTCAGTGCTTCCGGGTCCATACAGCCTATTATATCAGGGATAACCTCCAGACAGTCACCGAGAATGGATTCCAGCTCCCCATATTCCGGCGGACCGGCGATAATGGGTTCGGTAAAGCAGACCGGATATTCAATTGAGTCAAAGTACAGATTGGTGAGAAGTTCATCTCCCGGCGGGATCATGGATCCGGTGAGAGAGAATCCGATGGCGGTGCCGCCCATGGCACTGACCAAGAAACCATTTGCTTCGGCAGAACCGCCGAATGCGCCGGTGAGGTCCATACCGGTCAGTGTAAACTGAAATCCGCTCACTGCCAATGGACCAGGATTGTTCATCCAGATTTCAATAATGCCGTTGTCCAGAGCACCAAAATACAGCTCCACTTCCTGATCATACTGGCAGCTGCCGTCATCAATAGTGGCATCAGGATCGTAGTTCACGGCAGCTGGATCAGTACATCCGTAGCAGAAATCCGGTTCCAGACCGGTATTCCCGCCCACGCAGCCGCACTCGTTCTCATATGCGCTGCCAAAGCAGTCTCCGAAACAGTCCATATCGGCATTAAACTCATGTCCGGTTGTGCCGCCGGAGCACACGCCACAGTCATCTATGACGGCATCGCCGCCCGGAACGCCGGCACAGTCAAAGGTGGCTGCGCAGGCTTCTTCGCTGAATGCCGATTCTTCTTCATTCTCAACTGCTGTAACGGTGTAGCAGTGATACTCCGAGAAACCCAGTCCGGTGTCGGTCCAGGAAGTGGCTTCCAGTCCAGTCTGGATATTAATTCCGTCCCGGTAAACATTGTACGTAACTTCGGGTTCACCGCCACAGAACCCGTAGCAGACCGGATCGCCGAATTCAACAGACAGACCGGAACCGCTGCTGTCAGAGAAAATGGGATTGGCCAGATCAAGATAGCCGTCGATACCGGCTGCCGTCCAGGCCACATTGGTCAATACATCTTCACCAGCCGGGATATAGGCACCTATGAGAGAGAAGCCCAGTACGAGTCCGGCTTCATTGGTTGACAGCAAAAAGCCGTTTGCGGTAGCTGATCCGCCGCTGGCTGCACCGATTACTGCACCAAGGACATCATCAGCAGTGATACTGAACTGAAATCCATACACATCCGCCGTATTATTCATCATAATTTCGATATTGGTATCTGATACTTCGGAGATCCACAGCGTTACATCAGATCGGGCTGCACCAACCGCATCCCAAGTCAGGACAATTTCACCGTCGCCGCCCACTGCTGTCAGATTTTCCGGTGCATCGGGACCGCCCAGACACCAGTCCGGTTCCAGACCCGTGGTGCCGCCCACACAGCCGCATTCATTTATAAAGGCTTCCCCAAAACAGACGCCGGCACAGTCCATATCCGAGTTGAATTCGTGACCGGTTGTTCCTCCTGAGCAAACACCGCAGTCATCAATGACGGCTTCTCCGAAACACACGCCGGCACAGTCCATGGCATAGTTGAATTCCAGACCGGTATTTCCTTCCACGCATTCGCCGCATTCGTCAATCACGGCAAGGCCGCCGCAATCCCCAAAGCAGTCGTTTTCCAGAGGTTCGCCGGGATCCCAGGGACACCAGTCGTTACAGCCCTCAGGCCAGATGCAGCCGAAAGTTTCTGTCGGACCCTCCGGATTGTAGTTGCATGCTTCCGGATCACCGCAGTACTGTCCCAGATCAAGGCCGGTGTCCGGCTCCACATCCAGCTGTGACCCGCCGGCTGAAGAAAAAATGGTATTGGTGATTATCACAGGTTCCATTAAATCCATGAACCCGTCAAATGACAGCAGAACCAGTTCATGCACTCCGGGCGGAATGGTGGTTCCCATCAGGGAGAATCCCAGCACCAGACCGTCTGCATTGGTCGAAACCATGAATCCGTATTCATCGGCAGCACCGCTGATATAACTGATATTGACTAGGTTATTCACCTGGAACTGGAAACCGGCCACTTCTTCACTGTTAATCATCGTGATGGTCACGATATTTGGCTCCACCTGGATTTCTGATACAAAAATCTGCAGCGCACCGTATTCACAGCTGCCGTCATCAATGGTAGCATCGGGATCAAAATTTTCAGCGGCAGGGTCGGTACAGCCATAGCAGAAATCCGGTTCCAGCCCGGTGGTGCCGCCTACGCATCCGCATTCATTTTCAAACGCTTCACCGTCGCAGACACCGGCACAGTCCATGGCAAAATTGGGTTCCAGTCCGGTAGTTCCGCCGACACAATAGCCGCAGTCATCGTAAAATGCGGTACCGCCTTCCACACCGGCACAGTCCAACTCGCCATCATCCTGAGTCGTATTGGCTTCACCGGGTGTACCGTAATTGAGAAGATTGCCGTCTTCATCGAAAAGTATCCAGCTCTCGGCTGTTTCCGGCGTGGACTGCCAGTTGTCCGGATCATTGTTGTCCTCTGCAGCGTCAATCAGTTCGGCGGAATATCCGCGGTTGGCGGAGCCGGTGGGCCAGCCCTCATCATCATCGTAGTTAACTTCATCCAGAACCGCACCGCCGGTGCCAATCAAAATCAGTTCATCCGAGGATGTGCTGAGAGAAATATCCACAAATGCACTGAAAGGCAGATTTTCCCCGGCATAGTATTCCTCCCCATCTTCATCAAAGAAGGGATCCTCTCCTGCCAGAATGAAGAAACCGCCGGCAGGGATAATCCCGCTTTCGATGGGTTCGTCATTCAGGCTGAATCCGGTCAGATCAATATCGCTGCCGCCAGCATTATACAATTCCACATAGTCGGGCACTGTTGAGCCGAGAGTATAGCGGAAGAAAAACTCATTAATCACCAGTTCAATCGGCGTCACCAGCTCCAATTCGCTGACACTGATTAAAATATCCCCGAAGTGCCCCGATCCGATGCTGAAGACTGGAGAGGTGTCATATTCCATCCCCTCATCTTCCTTCCAAATTTTCACGACCACAGGATTCCCTTCTACATATCCCGGCAGCTGCACCCCGCCGAGAGAACAGTTGTCAATAGAACCGATCGCGACAACTTCCAACTGCTCGCCTGTCCAGGTTCCGGCACCCACCAGCAATTCACCATACTGGGAGGAACAGTCATTGAAATTGGTGATGCCCATTGCATCAAATACACCGATTTCATCTCCCGGGACCAATCCCGGAATTGCTGCTTCAAAAATAATCAGCTGACTCTCACCGGTTTCATTGATTTCAACATTGAAATGTTGTGTCCAAGCCAAATTTGTAAAAACCAAGAGGATGCTTAAAAGAACCATTATTTGCTCCTTTATTTGTGTGGAACGGGCTGGTGACCAGCCGGTATTAGAAGTATGATATATTCCGCCTGGGTCGGGTAAGTAGTATCTGCGTAATTCGATATACAGGCGTGGGTGAATTTTACATTCATTCGACGTTAACAAGGTACTGAAAATCAATAATATTATGCGGGAAATGCCCCGGAATTTCAAAATCGAAAATTGAGAATACTTAAGATAGAGTGATGCACCGTATGCGATAAGAATTCGAGTGAGACTGTGATCTGAAAATGCCGGCCAAGCCGCAGACATCTCAAAACAGCTGTATCCAACTTGCAGAAAGGCACTAAATTATTGGTTCTGACGGATGTTTGATTCATCGGCTTGAACACGTTACCCAAATTTCAATGAAAGGCTTTCCCGAATGGACGGACTGCTGCATTCATTTGTAACGCTGCTTGTAATTATGGATCCTTTTGGAGGGATTCCGGTTTTTCTGACCCTAACCAAGGAATATGACAACAGTCGAACCCGGACTGCAGCCAATCGTGCAATTCGAGTGTCCCTGATCCTGCTGCTGGTATTTCTTATAATTGGGAAAGGTATTCTTGAATTCTTCGGGATCAGTATCTTTTCTTTCCAGACCGGCGGCGGACTGATCCTGCTGCTTCTCGGACTGGCTTACACACTGGATATTCAAATCGGCAATCCGAAAGGATACAGTAAAGGCATCATTGTACCGATGGCAACGCCCCTGATTGCCGGACCCGGCGCCATCACCGCCATCATCATTCTGGTCAATCAGTATGGAATACTGGTCCCCTTTCTGGCAATGATGATCAATTTATTCATTTTCTGGGTGGCCATGTTCAATGCTTCCTATATCAAAAAGTACATCGGACGGCAGGGCGTGGAAATACTGTCGCGAGTCATGGGTCTGCTCCTGGTGGCCCTTGCCATTGAAATGATACTGGAAGCGTTCACTGAACTGCTGTAGTGAGTTTCAGAAATCAGAAATCTGTGCATCAATGATTTTTCAAGATGAGGCATTATGAATAAAATATGGGGTGCTCATGTTTATCATTAAATTTCTTGCCAAATTCCTGAGAATCCTCAATTCCGGAGGTTCTCCAAAACAGATTTCAGGCGGATTTACGCTCGGACTGTTTATGGGCATTGCCCCGTTCTGGACCCTTCTTAATCTATTCGTCGGACTGCTGATCATTATTCTGGATGTAAATATTACGGCATGTATTGCAGCGTTCCTCTTATTCCGCGGAATAGTTTATATCCTTGACCCGCTTTTTCACTCACTGGGTTTCTGGCTGCTGGCTGATCTTGAATTTCTTCAGGGATTCTGGCAAAGGCTGTTGGATCTGCCCCTGATGGCATTCAGCGGACTGAACAACACCACCTACCTGGGTTCATTTTTGACAGGGCTGATCATTGCGCTCCCCTGTTTCTTTGCGGTGCAGTGGCTGGTGCGGCGATATCGTTCACATATTGCCGAGCGCATTGCCAAATGGAAACTGGTTCGCTGGCTGAACGGACTGAAAATTGTCGGTTTATTTCGAAAACTCTCTATTCCGGGGAGGTCCTGATGCGAAAATCCGGAATTTTTACCCTGCTGTCAGTTCTGGCTGTGATCCTCATATTCACGATTTTTATCAGCGAACCCCTCGTTGAACGGCAAATTGAATCCCAGGGCTCCCGCAGTCATGGGGCTGCCGTTGAACTGGAAGAATTTTACCTGTCCCTGGTATCACTGAATATCGGCTGGTCTGAACTGATTGTGGGAAATCCCGACAATGCCTGGGAAAATCTGATCCAGACCGGAAAAACCGATTTCAATCTGGATTTGATTCCGCTGCTTTCGAAAAAGGCTGTTGTTGAAAATATGACAGTCAAAGATATTCTGTCCGGCCGGCCCAGGTCCGAACCGGGATTCATTGAATTGGAAAGGGATACAGAAAAAGATCCTGCACCGGACACCCCTATCACACCGGAAAAGGAAAGCGGTGCTGATGCAGGGTCAACCGCGGCCGCTGAAATTCTTAACCGCATGAATCAACTGAATAGTGACAGTCTGTATGAGGTGCTCAATCTCCGTACTCCTGAAATATATGATTCACTTAACAGTCATATACTTAACCGTAAAGGGCACTGGGAGCAGATAATTTCGGAACTGCCCGAAGACGATGCCCTGGATTCCCTGGCAGCAGAAGCCCGTCAGCTTAAAATGGAAGATATTCATGATCTTGAGGATATTCAAAATGCGATCAATACACTGAAAAAGCTGTATGATCAGACGGATTCCATGAGAGGTCATGTCAAATCCCTGAAAAAGGATTTCAAACAGGATATGTCAGATCTGAATGACTGTCCTGAATTTCTGAATGACCAATTTGAATCCGATCTGCAGGCTGTCCGGGATGTGACTGATCTGGATGCTGCCGATATTGAGAATATTGCAGGAATGATTTTCGGACCGGAGATCACATCAAAAATCACCCAGGCCGTAACAGCCGTTCAAAAGACCAGATCCATTCTGAGCCGCTTCTCATCAAAGAAGCCGAAAAAGGAAAAGCCCGGTCGGCTGAAGGGTCAGACTATTTATTTCAGTACACCAAATTCCATGAAATCCCTGCCGCGATTCTGGGTGAAAAACGTGGATATCTCCGGAACCCTGAACTCTATATATGATCTGTCGGGAAAAATTACGGATCTGGTGTCTGATCAGAATCTGATAAACCGACCCACTCGAATGCACATGGAAGGTATGGCTGCCCAAACGGGAGAATGGTTTTTCAATCTTCTGCTGGATTTGCGTACACAGGCTCAGTCCGATTCATTGTCATTCGCGGTCCCGGCCATGGATATTTCCGGGATGTCATTAGAAAACAACGATTTTATTCCCTATCCGGTACGGTCGGGAAAATTGGCGGTCACAGGTGATTTCATCATGAAAGATTTGAAGATTACCGGCTCGTACGGTATCTCCGGATCGAATATAGAATTTGTTCTTCCCGATCCTTCTGCAGCTGACAAGGCAGACATGCTGAAAATCCGAATTGCAGAATCCCTGGATCAGGTCCGTATTCAGGGTTCGGTTTCCGGTCAGTTTCCAGCTCTGAAATTCACTGTCGAAAGCAACATTGACAATATTATCCGGAATGAGGTGCAGTCACTTGCAGAAGCGGAAATGACGGCTCTGAGGTCTGATCTGGAAAATCGGGCTCGGGCTGAGCTGACACCCTACACCGGAGAACTGAACAATCTGCTTGCAAGCACCGAAGGCGATTTATTTCAGCTTTTGGATATACAGGAAGGGAAGTATGATGATGTTCTGGATGAGATCAAATCCCGTCAAAAGGAATATGAGGATCAGTTGAAGGATGACGCCATTCAGGAAATCGAGGACAAGCTGAAAAATTTATTTAGATAAGGATCGGGGAGAAAGTTATGGTCAGACATATCGTGTTTATGAAATTGAATCCGGGGTCTGAGCGGGAGCACAATCTGCACCTCTTGAAAACCCGAATTGATCAGCTGGTGGATTTGGTGCCTGGAATTGCCCATCTGGAAACCGGGATAAATTTCAGCACGTCTCCGGCCGCATCAGATTTGGTTCTGGTATCAGAATTCAATAATCGCTCCGATCTGAATGCCTACCGCAATCATCCGGAACATCTGAATGTAGTATCTTTTCTGAAAACCGTTGTAACAGAAACACGGGTTGTGGATTATGAATTCGAGCCGGATTCACATTCACTTCCATCGCAGCAATGATGTTCCGGGGACAGCTTTCTTTCTGAGATGAACCCACCTTCTCACCAAACGGACATTCCTCTGACCCGTTGGCTGCCGACCACCCTTGATGAGGTCCGCAGAAGAAACTGGCAGGCACTGGATGTTATTCTTATCTCCGGCGACGCATACGTGGATCATCCCGCATTTGGACCCGCCGTTATCGGCAGGCTGATTGAAAAAGCGGGCCTTAGAATTGCCATGATTCCTCAGCCGAACTGGCAGGATGATCTCCGCGATTTCCGCAAGCTGGGTGCACCCCGCTTGTTTTTTGGTGTGACTTCCGGATGCATGGATTCCATGGTGAACCACTATACGGCGGCAGGAAGACGCAGATCTGACGATGCCTACACACCTGGGGGAGCAGCCGGATTTCGCCCTGATTACGCGGTCACAGTGTATACGCGGATTCTAAAATCCCTATTCCCTGATACTCCTGTAGTCATTGGAGGTATTGAGGCCAGTCTGCGGCGGATCACTCATTATGATTTTTGGAGCAATACCCTCAAAGAATCCATTCTGACCGGGTCCGGTGCAGATCTTCTGATATACGGGATGGGCGAACGACCGCTGACCGAACTGCTGCGTCTGCTGGAAAAAGGCGTTCCGTTCAGCAATCTTTCAACGATCCCGCAGACAGCCTTTCTGGCCGATTCCGATGCCGGAATTCCTGCCAACCGCCGCTGGAAAGACAAAATTCTCGCATCTCATGAAGAATGTCTGAAAAGTAAACGGGATTTTGCCCGGAACTTCAAAATCGTTGAACAGGAGTCCAATCGCTGGTCAGCATCCCGGCTGATACAGAAAAATGGTTCAAAGTATCTGGTTATTAATCCGCCATTTCCTCCCGATACCGGCGTTGAGCTGGATACCGTGTTTGATTATGAATATACCAGGCTCCCCCACCCCAAATACCGAAAACGGGGCGTGATACCGGCATATGAAATGATTCGGCACTCTGTCACCAGTCACAGGGGCTGTTTTGGCGGCTGCAGTTTTTGTACGATATCCGCGCATCAAGGCAAATTTGTTGTCAGCCGCTCCAGAAAATCCATCCTCAGGGAGATCGATGCTGTGACTCGCATGGATGATTTCAAGGGTCACATCACCGACATCGGCGGGCCGTCTGCCAATATGTACAGAATGAAGGGTCGCGATCTTGAAATCTGCAGGAAATGCAGCAGTCCAAGCTGTATTCACCCGCGAATCTGCGCCAATCTTGACATCAGCCATCAGCACATTCTTGATCTTTTCAGAGAGGCCGGGAAACACCCCGATGTCAAAAAAATTACTGTTGGCAGCGGTATCCGTTATGATTTGGTTCTGCCAGATATATCTGATGCAAGAATCAAGAGGATTAATGAAAAATACGGCAGTGAAATGATTCGACGTCACGTCAGCGGTCGATTAAAAGTGGCTCCGGAGCATTCTTCAGAACATGTACTGAGGCTGATGCGCAAACCCTCTTTTGACGCATTCAGGAAGTTTCATCGATTCTTTGAGTCGCTAAACCGGAAGTACCAATTGAATCAGCAGCTGATTCCATATTTTATTTCCAGTCACCCCGGATGCAGAGATGACGATATGGCCCAGCTAGCCGGCGACACCGCGACAATGGGATACCGGCTCAAACAGATTCAGGATTTCACGCCCACCCCGATGACGCTTGCAACCGTGATATATTATTCCGGATTTCATCCATACACAATGAAACGCATAAAAACCGCCCGGTCAATCCCTGAAAAAAAGAACCAGCGACGCTTTTTTTTCTGGTATCTGCCCGAAAACCGCAGTTGGATCATGAACAGGCTGACGAAAATCCACCGGGAAGATATCCTGCGCATTTTATTCGGAAAGCACAGACGCTGACATGATTCCTGCATTCCTGCTTCTGTCCCCTCTTTACTTCCTGGCTTGTTTTCTTCTGCCTGAACTGAACATTCTGGCTTTGCTGTTTATCGGCAGGATTACATATGAGTCCCGCCTTGCGCTTGTTGGTCCATTCAGTCTGAACCATATAAACTGTTTGATTTTTTGTATTCACCTGATAATGACGGTACAAAAAAATCCGAAAGGTTTTCTCCAGGCAGTTCGGGGTCAGCATATCTTATTTATTTTGATGATCTGGCTGACACTGAACGGTCTCATGTTTTCTCAAGTTATCGACTATTCCTGGGAAAAGCTGACCGGATCGCTGATCGGACTGGGGTGCGGTGTCCTGATTATCTCAGGCATTCGGGAAGAACTGGCAGATCGAGTAAAGCTGCTGCTGATTTTCCTTGCCGCAACGACAGGCTTTTTTATTCTTGCCGGATTGTATCAGTGGTTTGTTTCTGTCAGTGAATTTCGACTTGCAGTTTTTTCCGGAGGACCATTGACACTGGCAAGATATGCAGCTGTCGGTGTATTGCTGGCAGGTGCTGCAGTCGTCAAAGACAGCATACAGCGGCGGCAGCGGATATTTTATGCGGTGTGGCTGTTCCTGGGTCTTCTTACCGTGATACTGACAGAATCAAAAGGTCCGCTCCTGTTTCTGGTCGGATTACTGGTAATTCTGTTTCTGTTCAGTAAATCCCAGTTCAGAATGATCAGCAGGATTGGCGTTGTGGTACTGATTCTCTGTTTTGTCACCGGGATGATTTTCCTGTTTGGTCTTGAAAGCCGGTTTTTCCTGAATCCGCTGACTGAAACGGACCCGAACGGCAGCTACACCAGCCGATTGATATTTTTCCAAAGGTCTTTGGAGCTGTTTTTCCAAAACCCGCTGCTTGGAAGCGGACTGGGGAATTTTGCCCTGCATGGAACAATCGCAGGTCAGATTCACGAATATCCTCATAATATTTTTCTTGAAATCGGCAGTGAAACTGGCTGCATTGGACTGGGGCTGTTTTTGATCTGGATCATCCGCAGAATACAACTGTGGGCGAAAGCGCGCTGTTCAACTAAAAAGGAAGAAAAAGCAAGAGAGCTGCGATATTCCCACTTCGTGTTTTTGATGGGGATTTTCTTCCTGCTGAATCAGATGGTCAGCGGTGATCTGGGATCTGACCGTTTTATCTGGTTTTTCTTTATTTTGCAGCAGCAGTTGATAAATCCAAAAACCAATTTTGCTTAACACCAGCACGACGCCCTGGTTCAGCGGAGATCACGGATATGCAGCCCTGAAAAGGCGGAAGAATCAACTTCATGTTACTGACACCCTTTCAGGGTTCATGGTCGCTCATCATTGACCGGGGCTGCACCCCGGTTTCTCAACTGCTGCCCCTTCAGGGCAGTTTCCTTTTGTAAACACAGTCGCTTAGTATTAACAGGATAATAGTGTTGCTGGCCAGGGCAGCGCCCTGGTTCAGCAGAGATCACGGATATGCAGCCCTGAAGGGGCGGGAGAATCGACCTCATGTTACTGACACCCTTTCAGGGTTCATCGTCGCCCATCATTGACCGGGGCTGCACCCTGGTTTCTCAACTGCTGCCCCTGCAGGGCAGTTTCCTTTTGTAAACACGGTTGCTTTGTCCCAACGGGACAACAGTGTTGCTGGCCAGGGCAGCGCCCTGGTTCAGCGGAGATCACAGATATGCAGCCCTGAAGGGGCGGGAGATCTTAAGTTTTATATAGCATAATTGCTGTCTTATGGATTTATAACATACAGCGCTAGGTGATGTAATTTATTTAATCATATATTGATCAAATCGTATTCCTGTTTGAATACGGACAATCCGTCAATTCGGACACGGTGTAACCGGATAAACCATGCTTTTTACAGAGCTTCAGTATTTCTTCAAGATAGATAATATTTATCTGGTACTTCTTATGTCCATTATCGGGCTGATGGGCATACAAACTGATCACGGTTCGTTCGCTCGCTGCACGAGAGAATGCAGCATCAAGTTCTTCCAGACTTACTTCCAGATGGTTGTCAATTCCGAGAGCGGAGATGCACTTTTGACTTCCTGGGATACAATAGATATCATCCAGGGTATCAATGCCTGCAGCGGCAATGTGCCGCTGTGACTCGCTGACTTTTCTTAAAATATCAAATTCCCTGAAGACCTGTCTGTCAATCAGCTTTGATGAAATTCCAAATGCCGGAGCAAAGGCGACGGGGTGAATTCCGTTGGCTTCCAAGACACTCATACCGGGTCGAATTTCCTTTTTCGTCCACTCTTCGATACTGTGAGTTTTAAGAAACCGCACCGCATCAAGATGGCAGCTGGTATGGAAACCGATCTCGTGTCCTTTAGCTGTCAGCTGTTTTAATTTCTGCAACCGGTCACTGTCCCAGGTCTGCACAGCAGATACAAAAAAAGTAACTCGAAGACTGTATTCATCAAGTAAATCCAAAATCTCAATCCATTCATCTACTGACTGATCATCAAAACTCAGGCAGATGCCCGGTGTTAAATCAGGGTTGACATCGGATCGGGCTATTTTCGGAAATTGAACAGCAATAACCGCTAGCAGGATTACACTGCTCCAGACAATATATCGAACGGAAATCCGGTTAGTCTTCATTTAAAATCCAGTCTAGTATCAGGATCAGTTCCACAACAGAACCAATCCCTTCCTCATCTGCATCCATCACCCATACCCGATCCAGGTCAGGTTCGTAATAGGCAAACAGTCATTCAATCTAGATAACCACATCTGTCATACTGCGTTCGCCATCGTGGTTCAGGTCACCCGCCATCGCAAAGGGAATAAATCTGAAGAGCCGGCTTTTACCGGGTTTCCACACATGCTGAAACGAATAGTTATCCCTGAAAAAAACAATTTTCCGGATTGGTATCCGGTGAATTCCGTTCCACAAGCAAGTCCATAATCAAACCGGGACTGTCATTCTCCGTTATGGATACTTAATGATTTTGTGTTTCATCGCCGCTGCATTCATCGTCCAATCCATAAACAGCAATGGGCAGGAAATCCTGCCCAGTCAAATCAGGGAGTAAAATCAGCAAACAGACTGATGCTGCAATCACTTTATCAGTACCATTTTTTTCAAAATTGCCCGGTTGCTGGTTTCGAGTTTCAGAAAATACATGCCCGTTGCCAGATGATCCGCCCGGTAACGGAACCGATATCGGCCGGCATCCAGTTTTTCATCCACAACTGCATCAACCTCCTGCCCGAGTATATTAATGACGGTCAATTTTGACTGTGAGGATTCCGGAATTTCAAACTCAAGAGTGACCGTAGAATTAAATGGATTGGGGTAAGGGTCCAGCAGTTTGAAACTGCTGGGGTGCAAGTCGATGGTGATTCGTCTGCCGTAAAAATCCACAACTTCCGCCTCTGTGAGCAATTCAGGGTGCTCAACTGAAAAAATTGGACCGTTCCAGTTCGCCAGAGCCTGCCCGTCAGCAGCAATCGCAAGAATCCCGTTAGGTCCGGAAGCGGCTATCCACGTTTCCGGCAGATAGTATTCGTCTTTGCAGGCTCCCGAAAAGGCATTTTCTGTAAGCAGGCGGATCCCTGCAACACCGCCCCGGGATTTCAGCATGACCAAGTCACCCTCAATATGCATTTCAGCATCCGTGAGCGGAAGATTTCTGGCAGCTGTATCCATAATTTGCGTCACAATCATGACCACATCCAGAACATCAAGAATACCGTCCAGATTCATATCCGCGGCCTCAGGGAAATATTCATCCGGTTCCTCGTTGCCGAGAATGATCCAGATGAGAAGTACAATATCCGTAACATCTGTATTCCCGTCACCATCTATATCCCCGTCAGGAACTGGAGATACGGACGGAATCAGACTCATATCCAGCTCAGAAATCCCCTTTGAAGTGGATAGGACAGCCTTGTCGCCGTCTGCACTGAAGCTGATATCATTCACGATATCAGATAACAGACCGCTGTTTCCAAAACGTAGACCAAACTGGTCCGGCCAGAAACTGAGATCAGGGCGAATTACGTAGCATCCGCTGTGTCTTGTGGTGACCCATACATTTCCTCCTGGACCTGTTCGAATGCAGTCACCTTTGTAAAACGGCAGGTAAGACAGCATTGGGGTATCTGAAGCCGGCGTCAATGTAATTTCAGCATCAGAAAATTCACCGGTGAACACTTGAATCCCGCTTCCGGTCAAGATCCACAATCTGTCACCATCATCAATTGTCAGCGACCAAATCGTTTCGCTGGGAAAAATGTCAGGGTTGGAGACAGAATACCAAACATCGTCACTTTCGTCGTCAATGGTCTGATTCCAATCCACGACCCTGATTCCGCCATTGGCGTATTCATCGACAAAGTTATTCATTGGGAAATCGAATTTGAAACCTATCCAGGCCCTGTTTTGGCTGTCAAATGCAACATCCTGGGGTAAGTGTGCTTCAAAATCGGGAGCGGTGACGTGATTCCATGCATTTCCGTCCGCGTTCAAAATTGCGGCTGGGTGATTATAAATTTCTGAATAGGGATTCATCACCCAGATATTGCCGGTCGGATCCCGGACAAGGCGATTGATTGTGAGATAGCGGTTTGTCCAGTACTGATTGTATATGCCTGCCAGCCCGTCAAGGATACCGTCAGTGGTGTCCCAAACCGTAACTTCAAACGAAACGGGATCTATTTCGATGATTCCACCGCGGGTATTCGGATCACTGGGCGCCAGACCGCTGTTCCCGAAAAGGATATTTCCTGTTCCGGTTTCTTCAATACCGAGGGGCTGGTTTGATCCAACAACATAATCAACAGGGACGGCAGAGAAATTTCCCGGATTCATATCATTCAACGGAAAACTTTCCGATGTGTTTTCGGGAATAAAATTTATGATTTGATCCTCATTCCGATAAAACACGCCCTCCCTGCTGACACCGGCCATTCCGCCGTCAGCCAGAATGGTCACTGCGCTGAAGTTATTCTGAAATACTGTGTTGGGATGATGAATTTCAGTATTCAAATCATTATCGACAGTCATCAACCCCTGGTTTTCGATTCCGAGGACCAGCAGATTTGTGTTCCGGTCAAAACAGCGGAAACCGCCTGCAGCAGAACCAGATATGGGAAATCCGTCCATAAGTCCGGATTCCAAAGCAAATTCATAATATTGGGATTCGGTTAACACAGCCAGGCGGGATTCGTCCAGTACCAGGCCCGCATCAATTACGGATCCTGAAAGGCCGCCATAAAAGAGTGACCAGTACCCATTTTCATCTGACACATAAATTTCTGAACTGGTTACTATGAAGGGGGCATTATCTGACACAAACTGCCTTGGCTGCAGCCCTTCAGCGTCTTGCTGCCAGCTGTCGTCTGATGAAAGAATTTGATTCACGCAGTCCGCTTTTATCAGTCCTTCGGGGGTTGTCAAATAAATCCAGTTACCCAGGATATCAATATCAAGAATAACAGATACCTGCATTGGGAAATTCCGGTAAAAATCATAGTAGATCGGACTGTTTTCTGCGTCTCTGCGAAATTCTGCAATTCCCCAATCCAGATCACGCCGGCATATGGCAAACGACCGGTCGTTCCCATGAATGAAGCGGGTGACTTCATGGAAATCCAGGTGACTGAAGCTGTTTTGTAATCCCAGTTCCGGATGGAATATCTGAATGATTCCGAGGGGGTCACTTCCGCCTGACCAGAAGCAGCCAAAAGGGTCCGGGGCTGCTGTACTGATATCCAGATAGTCAAGATCGAGTTCATCATTGATGATTTCAAAATCTTCTGAGGCGGTATTGAACGAAACCATACCGCCGCTTGTCGAGCACAGTATTTCGCTGCTGTTCAAGATATGAACACTGGCAGGTGACAGAATAGAAAGAAACGTATTCCAGCCTGAATCATCGGGCAGGTCCTGAGGGGTGCAGTCTGATATGCAGAACTGGACAGATCGGGACGTAACATTGTTGGCATTGTCCCAAACCTCAAGCCTTAAAGTTTGAAGACCGTCCGGAAGAGATTCGAAAGTTAGAAACAGCTCTCCGGAAGTGCTGCTGCCCGCAAGATATTGAAATTCATCTGTCCGGCTGATCCAGTCTTCCTGGCTGCAACGGGTTCGAATGGCATGTCCAGGTTCCCCTGTGATATTGATTCCGACATCATCAGAAATGAGAATCTGTAATTCAAGAGGTAAATCAACGAGAGTCAAATCTGTAAGCTGAACGCCGTCTGACAGAAATTCAATATCAGGTCCTTCCGTATCAACCGGAAGGTTTTCATTATCCAAAGCAGTGACATCCATAACCGCCGTCAGCACTCCGGCATCACTTTCATTTGGTATTGTTAAAAACAGTGTCGGCTGACAACTGTCACCTGTCGTGAGATTAACTGGCGGAAAAAATTGGACGCTGGTGCTGAAATTTCCTTCATAAATCAATCGTCCCGGCAGTTGATAATCAAGTTCTGCATCACCGTAGGAGCGGTGCATGCTGCGATCGCATTCTTTAACAAACAGGTGTGCATCGGTTTCAGGATTTTCCATGCGCTCCAGGTGGTACTGATTCAGCGGCTGCATAATCTGATCATAAACAATATCGACGTCGGCCGCCCTTGGAAACGGAAGCTTCATGGCCGGATCGCCGAGACAGTGATAATGGTATTCTGTCCCACCGGCTTTTGAACCCGCCAGCAGGGTACCCAGACGATATTCGTTCAAACCTCTGATATAATCCTGGATGTTTTGATACAGCCGATTCGAAAAATTGGCAATGACTGTCGTCAGGACCTCGCGGGTGGGTGTGATCAGGGCAATGGCTCCGTCCGGCTTCAGAAGCAGTGCTTCAGACATGCATTCGGCATTGTCGTAATGACCAAAATCACAGGATCCGATCACCCAGACCGGCTGCTGATCCGAAGGTGCCTGCAGCAGATCCAGATCCCGCTCCATGTTGATGATGATTTCATCGGCAAGCGTAATTTCATTTCCATGGCCGATGTAGTTGATCCAGGCGACGCCGGAATTGTGGGTCTGAATAACATCTGCTGTCATCTCCGGGAGCGTCTGCCAGGCCGGTCCCGGCTGGGGAATATAGTCCGTGCCGTACAGACACTGAATGTTGATATCCGCTTTCAGAAGCTGGTAAACGGCATCAGAATGACTAACATGAGTAATCTCCGTATTGAAATCACCTCCGCCGGCCTTGTAGGCATCATCCGCAAACAGCAGCATTTTGTGCCGCCAGTTCGTGATGTCCGGTGTCAGTGTATAATCACGAATCTTGTCTGTGATCTGAATTGCCTGCTCAAGATCAGCAGCAGGAATACGACCCGTACCCAACCGGGGGAATGCCTGGTATTCGTTCTCGGAAGAATAAAAATCATCTGAAGGATTTCCATACCAGTCATAGATTGGCGGCAAAAAGGTTTCATCTCCCAGCAGCAGCAGATAACTCAGTTCGGGATCAGAGTCTATGAAGTCGATCACGGTTTGTCTGACAGCTTCAGACAGAGCCAAATCCGGGTACAGACCGCTGATCTCGTCCGTCGTTACAATCTCTGTTGTAAGTCTATCTGTTTCTTGTACTTCTGCAGAATGCATATCGCTGATGGATTCAGCGGCAGGCAGCAGTGCCGGTCCGGTGATGATCAGATATTCAGTGCAAAATGTGATCGAAATACAGGCTGCTGCGATACAATATCTCAGTATTCTCTGGTATGACATCCTAAATCCAAGTTTTGAAAAGGCGGTTAAATAATTCTGAATTGTTCAGGATAAATGGCGCGGCAAATTACAACATATTTCCCAAACCGGTTTTAGACTTGTTTTCAATTATTTCATGTGGATCAGCTTTTGATGCAGGACTTCATTGTTGGTCTGGAGAATGACAAGATACATCCCCGATGCCGAGTCGTTGCTTTCCCATACAATTTCATATCGGCCTGCAGACTGGTTTGCATTTACCAGGTTATCCACTTCCCTTCCAAGGAGATCGAAAATTTGAAGTTTAACGGAAGATGGTTCGGCCAGCGAGTAACTTATACAGGTTCCGGCATTGAAAGGATTTGGATTCGGCGGAGATAGATCGGTTCGGATCGGGACGGTTTGGCTGTTTTCATCCAATGTAATGGATGAATACCCAAACGTATAGTCAATACCGTTCAAATGTTCAACCGTACTTCGAACCCAGCCGTGGCTATTGGGATCTCCCGCCCAATCACCGTTCAACGCCACCATATTCCAAAGACCGGCACCCGGCTGAATGTTAAGTTGAGCAACCATCAGCAGTGACGGATCCACCATTCCCTGGGGACAAAGTTCGCTGCCTTCATCCCAACTGAGTTTCAGGCTGTCCAGAACGGCATTCCCGGATATCTGCTGAATCCGCCAATATTCCTGATTGCTGAGATTGGTGACATCATAAAAATACTCCGGCTGACTCAGTGGATGGCCCTGGCTGAAATATTCCGCCTGCCATACGGAGCCTGCACTTGGAATCAACTCCACACCGTCGTACCCTGAGGCAGAGTCCAGTTGCTTTCCGACCGCGAACCGAAACAAGTCCTCCCCCGTATCAGGAGAAAACTCCTTAACCAATGGTCCGTTGATAAAGCTGGAATCATTTCCACCAAAAATCCAGCCGGTATCTGTCAGTCGAAGAGTATGCGTAGAATCTGTATTGATACAGCCTGCCACCAGCTGGATTGTATCTTGTACGGCAAGATTACCGGATTGTGAGAAGCATATGTCAGCGCCCTGAAGCGCCAGGGATTTCAGGAAGACTGGATTTGAGATTTCAGCAGGTATTTCTGAAGACTGTATCACGACATGGGTGAGACTGTCCGGAGCACCGGCACTCCAGTTGTCAGCATCCTGCCAGTCGGAACTGACCGACCCCAGCCAGTTTGAGCTGGGGTGTTTGCCGGGGGACATGTGCGGTGTTTCAGCCGGCAGGATACTCCATTCAGATTCAGTCCAGTCAGCAGCAGGAGAGGTGATCTGAATTTTTCTGACAACCTGGGAATCAGTGTATTCCCAAACCTGACCTTCTCCGTCTTCATTTTGTATTCCATATGAATCAATAAGCGTTCCAGACGCATGATCTCCGTCGCGGTAGAGGAAAATTCCGTCATTGCCGTTTCCATTGATGCTGCCGGAGTACATGTCCGCAGTCTGAGAATAGTACACAGGAAAATAGGCAGCACTGCGAGCCAGAATGTAGGATTCGCCGCATTGAACCGTGCCTGTCAGAGGAATGTCCACCCAGTCCTCCCCGTTGCTTTGTAGTGCCAAAACCCATGATTCCTCATCAAAGTCAAGATTGCGGCCGCCTGTGTTGGTCAGTTCCACAAACCGTCCCGTGTATGCGTCTGCAGGATCTGATATTTCCGTGATCAGGATCACCGGCGGATCACTTGCCGTGATGCAGAGTTGCGGCGATCCAGAGGACCAGTTGGTATCAGAATACGCAAATGCCTGAAAGCAGTACTGACATTCGGAGGTCAGGCCTGATACTGTCAGGCCATCTTCAGGCCCATTATAAACCAGCCGGTTTTCACCATATTCACCGGCAATTGGGAAATCGGAATTCGCATCGGCGTAATCCGCACCGTCACCGGACAGCTGGATATCCACATTCTGATTTTCGGCTCCAAACACAAGAATACCGGAAACCTGGGAATCCGGCGTATTCCACAGGATTTCAACTTCGCTGCTGTCGTAATCTCCTGTCTGAAAGTCTTCCGGATTGGGTACTGCGTTACCACTTGAGATGCCGGCACCCAGATGATCGAACCAGGCTTCTTCCCCACCTCCGCTTGCGTGAGCATACACCCAGCCGGCATATCGATACTGAGCGCCTGTGCAGACTGCATCCGGATTTGTGCTGACAGCAGTGCCGTCGCAATAACTGCTTTGCAGTACTGCTGCCTCCGGAGCCAGCTGAGGTCCGGCAAGGTAGGATATTTCCCAGCCGCCATTCGCATGAAGCCTGACAAAGAAATTAACGCCCTGATCCGACTCATCGTATTCATACCCGCTGGACACGATCTGAACCGCACCTTCCGGCAGATTGGATGAGCCGCCATGCAGTCCGTCGCTGAATCGAATGATGACCAGTTCATCGGGACTGTTCCGTAGAACAACAGCATATCCGCTTGTTCCGGAAACGTTTGCCTGTGAACTGTCCGCGGCAAGGATCATCCCTGCGGCGTAGCTGCTTGATCCCCATCCGCTGAGTGTGGTTCTGTTCAAGTCGATCCAGCCGCACCAGGTGTTCTGGAGATTCGGTTCCAGCGTCCAATTCGAGAAGTACTGTGTCAGATCAGTCAGAGCTGTACTGTGATCCGGCCCTGAATCGCCTGCAGTTTGGGAAATCAGCATCCCATTGCTCACACTCCAGATTCCGGCCAGATCATATTCATTCAGCACATTCTCAGAGTACTCGTGGATTAACTGCGGCTGTACTGCCAGCAACATGCTGAAGAGTGGAAAAAGGCGGATACAGATTTTCATATTATCCTCAAAGTAATAGGTTGGCACCGGTACAAATTCCCGAAAAACCGTCTCTGAATACACTATTCGACTGCTTGAGATTTTCAGAGGTCAGGCAAACTGATAATCATCTCAACAGCTTATGGCGGTACTCAAATAAAATTCTGACTGCTGTTTTATCTATGCATTTTGCAGACCCGTCCGGACAACATCCGTCGTGAGGAAATTCAATTAATGAAGGATTTATATCCTGCAAACTGATATCAGTGCGGAACTGGGACGAATATGCTGATGCTGGTTTTTTAAAATCAGACAGCACCTGTAAATCATGAAAATAAAAAACCCCCGGACTTGACCAGGGGTTTAAGGATTATTGTGGTTGTTAAAGGATTACTTCAGCAGCATGACCTTCCGTATTTCCTGGAAATCTTCGGCAGTCATTCGAATGAAGTAGATTCCGCTGGGGAGCTGCCGAGCATCCCACTGCAGGGTGTATTCTCCGGGATGCTGGGACAGATTTGCCAACACTGCTGCTTCCCGGCCATGAACATCATACGCGCATATGGACACGGGACCGTATTTCTCAAGACTGTAGGAAATGGTGGTTTGCGGATTAAATGGATTTGGATAGGGAGTGCTGAGTGAATATTTTTGGGTGATTAGCGGGTTATTTGATAAAGGTGTACCAGATCTTCCAAGCGTGAATTTGGTATTGGAGTCGAAATGATTCACATCATAGCCGTCGGCATCATCAGTGCTGCCGGATGTCACAGAGCCGCTGGTTCCGGGTGTACCGCCCTGCCGGCCCTGGCTGTCCCAGAGGCTGGTGACCCCATTGTACTGGGCAACCACAAGGTCCTGATACTCCGTTCCGTCCCCGCCGCCGGTCGATGAATCCCAATCCGAATCAACGGCACCGGTGAGCTGGTCGGCCGAATAATATATCGTCACATAGCCCTGATCTGTCAATGCCGCGCAGCCTGCACATGAAAGCGTCCAGTATTCCTGGCTGCTGATATCGGTGAGATTCACGCCCAGATCATTGACTGTCTGATTGGATGTTGAGTTAAAATACTGCGCAGTATACGTCTGTTCACCGGTTGAAATACTTCCGTTTGGCTGGAAGCCAATTTTCCGGTAACTGCCGCCGCCGCCAATTTCAAACACGAACTCACTTCCGGTATTGGAATACTCCTTGGCCAGCGGTCCGTTTACATAGCTGGAACCGCTCCCGCCGGTAATCCAGCCTGTGTTTGATATGGTCAGGAGATTTGAGCCGGAAGTGGTTATTAAGCCGGTGGAAAGTTTCAGGGTGTCGTTGACGGTGAGTGTTCCGCTGCCGCTGAACCCCAGCGATCCGCCCAGCATTCTCAGTCCCTGTAACGATACAGCTGAACTGATCTGAGGGGATGTACCGTCTGCCGTTATATCCGCAAACGAGGTGGTACCGGGAACTCCGCAATTCCAGTTGGTCGCGTCCGTCCAGTCCGAATCCGTTGATCCGTCCCAGCGGGTAGCGGGATGCTTTCGGGGAGTCATATCCGCGACATCGGCTGAGATGATACTCCATTCGGAGGCTGTCCAGGTGGTGTTGGGTGATGTGACGGATATCTTACGCTGAGCCTGGGAGTCGGCATATTCCCAGGCCTGGCCGGTACCATCCTGATCGATGACGCCGAAAGCATCAACGAGGGTACCGGTAGCATAGTCCCCATTCTTGTAAAGGAAATAACCATCATCTCCATTTGCATTGAATCCTGTGCTGACATCATAGCCTTGATTGTAGTTAGATGGGAAGTATGTATCGCTGTAACATGCAATATATGTTTCGCCGGCATTTACTGTGCCTGTCAGCTGTTCACAGTTCCAGGAATTAGAACCGCCGTTTGTTTGGAGACAGAGATTCCATGTTTCAGTGGAAAAATCGACAGTCTGCCCGCCTGAATTATAAAGTTCAGCAAAACGGGCGGTTGTAACATCACCGGGATCTGTCACTTCCGAAATCATCAGCACTGCCGGAGCAGCGGTCGTCACGGATATATTCGATGTGCCTGAGGACCAGTTTGAATCGTCATACGAATATGATTTGAAATAGTATGTATTCCCTTCGGTTAATCCGGTTACCGTGACGGTGCTGCCGGTGCCGGAATACAGCAGTTTGCTGTTGTTGTAGCTTCCTGCGGAGGACCACGCTGAATTGGCATCGCTGTAGGATGATCCGGCTCCGCTGGGTTCGTGATCCACTTCCGCGCCATCCCGGCCGAAAATGAGTACGGCATCGTACGTGCCGCCGGGGGCAGTCCAGGTCAGTTCTGCCTGGGTGGCGGTGTAGCTGTTCACGGTGAAAGCTGTAGGATTTTGTACAGAAGAAGCAGACACTGTGAAAGATGATGCCCAATTTCCAGTATCTGTATCGTCATTGGAAGTTGTCCAGTTTGAATTTGAACCAATCAGTGCAAGGAGTTCGGTCTTATTCCCACTGGTACCATTTGCATCATTGTAGTACCCATTGTCAGAGCTCCCGACATGAATTGCTGTTGTACCGTCAGATAAGGTTGATGGCTGATATGATTCATTTGTATTTCCAGGTTCTCCAGATGTAATCCAGCCTGAATTTGCAATGTTCACCGCAAAAATAAACGTTGGACTTGCTTCAGTTCCGGTATAGACTATCAACTGATCACCACTTGCAGATGGAATGAAAGATCCACTGGACCCGAATGTACCGGTTGACCATGTACTGCCTGAACGAGTAATAACAGTCCCGGCGTTAATCTGACTGGTATGGCTCCAGATTTTAATGCCTTCACCGCCACGAAACGAATCATCCGAGTTGACGCCATCATCTGTAAACTTAATTGTCGTGCTGGCCGGAATATCGACCAACGCCACCCAGGCAAATTCATCTTGATCGTCAGTATTATAGCCGATAACGGCAACATCCCCTGCTTCAAGTGCAAAAACATTAGTGGAAAATAAAATTAGGAATGTAAATATGTTACTCAGTTTAGAAAACATAACTGATATCCTGTGTTAAGTGATACATAAAACTGCCTTAAAACCTATGTGTAAAACTATGATATATTACTACTATACTGAAAGATTTAACCCTCAGTCCGCTGTAAACGAAAACCCCCGGGATTGCCCAGGGGTTAGAAAAATCATCTGTCAGTAATTCACTACTTCAGCAGCATCACCTTCCGTGTTTCCTGGAAATCTCCGGCATTCATCCGGATGAAATAAATCCCACTGTGAAGCTGCTGCGCATCCCACTGAATGGTATAAGAACCGGGCTGCTGGTGCTGACTAACCAGATTGGCCACAACTCGCCCCTGAATGTCATACGCATTAACAGCTACTTGACCGTATTGCTCGAGACTGTAGGAGATGGTGGTTACAGGGTTGAAGGGATTGGGGTAGGGAGTGGAGAGGGAGTAGTTGTAAGCCATTACAGGATCATTGTCCAAAGTTGTATCAGTGCGCTCATGGTCAGTACAGTCTTCGCATGAACCGGCTGAATAGTATTGATTGTTTTCTGAAAATATCCTGTAATAGTAATCCGTGTTTTGAGTTAAGGGAGTTACGGTGCCATCCGTTCCAGATGTGCCACCTTGTGAACCCCATACAATATAAATATTACCTGTTGGATTTTGTCCGTCCGAGTAATCAGTTCCCTGAACCGGTGACCAGTTATTTAACTCTGTTTGATCCGTACACCGTGCGATTAGTACGTTATGGCTCTGCGCATCCTGATTCCATTGCAGATCGATTTGGGTTCCGGGGTTGCTTTCATTACTTACAACCCAAGTGAAGGCTGGATCATTGAGGGCTAATACCGTGAATGTCCCCAAGCTTCCGGTCTCTTGATTGGAGCAACTGGTTTGATAGCCAAGGTATTTTCTATTGTGAGTTCCAACTTCTGATAAACTCATCTGGCGCTGCCACTTGGAGTTGTTTCCTACGTTTTCAAGCCAAGGTAAATGAAAATAGTCTACATTCTCTGTGCTGCCATACCCATCATTTCCCCAATCAATATAAACTTGAGCCCCTTGATTCGACTCGATTGGATAGGTTTGGATTTCAAAATATACTTGATCACCTAAATAGAGCGTACCGGTAGCTGTGGTCCATTCATTTCCGATCCAACTCATGCACGCAAAAATGAAACTAATAAGTGGGAGCAGACATATAACTTTTCTCATTTAATCCTCCAAAAATAAAGAAGTGGAAACTCAATTTATATTTTAAAATTAACAACTCTAAAATATATAATAAATCAATTCTTTTTAAAATCTCTCAAAAAGAAGCCCGTACCAAAATTTATCTGTGCGAGTTTCAACAAATACATTATCAATAACCCTCAAATAATCAAATTCCACCCCCGGCACAACCCTTATCTCTTTCTTGTTCACCAGTAAATCCACCGGCATGTTGAAATCAGGATAGCAGTTGGTCCAGCGGTAGCGAAGCGTGTCGGCAGTCTGCTCGAGCACCAGGGTCGGCGGGAGACGATTGTACAGATACTGCCGGAAAAACCAGACATAATCCTCACCCGTCATCAAATTGACATATTCCACAAAATCACTGGTGGAAATAACCTGATCCCGGTAGGTCTGGGCAAATCCTTTTAAAATATTGAAAAACAGTGTGTCATCATCCAGAACACTGCGCAGCGTATGCAGGATCCAGGCTCCCTTGAAATAGGCATCGTCGAAAGCCCAGAAATTCCGTCCCCGCGGACCCACCACCGGCTGGGCATTGGATATCTGCCATTTGCGGCGCTGCAGATAGTCGCACGCCAAAGTATATCCCAGCTTGTACTCGATATAAAGTGCTTCCGCGTAGGTGGCAAAGGCCTCGTGGAGCCAGATTTCCGCGCCGTCATCCGCCGAAAGACTGTTGCCCCACCACTCATGGGCTGTTTCGTGCAGGATGATGTAATCCACCAAACCGTACGTGTTGTAATGGTTGTCCCCGGTCTCGATCCGGAAATCGGTACCGTAAGCGATGCAGGTCTGGTGCTCCATCCCGGAATAGGGTGTCTCCACCAGTTTATAACCGTCACGCCAAAAAGGATATTCTCCAAAATAGTATTCATACACATGCAGGATTTCACGGGCCTGCTTAAAGTACTCACGCGCGGTTTCCACATTGTAGTCCAGAACATAGTGATTCAGCGTCTGAACACCGGCGGTATTGATCAGGGTATCCGCAGCAAGTTGATAACATCCGACATTGAGAGTCACATTGTAATTGTTGATTGGATAAGACACATGCCAGTGCCAGGTTCTGGTGTGATCCGTGGATTCTTCCATTCCGACAAACTTCCCGTTTGAAACATTCATCAGGGTATCGGGCGTTGTGATGTGAATATCCATGCTGTCAGGCTCATCTGACGGATGATCCTTATTGGGCCACCAAATGCTTGCACCGTCGCCTTCACAGGCCACACCGACCCAGGGCCGCTGCAGTTTGTCAACAGCCCAGACGAATCCGCCATCCCAGGGAGCATCCTGCGCAGGTTTGGGTTTGCCGTGATAGTGGATTGAAAAATCAAAAGCAGTATCCGCATGTATCAGCGGGAAGGTGATAAATACTGCATTGTATCGACGCGAATACTTCAGCAGTTCTCCGTTGTGCAGGATCGAATCAATGATCAGGTCGGAAGCCAGGTCAATCTGCAGCTCGGTTAAATCATTCACAGCAACAGAAGTAATGACGACCGTCCCGCTGATGCTGGAGTCCGGGATGCTGATCTTGACCGCCAGATCGTAATGCGTCACATCATAACAGGTTCGCAGCGGTGTGAGTGCTCCCCTCAAGCGATTGGCTTCGGTGAGTTCAGGATATGGCACTGCTGCTTTGGGCGCTCTGATGCCATTCCCCAAGTCAAGAAACACAGGCATTTCTGTTTCATCCGCGGATGGAACAGCATTGATGCCGGTGCAGGAGAACATCAGACAGCCGATGATAAGCAACGTGAGTATTTTTAGAAAATGCTGCATTACGAAAAAATATCTGTGCTAAAAAATGCGAGCAGGAACCTGGATAACCGGTCTAATGCCACTGTCTCCCCATATCCTGCTGAAATTGTTGTCCGTTGTTATGTCTGCAGCCTACACTTAAAGGATTCCCTTTACCGAATCCAGGCTCAACAGCGGATATGATCAGCAGCCTTTCCACTGAGCGGGCCGTTTCTCAGCAAAGGCCTGCAAGGCCTCCTGCCGGTCTTGGGTATCCAATGTCGATTCATAGGCCTTCTGCTCGATCTGGAGTCCATCTGTTAGATTCAGCCCAGATCCTTCAACGATCGAACGTTTCGCAGCCCGAATGCCCAGCGGTCCGTTATCCAGAAATTCCTGAGCCAGCTCAATGGCTGTTTCGGTCAGCTCATCATCACTGCAGATAAAATCGATTACACCATCTTCCAGTGCTTCTTCGGCGGAAAACTGGTGCGCGGAAAAAATCCAGTATTTGGCTTTTGACAGACCAATCAGTCTGGGGAGTCGCTGTGTTCCTCCTGCTCCAGGAATAATTCCCAGGCCGGTCTCAGGAAATCCAATTCGTCCGCTTTCTGTCATAATCCTGAAATCAGCCGCCAGACTCAGCTCGGCACCACCGCCGAGAGCAGCTCCCTTCATGGCACAGATGGTTGGAAATGGGACATCCGACAGTGCATTGAAACATCTATTGATATCCTGAACCACCTGGGCCGCCGCTTTCTTTTCCAGGCCATTCTGTTCCTTCAAGTCCAGTCCTGCGCAAAAGTGTTTTGCGTTTGAAGCGAGGATGAGCACACGTGCAGTTGGGCTGGCAGATACTTCAAGTATTGCTTTAAGTAACTCAGATATCATGTTTGATGACAGTGCATTTACCGGAGGTTTATTTAGCGTGATAAATGCCATTCCATCATCCTGAATGGTGATATTGATTAATTTTGTCATGATTATATCCATCTAAAACAGCCAACGGCAAGGGGACTCTTCCGAGTCCCCTGTAAATGCCGACAATAACACGTTTATTTCCGTATGATTCAGGTAATGAAACCCGTGACGGAAATTTACATCTGCAGGATCAGTAACTGTAATCTTCCGGCAGATCTGCTTCCGGCGTTCCTTCCGGAACGAATGAAAGATCCAATATGGTAAATGTAGGTTCTTTCTTCCGGAACACCGGTACAACGCGCATTCCGATTTCCGGTTCTGCGCAATACAGCACGCTCATCAGGATCGTATCCACTCCTTCAAACTCCACATTGACAAAGCGGATTGGAATTGGAAGGGTATTGAATGCACCGGTTCGCTCAGTGACCATAAATGAATGAACCTTGGCAGTTTTGATTACAGTCTCCGTCAAGTCCACAATTTCATTTTTCTGAAGGCAGTCTGCGCAGTGGATTCTGAAGGGAAGATACACTGTTCCCGGAAATTCACAATCCGGATTTGCGCATTTTGTCCCCAGCAGTTTTCCATCTTTCAATCCCTCAAAGAAAGGGGCTTCTCCGCCGTACATATGAATGTGGATAATATCTCTGGGATTGGTGACACCCATTAAGACACCCTCTTCATCGCAAATCGGTGTATTGGGATTGATGAAATGGAAATGGCCGTTCAGTTTAAATCTGCCGTTTACCACCTTTACGGTTCCACGTTCTCCGCAGCTCATGAATCCCTCCTTTCCAGTTGATGATCAGGATGCACCAGAATGGTTGCCGTGACATGGGAGCCAACTCCGGCATGACTGATAGCCAGACCGCGATTGGCGTCCTTTACCTGAAGGTTTTCCCAATCCGCCGGTTTTTCACGTCCGAAATCTTCCCATTTCTTTGGATTCTCATGCATTTCGCCCCAGCGTTTCCAGATATGCTGACCCACTTCAACGGTTTGCATAATCCCGGTTGCTCCCACAGCATGCATACATCCGATAAGTCCGCCTGACAGGTTGGCCGGCAGTTTTCCGGGCTGTCCGGTATTGGGATTTATGTGATAGCAGTCTCCGGATTCCACATATGTCCTTCCCTCACCGTAAGGACGAATTCCAATATCCTCGTAGGTTTGAATATCGCTGATGGTGAATGCGTCATGCAGTTCGACCAGATCCAGATCTTCAGTCGGATCCTTCACATTTGCCATACCATATGCATAGTACGCGGCAATTCGTGCTGCCAGGAATCCGGTAAATCCCGGATAACGGTCTCCGCCGGGAAATCTATTGCCCAGGTCAGCATACATATCCTTGTTTTCATGAGGCAGCAATGGAATTGCCATGTCGCGGCGGTCAGCAACTCTGAGGGTGTGGCTTCCGGCACTGACATAAATCAAAAGCGGATCATCGGTGAGTTCGTAGGCGGTTTTTTCGTCACACAGGATTGCACAGGCTGCACCCACGCTCATCAGGCAGCAGTCCAGCGCCCGCAGAGGATATGCCACAACCGGCGAATTCAGAACATCATCCACTGATATTTTCATCGGACCCTGCGCATGAGGGTTCATCCTGGCATAGCCGCGGTTTTTCACGGCAATTTCAGCCATCGTCCGACGGAAAGAGTCTTCTTCCTTTCCAAACACTTTCCAATACTTTTGAGCCATAACCGCGTAGTAGCCGGTGTAGATATGACCCAGCGGTGTTTCCCAGTCCTTGTCTGCAGCACAGGAGATATAGTTATTTCCTTCATCCGTGGGAACTTCATCCATCCGCTCCCACCCCATAGCGAGAGTGCAGTCACTGTATCCTGATGCGACAGCCTTATATGCTTCCCACAGGGTGGATCCGCCGGTGGCTCCGCCTGTTTTGATCCCGATATTGCCAAGCGGGTCCAAACCGAGCCGGTCATGTATGACAGCCTCGCCAAGCAGCTGATCCCCAAAATGGTCCGCAAAATGTCCATAATAGCAGGAGTGGATATGTTTTTTCAGCTCTCTCGGGGTGGTGCCAATGAAATCACAGGCTTCCTGGAACGCATCTATTACCAGCTCCTCGGTGCGTTTTTCCGGGATGGCTCGTCCGAATTTAGACATCCCGCCGGTCACCATGTAAACCGGTTTGCTCATCTCGGGGATTTTTAATTGTTTTTCACTGAATGTAATCATAGATATTCCTTCTTTTTGTTTTAATCTGAAAGGATTCCAAAATATTGTTAAATCTGGATGTTTAGGCAAAAGAAGACAGAATCGTCCGGGAAATGGGATAAGTAATTGAAATGGATGACTCTGTTGGGGGAAAATTAACATTAATCACACAATATCACCAACAGAGGAATTGCAGTATTCAGGCAATGCTGTATGGTTTTGGGATAATTGCAGGTGGCTGGATTCCCATTGAATAACCCGGACAATTCGTATCATTGCTGAATTGAAGCTGAGCCTTCTCCCTACGATCATCCATCCCAAACCCCCACCACTCCCGGGGAAACGCAATCATGTCTGGGATTCAGGATGCAACTATCCTAAAACCGGCACTGGCTTTCACTGGAGAAAATCAAAATTATCGAGCACTCATCTGTATTATTACTATGCATCCTGAACCGCAATCCGGACGGCCATCGAAGGGAATTGGTAAATAGGCATCAGGGACTGTATTCCCTGCTGACGGGTGACTACTGATATCTGTCAACTGATGAATTTCCGTTCCTACACAACAGTATTATGTCAGACAGCCCAATTCAGCCATTACACCATTACACTATTTTATCGTTTCATTGCACAATGACACCCTGCAGGAAACCCAACTCAACGACTCAACCAATACTATTATGCCAAGCCCTAAACGCATTTGGTGTGTTCTGAAATTCACTGAAATGGAATGTTCTTTTCTTCGAAGAAAAGAACCAAAAGAACATGCGCAGCAGTACAATTTCATCTCGATATATTGTTTCATTGAATCCGCCAGATGGCGGACAAGTGTAACAGGGTGCATTCCCCGCCGCTTATTGAAAATCCGCCATTTGGCATGGCGTCGAAATATAAAATGACCCGATTGATTACTGATACCCCATCCACTCTGCGGCAGGGAAATTCATTGAGATAAACTCGTCCCGTCGAAAATCAGACGGGACTCGAACAACAACATCTCATTCACACCATGAAACATCCAATCTCGACAGTCTGTTCTCCGCTCAGACTGACTGAAATTGTACTGAATGCGCGATAACATATGCACCCCACTGTCTTTGCTCTGACGACTGCCACTGACGACCCAACTGCTCCCTGCTTGCGAAATCTCGATCAGGCATATCACGATTATACTATTCTCACAATCAGCAACTCAAAACTCCTTGACCTACTCAATAACACCCTGCCGGGAAACTTTACTCAACTACTCGACCAATTGACAACACCCAGTCCTCCAGATCTTTACTTGCACCCCTTCAGGGTTCTGCCATCATTCTATCCGGTACCCGGGGCTGCGCCCTGGGCTGACAGATTCAGCCCCTTCAGGGCTGGAGGGTCTGATTCCAACTTGCGATCGTGGAACCAACGATTGAAAATTTCTCTTGAGATCATCCATCCCAAACCCCCACCACTCCCGGGGAAATAGCCGGGTGGGATGGGATTCAGGATGCAGCGATCCCAAGTACCAAGGCCGTCATTCCTCTTAGGTCATTCAATCTGTTCGAGCACTCATCTGTATTATTACTATGCATCCTGAACCGCAATCCGGACGGCCATCGAAGGGAATTGGTAAATAGGCATCAGGGACTGCATTCCCTGCTGACGGGTGACCACTGATATCTGTCAACTGATGAATTTCTGTTCCTACACAACAGTATTATGTCAGACAGCCCAATTAAGCCATTGCACCATTACACTATTTTACCGTTTCATTGCACAATGACACCCTGCAGGAAACCCAACTCAACGACTCAACCAATACTATTATGCCAAGCCCTAAACGCATTTGGTGTGTTCTGAAATTCACTGAAATGGAATGTTCTTTTCTTCGAAGAAAAGAACCAAAAGAACATGCGCAGCAGTACAATTTCATCTCGATATATTGTTTCATTGAATGAGATTAACTCGTCCCGTCGAAAATCAGACGGGACTCGAACAACAACATCTCATTCACACCATGAAACATCCAATCTCGACAGTCTGTTCTCCGCCCAGACTGACTGAAATTGTACTGAATGTGCGATAACATATGCACCCCTCTGTCTTTGCTCTGACGACTGCCACTGACGACCCAACTGCTCACTAGCAGGGTGTGCTACTCGACAACTTACCTTCTCCACCAGTTTACCGCACCCTGCCTGCGAAGCCTGACTCGACCAATCAACGATTACACCAGTAACCAACAACAACACCCTGCCTGAAAAACCTTATTCACCGACTCATTCTATTTTCATCCATAGCACCCCTTCAGGGTTCTGCCTTCATTCTATCCGGTACCCGGGCCTGCGCCCCGGGCTGACAGATTCAGCCCCTTCAGGGCTGGAGGATCTGAATTTTGCAAACGATCTGTGGAACCTCAGATAGAAAATCCCACTAAGTTCACCCATCCCAAACCCCCACCACTCCCGGGGAAACGCAATCATGTCTGGGATTCAGGATGCAACTATCCTAAAACCGGCACTGGCTTTCACCGGAGAAAATCAAAATTATCGAGCACTCATCTGTATAATTACTATGCATCCTGAACCGCTGCCCGGACGGCCATCGTCGGTAAATGGCTGTCTATTACAGGATTGTGAAGTTTTTATGTACTGTTCCCAAACTTCATTCCTTTTTCAAGTTCATCATGATCGATGTAAATTTGACAGGTGATCGTCGGAAATTGGATTATTTCTGAGCACCTTTCCTGATGAATATTCTGCGATTACAGTATGGAATCAGAACTCAAAAACTTATCTGAACAGTTTCAACGCGCCACTGATTTAAGCCAACGTGTTAACCTGGCCGTTGAAATCAGTACCTTCTGCCGAAACCACTCCATGGAAAGACTGGCTAAAGACTGCATTGAAAAAGTACTTGCAGAAACAAGAACGGCGGATTTTCAGCATGGACTTGGAAAAGTATTAAAAGAAAAATCGCTGCTGCATTATTCTCAGCTTGAACTTGATCAGGCTCTGGATTTTGGATTCAAGGCCTTGAATATTTTTCACTCCGTAGGCAGCAAATCCGATATCTCGGATGTGCTGTGCAATATTGGTGTCTATTATAACGCCCTAAATATGGACGAAAAGGGAAAAGAATATTTTCTTAAGAGTATCCGTTATAATCCTGAGATCATCCCTCCTCTCATTAATCTTGGTGAATATTATGTCCGCCGGGAAGAACATATGCAGGCCATCGAGTGTTTTGAAAAAGCCATTGCCCGGTCACAGGAGGCAGACAGACAGGGAGATCTTGCATTTGCCCATAAAAGTCTGGGTGAAACCTGGAACGCGATGGGAGAATATGAGAAAGCACTGGAATGCTTTCATAAATCACTGAACATTCTGGAATTAATCAAGGAAGAGCATTCAAAGGCCCTGGTGTTCATCGGAATCAGTACGTCGTATTCCTTGAAGCAGGAATATGAAAAGGCGGTGGAATATGCAAAGGAATCCCTGAAGATCGCCCGGAAACTGGACAACAGTGAGATCTACTGGTTCTGTTATTCAACGCTGGCGGATATCCATGAGCGGATGAAAGATTTCAAAGAGGCATTTTATTACCAGAAACAGTGTCAGCTGCTTCATGAAAAACTCCATTCCTCCAAAATCACCCGCCGGATCGCTGAGCTGGAGGCGGTGCATAAAATCGAAAAAAAGGAACTTGAAACTCAGCGTCTTCTGGAAAAAAGCGCACGTCTGGCATCCATCGGAACCATGACAGCCGGTATCACCCATGAGATTAACCAGCCGCTGAACTCCATTGTCATCAACTCGGAAGGGATTCTTTTCAAGGATGATCGGGACAGGGTGCTGCCCGATGTCTACCGGTCCTCAGTCGAAAAAATCTTCAAATCAGCACAGAGAATTGACCAGATTATCAAGCATATCAGAACATATTGGAATTCCGGGGATGATCTGATAAAAAGCAGAGCAGTGGATGTTAACCGCTCCATTGATGAAGCACTCGGTTTTTTAAATCAGCAGATCCGGTCGCACGGAATTGAACTGATCACATCCTTTGCGGCAGAACAGCCGGAAATTCTGGGCTACCAGGTTCACCTTGAACAAATAGTCGTTAACCTGATAACCAACGCGATCCATGCACTTGACAAAACAAACAGAAAAGACAAAAGAATTTATGTGCAGACCGTACCGGAAGGAGATTGCATTGTCCTAACCGTGGAAGATAACGGCATCGGACTGGATCAAGATGTGACCGATGAGATATTTGATCCGTTTTATTCCACGAAAAAAACGACCGGAATGGGGCTGGGTCTGTCCATTGTTAAAAACTATGTGAATCAGATGAAGGGTGAAATTACACTAGTGAACAAACCGGATTTCGGGGTGCGATTTAAAATAGTATTCCCTGTATTAAAGGAGAATATATGAGAATTCTGGTTGTTGATGATGACATTGACAGTCTGGATGCAGTATCCGAGTTCCTGAGTGACTCCCTGCAGAATGATGTTGAAAAGGCGACACACTGCGATGCCGCGTTAAAAATGTATCGTGCAGCCCCCTTTCCTATTGTCATTTCCGATATAAAAATGCAGGGCATGAACGGAATCGAGCTCCTCAAAGAAATCAAATCGTTGCCGTCCGGTGCGGAAACCGATGTAGTACTTATGACTGGTTTCGGCGAGTTGGAGACATGCATCCAGGCACTGCGGTACGGTGCATCAGACTACATTCTTAAACCGGTTTACATCCATCATCTGGATAAAATCATCAGAAGAATCACTGAAAAGCAGGAATTGAAAAAGACTCTCCATACCCTTAATAATAAATATAATGAAAAACTTGAACAGAACCGTTCTATCACAGCCCGTCTTGAACAATATAAAAGTATCTGTTCCAATCTTATTGAGGGTGAAGAGATGGGGGTATTTTCCGATCAGATGAGGGACCTTGTGGATCTGAGTCTAAAACTTCACGAGGACAGGGATCTGCCGGTGCTCATTGAAGGCGAAACCGGTACCGGGAAAGAGGTTGTTGCCCGGTTGATTCACCGGGGCCGGAATACCGTATCGTCGCCATTTGTAACAATAAACTGCTCTGCCATTTCCCCGTCCCTGTTTGAAAGCGAACTGTTCGGTTATGAGAGAGGGGCGTTTACCGGAGCCCGCGGGGAAGGAATGACGGGGAAACTGGAACTTGCCCAGGACGGCAGTATTTTTCTGGATGAGATTGGAGATATGCCGCTGGAAATGCAGCCCAAACTGCTGAGGGCTATCCAGCAGAAAGAAATATATCGAATCGGCGGAAATCGGCCTGTCCGGCTTAATATACGTTTTATCTGTGCCACCAATCAGCCCCTTGCCCAAATGGTCCGGGAAAAAAAATTCAGACAGGATTTGTACTATCGCATTCATTCAGGCCATGTGCAGATTCCGCCTCTGAGAAAACGGATAGCGGAAATTGCCCCCCTTGCGAGAATGTTTCTCAACGGAATTCGAAAAACTAAAAACCGGAAAATGAAGTATTTGGACCGGGATGCCGTTTTTAAAATGGAACAGTACAAATGGCCGGGGAATATTCGTGAACTGAAAAATACCATCGAACGGATTGCGCTTCTTCACGATTCAGAAATTCTGAAACCGGAATTCCTGAACTTCCTTGAGACAAGTATTGCGGCGGATACGGATCAGCATCTGATTCTTGACCTGTCAGGAAACCAGTATCCCCTGAAAGAAATCAAATTCCGGATTGCAGAACGAATCCTTAAAAAATACGATGGAAACATCAGCAAAGCGGCGAAATATCTGGATGTGGCCTGGGCAACATTCGTTAAAATGGCACGACTGAACCCGTGATCCCTTTGGATACCTTGCACCTTTCCCAAAAACCGAATCTCCGCATATTATTCCTCCTGAGGCTTTGCCTTTGAATCACAATTTTTAATATCTCATTTTCTTCATACAAAAATCTGAGTATTCTCAGAAATTGAGTCCGAGTTTATAGCCCGCCATAACGATAGTTATTTTTTTAATTTATTGTAATTCATATACATCATGCGATTGTACGGATCGCTCTTTACATTCGGCATACATATTGTCATATCCAAAATATGAAAAAATGTGAATTCAATATCCTGCTGGTTGACAATGATGAAATGTCGCTGAAAAGCCTCAGTTCTTTTCTTCTGTCAGAGGGATATGCTGTGTTTTCATTTATTCATCCAATAAAAGCTCTGGAGAGTTTTGCGCACCGTCATTATCAAATTCTGATTACTGATTATGCCATGCCCAGCCTTAACGGGATTCAGCTGATTAAACAGATCAAAGCAGTCAATTCTCAAATTATCACAATCCTGTATACGGGTTATGCCACACAGCTGTTTGAGCAGGAAAAAACCTGGAAACAGGCTGACTTCTTTTTCAAGAAACCGCTGAGAATCAGGAAATTGATTCAAATAATTGATACAGAAATTGAAAAACATACCTTGGAGGAAAAATGAAAAAGTTATTGTTATTGTTTGCCTGTCTGCTGATGACAGCTGCAGGTTCAGCAGCAACCAAAACCATTAATCCGGATGGGAGCGGTGACTACATATCGTTTACCGAATTTTTCACCGCCCTCACCAGTGAGGGCATTACGGAAGCTCTAAACGTCGAAGTGTCTTCCGGAACGTATTATGAGTCTGCTGCAGTTTCCGGCATGATTCCGGGTGCGGATGCAGAAAACATGGTCCACATCTACCCTGCTGACGGTGATGTGACTGTCAACGGTGAGTGGGGTGCCTATGCCCTGGGCTTCAGCGGCACTGCGTTCATTCATCTGGAAGGACTGGACCTCATGATGGATATGGCCAACGAGTTCTCCAGCGGTGCTCTGATGATCAGCGGTTCCACCCAGATTGATGTATCCCACTGCCGAATCCATCAGTCCGGATTTGTGGGTGCCCTGATCCAGGAGAGCCAGCACATTCGAATGTGGAACAACTTCATCTATGACACAGCTGCGGCAAACCTGAGTATCGCCATGTGCGGGGCCGATGCCAATATCGAAATCTGGAATAACTCGTTCCATTATGACTATCCCTGGTTCGGCGGCTTCTTTGGTCAGCCCGCCCAGTGCATCGCCATTACCGAATCCTCCGCAAATGTACACAACAACGCCTTGCACAAAGCTGTTATCGACGAAGGTGACGGCGGTCCCATGGACAGCTCAAAAGGCATCATCAACATTGATTTCATGGGCGGTTCCATGGAGACGTTTTTCGAGGCATCCAATTTTGACCACAATGTGTATTTCACAGAACCGGGCACCAAGCTGTTCCAGGTTGGATTTATGGAATTCTACACCGATCTGGAAAGCCTCAATGCCGCCTACGGGTTTGCGGCCAACTCAGTGTTCGGGGACCCTCAGTATAATGATCCCGAAAACGGCGATCTGACAATTTCCACGAATGAATCCGCCTGCTACATGACCGGCGAAGCAGCCGAATGGTTCAGTGATGATTTCAGCCATGAACCACGGGACCATTGGGACATCGGTGCAGACTTTGTTACAATGCCGGCGCTCAGCGGAACGGTGACCATTGATGCCGCTGGTACAGGTGACTTTACCTCCTTTTCTGATCTGTTTGCCGATCTGACCGTTACTGGAATCGACGGACCTTTAAACGTTGAAGTGGCTGCCGGAACGTATTATGAGTCTGCTGCAGTTTCCGGCATGATTCCGGGTGCGGATGCAGAAAACATGGTCCACATCTACCCTGCTGACGGTGATGTGACTGTCAACGGTGAGTGGGGTGCCTATGCCCTGGGCTTCAGCGGCACTGCGTTCATTCATCTGGAAGGACTGGACCTCATGATGGATATGGCCAACGAGTTCTCCAGCGGTGCTCTGATGATCAGCGGTTCCACCCAGATTGATGTATCCCACTGCCGAATCCATCAGTCCGGATTTGTGGGTGCCCTGATCCAGGAGAGCCAGCACATTCGAATGTGGAACAACTTCATCTATGACACAGCTGCGGCAAACCTGAGTATCGCCATGTGCGGGGCCGATGCCAATATCGAAATCTGGAATAACTCGTTCCATTATGACTATCCCTGGTTCGGCGGCTTCTTTGGTCAGCCCGCCCAGTGCATCGCCATTACCGAATCCTCCGCAAATGTACACAACAACGCCTTGCACAAAGCTGTTATCGACGAAGGTGACGGCGGTCCCATGGACAGCTCAAAAGGCATCATCAACATTGATTTCATGGGCGGTTCCATGGAGACGTTTTTCGAGGCATCCAATTTTGACCACAATGTGTATTTCACAGAACCGGGCACCAAGCTGTTCCAGGTTGGATTTATGGAATTCTACACCGATCTGGAAAGCCTCAATGCCGCCTACGGGTTTGCGGCCAACTCGGTGTTCGGGGACCCCCTGTTTGATGATCCCGAAAACGGCGATCTGACAATTTCCACAAATGAATCCGCCTGCTACATGGCCGGCGAAGCAGCCGAATGGTTCAGTGATGATTTCAGCCATGAACCACGGGAGCATTGGGACATCGGTGCAGACTATGTGACAATGCCGGCGCTCAGCGGAACGGTGACCATTGATGCCGCTGGTACAGGTGACTTTACCTCCTTTTCTGATCTGTTTGCCGATCTGACCGTTACTGGAATCGACGGACCTTTAAACGTTGAAGTGGCTGCCGGAACGTATTATGAGTCTGCTGCAGTTTCCGGCATGATTCCGGGTGCGGATGCAGAAAACATGGTCCACATCTACCCTGCTGACGGTGATGTGACTGTCAACGGTGAGTGGGGTGCCTATGCCCTGGGCTTCAGCGGCACTGCGTTCATTCATCTGGAAGGACTGGACCTCATGATGGATATGGCCAACGAGTTCTCCAGCGGTGCTCTGATGATCAGCGGTTCCACCCAGATTGATGTATCCCACTGCCGAATCCATCAGTCCGGATTTGTGGGTGCCCTGATCCAGGAGAGCCAGCACATTCGAATGTGGAACAACTTCATCTATGACACAGCTGCGGCAAACCTGAGTATCGCCATGTGCGGGGCCGATGCCAATATCGAAATCTGGAATAACTCGTTCCATTATGACTATCCCTGGTTCGGCGGCTTCTTTGGTCAGCCCGCCCAGTGCATCGCCATTACCGAATCCTCCGCAAATGTACACAACAACGCCTTGCACAAAGCTGTTATCGACGAAGGTGACGGCGGTCCCATGGACAGCTCAAAAGGCATCATCAACATTGATTTCATGGGCGGTTCCATGGAGACGTTTTTCGAGGCATCCAATTTTGACCACAATGTGTATTTCACAGAACCGGGCACCAAGCTGTTCCAGGTTGGATTTATGGAATTCTACACCGATCTGGAAAGCCTCAATGCCGCCTACGGGTTTGCGGCCAACTCAGTGTTCGGGGACCCTCAGTATAATGATCCCGAAAACGGCGATCTGACAATTTCCACGAATGAATCCGCCTGCTACATGACTGGCGAAGCTGCGGAATGGTTCAGTGATGATTTCAGCCATGAACCACGGGACCATTGGGATATCGGTGCAGACTTTGTTCTAAGTGACGGCAATACGGATCTGCTGCCGGTGGAAAACCTGACTTCTGAGATCCAAGATCAGACAAGCATTCTGCTTACATGGGAAGCCCCATTTGAACCTGCAGAATCCCCAGTCGAATACAATGTTTACCGTGATGAGGTGTTAATCGCCGCAGTGACAGTACCGGAAACCAGTTATCTGGATGAGAACCTTCCCGAAGGGATATACGAATATTTTGTGACAGCTGTGTATAACGCCGGTGAATCCGAGCCTTCGGAAACATTGAATGTGGAGATCACCATCATCCCGGCCTATGGGGATTTGACCCGAATTGATATTCCATGGATACTCAGTGCTTCCTCGGACAGTTACTATCTGGTAGGGGGTATTGAAGGTTCCGGCGGCGGTTTTTACTGGAATCCGGAAGACGGCGTGGTACAGGTAACCAATCAGGGAGACGCCTCTGATATCTCAGACTCAGGTATTATTGCCGGCGTAAACCAAAACCACTGGGGTGAACTGGAAGCCTGCTGGTGGGATGTCAATAACATGATTCCCTACTACATCGGGACTGTTGAAGGCGGCACCAGCTCCACTGTTAATGCAATCAGCAATGAAGGTACTTCAATCGTGGGCCTGGCGTGGTACAGTGGAGGAATCGGTTCAGCGAAGGCTTACAAATGGACACCGGAATCCGGATCAGTTCTGCTGCCGGAGGTTCTGGATTATGCGGACAGCAGAGCGGACTGTATTTCAGGTGACGGCAGTTTGATTGGCGGATATGCCGGCAATCCGGGTACATTCGTCTGGCAGCCTGCAGTCTGGACAGAGGATGAACTGATCCTGCTGCCAACCGCAACCGAGGACTGGTCGGTAGTCAGTGCCATAAGCCCCAATGGCGAGTGGTACAGCGGGTACAACGGCAATAAGGGAATCGTCTGGCATGATCAGGAAATTGCCGATGTTGTGGGTGATGAGATGGAATTCATCCAAACCCATTTCAGAACTGTTACGGATGACGGCTGGGCCGGCGGCGAAACAGCCAATTGGAACACAATGGTAAGTGAGCCGGTTCTGTGGAACCCCGTATCGGGACTGATGAATGCGGTTGACTATTTTGAATCCCAGGGTGTGGTTATACCGGAAGATTATGAACTTTTCCGTGTTCGCAGGATCAGCAATGATCATCTTACCTTTGTCTGCAACGGCACAGATCTGAATACATACATGTATCAGAGCTGTATTGTCCGGCTGCCCGGTCCCCATGGTGTGGGCAATTTCCAGGCCTCAGCAGATGAAAACGATGTCCGGCTGACATGGTATTTTGATGAAGAATTTTCTCCTGCAGAAAATATAATAATACTGCGGGACGGGATTACTGTCGCGACTTTGGAAAATACAGCGTCAGAGTTTCTGGATATTGCGCCTGAATCCGGGGTACATGAATATGAAATCTATGTTACATACAGTCAGTATCAAAATTCAGTCAGCAATTTTCAGACTGTTACAGTGGAAGAGGCGGAATGCATTGCCGATGGTGATGCCAACCTTGACGGCGGTGTAAACGTGCTTGATGCGGTGCTTATTGTTGGGCATATTCTTGGTACGACTGAATTTTCAGATGAAAACATCTGTCATTCCGATTTAAACGAGGATATGGTTGTTGATATTCTGGATCTGGTAATACTTGTGGACATTATTGTCGGTCTTGACCGAACAGATATGGCCAAGTCGGCAGAGATCATATTGGAGAGTCGGACTTTGTCCCTTCAGGCAGACGGATCTGTCGGAGCAGTACAAATCCGGATATCTCATGAACCCGGTATAGTCCTTGAGATGACCCGGGACGCTCTGCTGGCGGAATATGCCACTGAAGGTGCTTCATCCGTTGTCATCATTGCAGCTCCCGAGAACGGCATCCTGCTTACAGCGGATCAGACGTTTGATGTATTGGAAGTAACAGCTGCCTCTGTGGACGGTTATATTGACATTGATGTCGTGAAAGAATATAAATTGCTGTCGTGTTACCCCAATCCGTTCAATCCGGTAACCCGGCTGCAGTATAAAGTCCCTTCTGACGGTATCGTGCAGTTGTCCATTTACAATCTGCAAGGCCAGCAATCCGCTATTCTTGTAAACGCTCATCATTCAACGGGCTCGTATTCTGTGGAATGGAACGGTACAACGGATGATGGGATGCCGCTGCCCTCGGGAGTATATTTTGTGCAGCTCACAACTCCCACCCATTCAGCCAGCAGCAGAATAACATTATTGAAATAGAACCCGTTTGATGCTGTAACCAGACAGCAGAATAATTTATCTAAGCAGCCCGGGGTTTCCCGGGTTGTTTTTTTCAGCTGTCAATTCCGATAGAAATCTTGTAAAAGCTTATTCTAGGTTGGTCCTGAACCACTGATCATCCTAAATTTAAAGGCTTGATTTGGAATAAATCAATCATAGACGCGGGGTGGAGCAGTCTGGTAGCTCGTTGGGCTCATAACCCAAAGGTCGGTGGTTCAAATCCGCCCCCCGCTACACGAGAGAGAAAGCCCCTGTGAATGCAGGGGTTTTTCAGTCTTGTGCCGGTGGTTCCCTGTCCGCCGCTGTGAAGCAGAGGCGGGAAATTCACCCTCGCTACAATAAAAGTCCTGACAATTTGCCTGGACTTTTTTTATATGCTGGTTCTCCCATCCAAATCGAAGATCAGAAGGGGCCCATCCCGATGCTTCAACGGGGATCCGGGCTGCTCCGTCCCCCGCTGCGTAACTTAAGTCTCAGTTCATCCTGAGTCTTCTTTTCGGGGTGGTTCCCTGAATATACAGCGGAGGCCTAGGGGAAACAGATTGAAGCAGTTTTGCAGCTGAGTGGCGGATCATTGGGGGGAAAAATGCTGCGTTGAAAAAAGGTGTGTCCGAGAATTGGTGTTTTGCGCATATAATATATAGAATCCCTGGATTGGGCTCCGCTTGCAGAGCGGAGCCCTCCTCCTGACTAACCACCGGGGGGTAATTCCGTCCGGGTGAAGGCAAAGCAGGGAACCGACGACGACGAAACCGGACCGGAAACTTTGAATCCGCCAGTGGGCGGGTTTTTAATCCGTCTCCCGACGGACAAATGTAACTGGGTGCATTCACCGCCGCTTGTTGAAAATCCGCCATTTGGCGCGGCGGCGAAATGAAAATTGAATATATCAATAATGATACCCCGTCCCGTCAGCTGATGGGCGGGGAAATTCATTGAACCCTTGTGCCTGCTCCGCCAATCCCAGTGAAACATCGAACTCGACCCGGGGAATGGTATCTTGAGCCGCGGCAGGCAGAGAGTGGAGTATTGGGGTCCGGCGTCTTTTGTCGCTGCGCTGCTGCAGTATGGAATTCAACTGCAGTAAGCCACCTTCGTGAAGTGCCCCGGGGCGGCGGTGTATCAAACCCAGGACGTTTTCACTCCTTATGGAATGAAGGATCCCGCTTTGTACAGCGGGATATCCTGCAACGGAAAACATTGGAAGCCCGTTTCCATCAACTGCGTTGACTGCACCGCGATACTCCGGACCTGTCGCGGCGAAGCTTAGCCGAAGCCGGATAAATCCTGTGTTCCCGCCAGACTTTTCCAACGGTCACAATCTGTTTTCCCTTTCCTGTTTCCGGCCTGCACTGATATATTGAGGGACAATATTTTGCCGCAAACCGGTGCGATACCCGCCTACGTCGGCGACGATTCAACCGGTCCATCAGTCAGAACGGGGGTTTCATGTATCATCCAGCTGCCATTTCCATCCAGCTTGCCATATTCCTTTCCATCATCTTCCCACAGAACGATTCCGGACAATGCCTGTGGGGCGACTGCCGGAATGGATTTGGATCCCTTGCCTTCGAGGACGGGACGGTGATCACGGGGGAATTCCGGTCCGGTAATGTGGAAGGCTTCGGAATCTACCAGTATCCTGACGGCGGACGGTACGCCGGAATGTTTGAGAACGATTTGTACAAAGGATACGGTGTGCTGTCTTACCCCGGAGGTGAAAAGTACTGTGGGTTTTTCCAGAATGACCTCTTCCACGGTGCCGGAACATATTTTTATGCCAATGGAGACTGGTTCCGGAGTGAATTTACCCAGGGTCAGCCGGGAGAGGAATATTACTACGCTGCCGGTGAATTCCCCAACGGCACCCGGTACGCCGGCTGGTTCAAGGAGGATCAGCCGCACGGTCTGGGAATCGCCACACTCACAGACGGCACCACCCTGACCGGGCAGTTTGAGGAGGGTGCCTTTGCCGGCTTTGGTCGGATTAACTACCCTCCCGGAGATTCATACACCGGTCAGGTGGCGGATGACCTGCCGCACGGTCACGGATTCTACCGGTTTGCCAATGGAGAAACCTATCTGGGTGAATTCCGGAACGGCACCCGCCACGGCGTGGGTACCATCAAATATCTGAATGGGGACCGCTACATGGGTGAAAACGTGGATGATCAGATGGAGGGCCAGGGTACCTATCTGGATGCCGCCGGCAACTGGCAGCGGGGGGAGTACCGGGACGATGTATATGTGGGACTCGGCGACAGCCGGTTCTTCCACCAGGATAAGAACGTCTATACCTTCCCTGACCACTCCCTGTACGCCGGTGGGATGTCGGGAGGCGAATTTAACGGACAGGGGGTTTATTACTACGCTACGGGAGCCCGATATTCCGGAGAGTTCTCCGCCGGTCATTTTCACGGCTCCGGAACACTTCACTATCTGAATGCCATGTATGAGGGGGAATTTTACGATGATGAATTTCATGGCTACGGCACCCAGCGCACACCGGACTTTACCGCCACCGGCCATTTTTCCGATGGATTCCTCCACGGCTGGATTGTTCAGACCTTTCGGAACGGGGATGAGTACGAGGGCGGATACACCTTCGGAAAGAAAGACGGAACCGGCACATTCCGGCATTCCGACGGCCGCTATTACAGCGGTGAATATGCGGATGACAAACGTGAGGGACCGGGCCTGCTGGTCTCTGCGGATGGTGATCGCTATGAAGGCGGTTTCCGGAATAATCAGTTCGACGGTCAGGGGACCTTTTACAGTTCCGCGGGTGAAAAAATACAGCGGCGAATTCCGCAATGGAATGTATGAAGGAATCGGTACCCGTATCATGGCTGACGGGACCATTCAGTCCGGACTCTTCAGGGCCGGTGAGCTGATCCGGAAAATGGATGCGGATGTGACCGGCCGGGACATGGTTTATGTGAAGGGCGGATCCTTCCGGATGGGTGGAGAGGGGTACCGGGATTCGGAGCACTTCCATACCGTCTCCCTGGACGATTTTTTCATCAGCGGATTCGAGGTCACCAATGCCCAGTACTGTGAGTTCCTGAATGGGAACGGCAACCAGTCCGAAGCTGGGGTTCCCTGGCTGACCATATCCGGGGAGCATTGTCTGATCCTGGAGCAGGATGGGATTTTTGTGCCCAGGCCCGGGTATGAGCAGTATCCCGTGAATTATGTCACCTGGTACGGCGCGGCGGCGTACTGCGCCTGGCGGGGAGGCCGGCTGCCCACGGAAGCAGAGTGGGAATACGCGGCCCGGGGCGGGGTGGAATCCCAGGGATTTCGCTACAGCGGGGGCAGGGACCTTTGGAATATGGGCTGGTACCGGGAAAATTCCCATCGGGACGGCAGTGCCAATTTCAAGGATGGTCACGGATCCATGCCGGTGGGAACCCGCAAACCCAATGAGCTGGATCTGTATGACATGAGCGGCAATGTATTCGAGTGGTGCAGCGATTATTATGATCAGGAGTATTATGTCCGCAGCCCGGTCCATAATCCGCTGGGGGCCGAAAGCGGGGACAAGGTCTATCGCGGCGGCAGCTGGTACACCAGTGAAATCACCTGCCAGCCGGGAACCAGAAGATGGACCTCTCCGGAGAACAGTCAGCATAATCTGGGTTTCCGGTTGGTACGGGATGTGGATTGATCTGCAGAGAAGAGCTGGCATCAGGGCCGGGGACCACAGGGGTAAAGGTACAGGTTGAACAGGTAAAAGTGAAATGCCAACCGATTGGCTTCCCAGTTTCAAACTTCCATTTTTCCGCAGGGCGCGAGCGCATACTCTCGCGGGGCAGGCTCACCTACCAATAGTAGTATGACCTGTTGTTTCAAGCGCTGCCATTGTGTGTCGAATATACCCGTTACCCTCAATAAAAGCGGGAAGGAAAATTTCACCGACAAAGTAAGTCTCAAATACTTTGGCACGCAGTTGAAGTACTGCCAACACATCCCGGAAAATCCGGGATATGAAAACTCGATTGCACGGCCCAGTTTCTGACCTCCCAATTTTCAGTTTCCAATTTCCGCTTTCACCCGCCCGCCGGCTCCCCTTCCCTAAATAATCGCATTATATATATTGCAGAAAAACCTAGTGTTGCGCTAACGTTGGTTTCCAATATCACCGGATATTCCCTGTCAGAACCCAAAATATGATTTACTTCCTGAAATTCCGCAGAATTTCTGCAGGATTCACACGCACCCTTCCTATGCCCCAAACCGGATTGGTACCACATCATGGATGACCTTCAAATCAGACTGGCGGCCTTTGACTGGCTGGAACAGCAGGTGCAGCAGCATTGGGATGTGATCCCCAGGTCTGTGCTTCAACGAGGATTTGATTATGCGGGACATCAGATTGTATTGGTTTCGCCGCAAGGCATTTTTAAGCCTAAGATGTGTACATACCCGTTGACCATTAAGCACACCAATCGAGGACCGTACCATGATCGTTTTGGGAAGTCTGGATCTCAATCATAAGGAAAAATTAATAACGGAGTTCGGCACTTCCAGCGAGGATATAGAGGGCGGTCATCAACTTCATCTAGTAAACACAAGTGGTGTAACTCTGCACTATCAAAGTTTGTGGAATCCTGGTGATTGTTCGGATCTAGCCCTACGAAGTAGTGTAGCATTTGCGAATACTAAGCAAACAGTTGCAATTCCAGAGAATTCAGAGTACTTCAATAACTCCCTCATTGTCAGATACCATTCGAACATGACATTGGGAAAACGCGATGAAATTACATCTATTTGTCAGGGGGCAGTTGAAATGGGCCACTTAACTGCCCACCGGACAAGGTGGCCTATTTTCCTGCCCGCTCTCCAGCCTACACGGCAGGCGGGAAAGTGGCCATTGACATCCATTTATTATTGTGTGAGCTTAGTATTACATAAGTAAGATTTACCGACATTTTGTATACATGGGTATTTGTACACCTTAACTACCCATGTTTATATCTGAATTAATACATCGAGCGGCAGCCCAGCCCCATTTTCTTTGGGTAAAATCAGCCACATTTTGGTTGGATTTTAACCATACTATGTCTACAATATAACCTATAGAACTTATAAATACACTCCTCGGATCATAAGAACATCCATATTATTGTAATACAGTATGTTATAAAAATTGAAAATCGATTGCCTGGGCATGCTTGAGCAGTATACTAAAAGAAATACTACTAACCCGGATATTTCATGAGACTTCGTAATGAGATGATGAAAATGATTGATTCTACAAGGCATATGAAGAAAAATGAGTGAAATCGTACTGGACAGTACGTTGAGAACATTTTTCGATTAGAATTGAAAATCCGTCTCCTGACGGACGCTGTCGAATTGAGCAGATCCATCATCGGATTAGATTTCTCGTGAAATATTCGGGCTAACCCTGGGAGTCTATTCAGGTATAATTCTATTTATGATTTCAAAGAAGAAGTCTTTCGACCAAATTTCAATACGATCTGGCTCCGATATAAACCTACCTACTTCATTCTTCGCAGACTGTATATCCAGTTTTTCAATTGCTTCTTTTAGTAGATATATAAATGCATCTGAGGTCAAATCCTCATCAGTAGACCAATGCCCACTCTGAATCATACGCTGCTCAAGGTGGGAAAGGTGTAAGTTGGGATGATTTGCGATATACCAGGTTAAATCATACCAATCCCTTCCCTTTACCCTGTTCTTCCATTTTCGACATAGGACAGCATGCATCTTCCCAGCAAACAAATCTGGGAGTGAATACGCTCTGACTGCAAATGGTATTGGATTCAAGATATATTTGGACTCAGTAGTAAAACCTCCTGGAGGATCTGTATCAATTTCGTACCTGATCTTTACCTTTTGATCAGAATGTACCTGATTAATAAGATTTTGATCAATTTCAACTGATATCAATAATTCACGTGTGTTGGTTTTTAGAAACGCCGATTCTATGGCTGTAGTTTTTTCTTTTTTCCTGACATCAACTTGAGCTTCCACACCAAATGCAGTTAATTCATTTACCAGCGCAGCATTATATTTTCCCAATGAGAAATCAGAATTGGGTTTTATTAATGAGAAATCTAAATCTTCTGAAAATCGATCCAGGCCATACAATATATGCAATGCAGATCCACCATAAAACGCTGCATGTTCAAAAAACTTACTCCTCCAAAGTCCAAGCAGGGTAATTTGCTGTAGTATTTCACGCAGAGCATGAATTGTGTCATCAACGCTTTTACAATCATACCTGGACAAAATCTGTTTTATCGGATATTCCATCAGCTCTCCTTTAACCGATTTATTGCTTTGGAGAGGATTTCAATTCTGCGGGAATTGTACATTTTTGCAATCTGGCGGATGCTGTCCACATCCATCTTCCCCAGATCTGTTTCATCAATACGAAGATTATCAGTTAAGTACCCAATCATTGCCATGATCGAAAATAGACTTAATCCGCGCTGAGATTGCACAAAGTCACATAATGCCTTTTCCGGTGCGGCAATCAGGAAACTACGGTTCGTGTTCGGTGCAATCTGTTCAATACCAATTGGATATACACCTAATGGAATCTGCCTATAATTAAATCTACCAACAGATGTATCAAACTGTCTACTTCTCCCTGTGCAAACAGATGTCAACGTAGTTACCTTCTCAGGGATCATCCCATAATAAGATAATGCATATTCCAGCGAAATGTAGGATGGTCCGAAAATCAGATTTGCAAGAACCTCTCTCGAGTATGGCTCCTTCCTATAGTTGGGACCAAATATATACAATCCTTTTTTCACTCGAGTAATTACTCCGTCATTGATTAAGCGTGTAATTTTATCTCGAGGTGAGCGATACTCCCCGATCAGACTCATCAAGGTTTGGTAGTCGAACTCCTCATTGGGGATGGCTCTGCGAATGTCATTGGGTGTTACGGACATAATGTACCTATAGGATTGTGGTCAATATTACCACTATTTAACATAGTATGTCGAATATTTATCGACATACCATGTAAGATAATAGATATTTTGTAGTTCTCAAATGAAAAGGATGAATAATCTATCGCAAAAACCGCAATCGCAATGAATTTCGCCGCCACGCCAAATGGCGGATTTACAACAAGCGGCGGGGAATGCACCCAGTTACACTTGTCAGTCAGGAGACGGATTAAAAATCCGCCCACTGGCGGATTCAATTTTAAATAGGGATTTCTACTCACAGCATGGAATAATTTGTGATATAGGTTAGATTGTGTTTCTGAGAAAATCACGCCTAATACTTTCTTGAAAGGTTCCACTCTCATCAAAAAGTATAACCGCTAATATTGTAAAAGAAAAACGGCTGACCATACCCATTTTCTTTGGGTAAAATCAGCTGCATTTTGGTAGGATTTTGTGCTGCACGATGACTACCATAAAACCTTATCCCATTGAGAATATAAACTTATCCCAGTACTCAAAACCCAAAGGCCGGTGGTTCCCTGTCCGCCGCATGGTCGAAAAAACAGGAAATCCGCCCCCCACCGCCTTGCTTGTCAATCCGCCAATAAATTGACAGTAAACGAGGACATTTCCGGCCTGACGCTCAATATCCGGTTTTGAGATACTGAAAAAAACCTGTAAAATTCAATACTGTCTATGCCGCTTCATATCATATCCAACCTACAAAAGGAGTGTCACGTTATGAAATCGACCTGGTTTGCCTTTTCTTCAGCAATATTATTTGCGGTTTCCAGTCTGTCTGCCGCAAGTACTCAATTTGAATTTGATCTGGAAGGCGGTTACGCCAGAAGCGGATACAACGATGTCCGGAGTCCCGGAAATACCGGGACGGAACTGTCTCTTTCTGAAGATCTGGATGCGGATGACGTGCCATATTCGCGTTTGAGAATCAGCTTCAAATGGCAGGAGAAACATACCATATCTCTTCTGGCAGCGCCATTGACCATTGAATCCTCCGGTATTTTGGATGAAGACATATTATTTGAAGATGTCCTTTTCCCTGAAGGCACAACCGTCAATTCCACATATCAATTCAACTCCTACCGTTTCACCTACCGATATGACTTTTATCAGAGCAGATTTGATGAGTTCGGAATTGGAATTACCGGGAAAGTTCGTGATGCAGATATCGGATTGGAAAGCCAGACTCTTGAAGCGGTAAAAGATGATCTTGGATTTGTGCCGCTTATAAATTTCCGATATCATCATCGTTTTAATGATAAAGTCGGATTCCTTCTGTCCGGGGATGCGCTGGCCGCGCCGCAAGGCCGTGCCGAGGATATACTGGCAGCTTTCACATTCCGTTTTTCAGAAAAAATCAAACTAAAACTTGGATATAGAATTCTTGAAGGCGGTGCAGACAATGATGAGGTTTATACTTTCTCATTAATCAATTACGCCGCATTGGGTGTGATATTTACATTGTAATTAATGTCAATGATTCCGTCAAAACTGGCTTCACATCAAACATGTGCAAATGAACGATTTTGTTCTGCTGCTGCCGACCCTGCAGTAACATGTACATCTGCTGGCTATAATTCATGACAGCGGAATACCCATGAGCGACCAGTATCATCTGGATCTGGCCAATTACAGTCTTGAAACATTCAAAGAAATGCTGCGCACCAAAACGCTGGTCCCAAGCCGCGCATGCCTGAAAGACAATATGGATGAGCGTATCCGTCAAATTCAACACGCCGGCATAACCACCGTGGAAGAACTCCTCGGTACCCTGAAAACAAAACCAAGGCTTCAGCGTTTTGCGCAGGATACAGGACTGTCGGAAGAATACCTGACACTCCTGAAACGAGAGGTGAACAGCTATCTCCCCAACCCTGTCAGGCTTGACAAATTTCCCGGCATTCCACAGATCTGTATTGCAAAACTGGATAAAATCGGTCTAAAAAACTCTCGCCAGCTTTTCACACATGCAAAACAAAAACAGCAACGGATACAACTGGTCCGCAGCACCGACATTCCGCCTCGGGAACTGAATGAACTGATCTGTCTGGCTGATCTTGTACGCGTCTACGGTGTCGGACCCATGTTTGCCAGGCTGCTGTATGACGCAGGTATTAGAACAGTGAAAATTCTCAGATCCGTTTCAGCAGAAAAACTCATATGTATTTACGAAAAAAACACCGGAAAAAAAGCCGATTTTGGTGTTTCAGAAATCCAATTCAGTATCGATATCGCCAGCTCCCTTGATACAGTACTGGAGATCTGACCTCGGCATTTCAACGGAAACTTACACCCCCTCATGACCGGCTCAAGGTATTTGAGAAGGCAATGGTTTTTTAAACATTCGTGATGCCCATTACGGGTATATTTGCCTCCTGTCAATATGGAGAAATGGAAGGTGAACAAACTGAAGAGTATACCAGCAGACAGGATTTTGTCGGTTTCAGCAATCGTTATCGCAGTTGTATCCATTGTTGTATCCGTATGGGAGGGACTTGAAACCAGAAAACACAACCGGCTGTCAGTACAGCCTAGGCTGGAAATTTCTTTCAATACCAACAGGGATGGATTTGGCTACTCACTGAGAAATGCCGGATTGGGTCCGGCGATAATCACGGATAAAAGGATTTACGTGGACGGATCTGAAATCAGTGAATCCGGTTTTTCCGGATACGAAAAGCTGCTGAAACTCCTGGGCTTGGACGACAGGCTGAATAATCAGGGGGCAGTTGGTCCGGGGGTGGCCATCGAAAGTGGAAATGAGAAAATTATCCTCTTTTTTACGTATCATGATGATGATGATCGTGAATCTTTGTTTCAGACGATCTTTCAGCGGATGGCATTCCAGATTGATTACACATCCGTTTACGGAGAACCATATACAGCCAGGATCCCATAGTCCGGATACCCGTTGCTGCCGAAATCCGATTGGTCACCAATTCAAAACATTTATTTACAAAAAACAACTGATGGCCAGTAATTGAATACTATTAGAAAATATACAAGGGGTCTTCACCACATTTTTGGAGTATTGTCACATAGGTTTTCGGTATTTTTAGCACTATCTGTTTTTCGAAGCTGTGAGTTTTCCTTAGCCCAACTCTGGCTGTTCACACTTTCTGGCTTACAATATGGTGAGATTTGCTGGAGAGGTGTTTTGAATTAACCTGCCCTGTCGATTTTTAATTTCGGTCAGAGTTGCATCTGGTGTCCTTACAGGATATCAAAAACCAACTCTTTCTCTAACATTAGGGATCCAGTTGAAGAGTGATATCTTGCAATAATTTTTGGTTTTGGGAAGCGATGATAATTGATTCAAAACCAACTGGAGATCGGTCCCATAATTTCTTAAACATGACAATATGCAGTCAGAAATATTTAAAGATAAAATACGATCCTAACCCGCTCTATATAACTTATGATGATGGAGAATGATTGAGCAACCAGGTTCATCCGGATTAATCCAATAACAGTCTTGAAATATTCCAAGGAATACTATACACCGGAACCCTGATTCACAGTTATGGAAATCTGAAAGAGCTTGTGCGATTTCTACAGATTGAATGTACAGCTCAAAGCACTTTTCCCGGTCTCGTTCTGTTAGATCGGTTTTCAGGGATACATTACAATTATTTGGGGTGGCTTTATGCATTTGGCATTACAACCACAAGATTGTTTTTCAGGCGGCTAATGATCGACTTCAGCGAGATATCCGGACCCAGCATTGAAAAATCGACATCGTATGACGGATAGGATACTCAAGCAGCACGTGTTCTAGGAGACGTTCACACTGGAAAACAACCTGCAAAAAAGGACTGCAGTTTTAAAAACTGACTGGACAGGACCCATCACAAACAATACATAGGGAAAATGTATGAAGAGATATTTCTACGAAACAGCAGCGGTTGCAAACAGAATATTGATTGAACTTGTGAGAATGCGCAGGAGTCTGATTTTCTGGATTGTGTTTCCGACACTGATGCTCCTGCTCTTTGGTTTGATTTATGCCGGCGGAACAGGAACAACAAGATCTTTTGATTCTACCGCACCCGGAATCCTGATTGGGGCAGCATTATTCTTCAGCTGTCTTGGCGGACCCGTTGCCCTCATTGTTGCAGAAAGAGAACGACGTACGCTGCGCCGTCTGCTCCTTTCCCCTCTCAAACCAATTTCCTACTTTTTCGGGATCGTTGCTGCTTACCTTATCATTGCATTCGGACAAACCGGTGTCGTGTACGGAATCGCATTTTTGTTTGGAGGAAGATTTCACGGTTCATTGCTTTTGGGATTACTGATTATCGTTTTAAGTGTGTTTTCTTTTGTTGGGGCCGGTTTCTTTTTCGGTGCCCGTTTCACAAAAAGAACTGAAGATGTCAACGGTCCGGTTGCTGCATTTGGTGTGCCGCTGCTGGTGCTTGGCGGTACTTTTTTTCCTGTTTCCATACTCCCCCCCTATTTATTAGCGCTTGCATACCTCGATCCGATCTTTCACATGAATCAGGCAATGAAAGGAGTATCTGCAATGGGATTGGGATACAGTGATATTTCTATTCATCTTATCTTTCTGGTTGTTTTTGCTGGTTTGGCGATTTTCATCGGCGCACGATCCTACCGGGATATGCTGATGCAGGAGAAAAGGGGAGCGGAATGATAGAAGTTAAACACCTGATGAAATCATTTGGAAACCAGACAGTGCTGGATAACCTGACGTTGACTATTTGCGCAAATGACATCTACGGCCTGCTGGGCCCAAACGGTGCCGGAAAATCAACCACTATTAATATTCTGTGCAGTCTGCTTGACGCTGATGCCGGAACAGTTGCAATACATGGGAAACCGATATCGGAAAAAACCAAACACAATATTGGAATCGTTCCCCAGGAAATCTCAGTGTACCAGGATATGACTTGTAAAGAAAATCTCCAGTTCTTCGCACGGATTTACGGCCTCCGCGGTCCGGCAGCAACCAACCAGGTTAACAAAATCCTTCATTCACTTAATCTGAAAAAATATCAAAACACAAAGATCTGCTGCCTAAGCGGTGGGTGGCAGCAGCGCGTCAATATTGCAGCTGCACTGGTCCATTCACCATCCTTGCTGATTCTGGATGAACCCACAGCAGGATTGGATATTGATGCACGTTTTGAATTATGGGATTTAATACAGCAGCTTAGAAAGGACGGTGTCACCGTTTTGCTGACCACCCATATTCTGGAGGAAGCTGAGCGGCTGTGCAGCCGGATCGGGATCATTCAAAATGGAAAAATAGCAGGTGAAGGATCACTAAATGAACTGCGGAAGCTGGTTCCGGCTAAACAAGTCGCGCTTATCGAAACCACTGATCTTAAGCAGTTGGAAAACAAACTGAGTTCATTCGACTGGAAGTTTCGCCAAACAGGCAGCAGAATACTGGTCTATCTGCCTGAAAAACAGCGACTCAATGATATCGTGAAAAACTTTGAAGACAGTCACCTCATATCCGTCTCACTGCATGAAATTGGACTTGAACATGTTTATCTAGAGATTACGCGGAACCATTCCGGCATATGAGCCGCGGTTGTTGCCGATTTATGCACCTCCAGAAACAAGACGGACAACTGACGGATTAAACTAAAAAAACACGCAGCATAATTATGTCGAAAAACAATATAGATTCATCACCGAAGCACAATCTTTCATTCACTGCTTTCATTAAACGGTTTTCCAGGGAAGCATTTTATATTGACAGCCGACTGTTTCGCACCATTCATTCTCTCCTGACGAGACCTGGCCATCTTACTGTTTCATACTTCAAGGAACATGACAACAAATTCATTCAGCCGTTGAAGCTGTATTTTGCCATAAATCTGATATTTTTTCTGCTGGTGCCATTGTTAACAACTGCCAGATTTCAGATATTCAGTTTTACCATGGAAAGTATAGGAGATAACATTCCGGCTTATCAGACTATTATAGAAAATCAAATCCAAAGCAATGGAATATCATTTGAAATATATAACGAGCGCTTTAATGCCCATCTGAAATACAATCAACCGGCTCTTGTATTTATAATCATTCCGCTGTACGCCATCCTTATCCATTTGGTTAATTTGAAGATGAAACGTTTTTTTATAGAACATCTGCTGTTCTCCACCCATTTCTTCTCTTTTTTTCTGCTGGCAACAATGACTATTCTGATCTCTTTCAGAAGCATATCTGCAGTTATGAGACTTTTCTCCAATGGATCTGACAGCGTTATTGCCATCGTGGTCCTGTTGACATATCTCTGCTGGCTGCCGATCTATATGTTTCTGTGTTTGAAAAGATTTTACGAACTCAAGGCAGGGGCAGCAGTTCTTAAAACCTTTTTACTGATGGTGGGATTCATTATTCCATTTGGCATTTATGTCCATTTTCTGTTTTTCTTCACCATTCTGGCCCTCAATCTGGGATACTGATGGCTGTTGTCTGATTTATGCACCCTAGCTTAACAGGCAGACAGCTGGCAGATAAAAATATTTTATTCAGACGATCCAATATTTAAAACAACTGGGCAAGCCATTGAATCTGGATCCCGTTCAAGCCACGGGCAAATCCAACTACTGATTTCCTAAGGAATTGTTTTTTGACACTTATACCAAATATTTGGAATGCTCTAACCGGCTTCGTTAAGTTCGTTATCAGAATTCCTGGTTGAAATGCCATTTTAAGAAAACATGTAAACCATAACATTGACTCGATGTTGGAATGACAATCCTCAATTTCATTGTTTGTAAAGATTTTATAATATCAGCTAACAGCTATAAACTTTTATATTCTTACTATTCTGGACAATCCGAAAACCGTGACAATCGTTTGACAATGCTATCATGTTCAAAGATAAATATGTCAACTGGATGTGGTCATTCAGTGGAAGAGGAGTTACAGTATGTCAGATAAACCGGCTGGCTGTGCCCGTCCAACCGGCGCTGTTGTTGGCAAAAAACCCGACGAAAACAAAACAGCCGAAGCAATTAAGGAGGAGTCCATGATTACTGCAAAAGTGGGAGCAAAAGCTCCTGATTTTGAAGCCCCGGCATATTACCGGGGAGAATTCACGACCGTGAAACTGTCCGATTATCTTGGGAAGTGGGTTTTGCTATGCTTTTACCCCGGTGATTTTACCTTCGTCTGAGCAACCGAAGTGTCAGCGGTCGCTGCAAATTATGAAAAACTTCAGGAACTCGGCACGGAAGTGATTTCCGTCAGTGTTGACAGTCAGTTTGTCCATAAAGTCTGGAATGATGTTGAACTGTCGAAAATGGCAAAAAAAGATATTCCGTTTCACATGGCCTCTGACGGTCCGGGCAATGTGGGAAAAATCTTCGGAGTGTATGATGAACTTGCAGGCGTGGAACTGCGCGGCAGATTCTTAATCGATCCGGACGGAATCATTCAGGCCATGGAGGTGATGACGCCGCCTGTTGGCCGCCAGATGTCGGAAACCATTCGTCAGCTGAATGCCTTTCAGCATGTTCGAGCCACCAAGGGTGCGGAAGCATGTCCCGCAGGTTGGGAACCCGGCAAGAAAACATTGAAGCCCGGCCCGGGACTCGTCGCAAAAGTCTGGGAAGAATGGGACCCGTTTAAAGACCATTAAACAGCTGCAATGACCACATCCGGCTGACCAATATTTAAATACTTTTGATAATACGTTTGGCTGCCTGTCAGTAAATTGTTTCTCATGAGCAACAGATCAAACCATTTAGAACCAATCTTATATCAATCTTTTAACTGCGTATTTGTTACTAGTGCCAGTAATTATCGTGTTTTGTTTCATGATGAAGACGCCGATATTGCTGAACTGCTGCCCGCGCATCTGGATGATGCACTGCAGACTATCAGTCGGTTTTTCAGTATCCCGTGTGAAATCGATTTCATCAATGTTTTCATCTGTCATTCACGAACTGAATACGACTCGTTTGTACAGCCATTTACCAGGATACCGACCAAATCCACCAGGATTGCTCAGCCCCAGGGAAACGACATCTGTTTGATAAGTCCAAATCAGTACCGGCTTACAGCACCGACATTTGCTCTTGAAACGCCGCCTTACTATGATAAGGATGAATTCAAACAAGTTGTTATTCATGAAACCGTTCATCTGTGGGAAGAATCAGTTTCACCGAAGTCGGCAATGGACCGCCGTCCGATCTGGTTTTCCGAGGGGATGGCCATCTTTCTTTCTGGCGAATACCGCACCCCCCGTCATCACCAATATTTGATCAATCAGTATCGATCCGGAATCATGACCGATCTGGACAAAATTTCCGGGGAGCAAGCCTACACATGGGGCAGTCTTCTGTTCAATTTTCTGCTAAAAGAATATGGATGCGGAAAAATACTCAACACCATTTTGAAATCAGACTCTGAGAACATCATTCGCTGCTTCACCGAAGCAAGCGGTGATTTTATAGATCAATTCCAATACTTTGCTGAAAACAAAATTAAACAGATAATTGAAATGGAGAACAATGATAAGTAAACTTGTATCCCGGCGGGTCAAAATTCTGACGGGTCTGTTTGCGGGGTGGGCGGTTCTGCTCTTTGCCGAAGACGGCATCACGAATGTTACAGATGGCCTTGAACATGGACAGTTTCTCAATAAGCTTCTGATATCCCGTTCTCTGGTTCAATTGGAACCCTATTTTTCTGAAACCGATTTCTCATATGAAAAATTGTCTGCATTCAGCGAACAGGTCAGCAGTCAGGTCGGCGTTGAATCCCGCCTTTTGAATGAACGAATTATTACGGGATGGAATGATCAGCAGTTTTACAAATACACCCGATACTCGGAATATTCAAAGACCGGCACCCCGGTTTGCACCGTCTTTGGTTTCAAGGAATCTGGAAAGATTTACGAATTCAGTCTGGAAACGCTCCCTGCAGAATACGATTCTCCCTATGATAACTATCAAACATCCGCAAAGCTTGAACTGCCGTTTGAGGGTGAATGGTATGTTGTTTGGGGCGGCCGACCATTTTATATGAACAACCATGCTGCATCGCGGGATCAGCGTTTTGCCTGTGATTTTACAGTTCTGCTGGAACACTGCATGTATGAAAATGACGGTTCTCGAAACTCTGATTTTTATGCATATGGACGCCCCATCCTGGCTCCGGCCTCAGGTGTGATCGTCCATGCAGTCGATACCGTACCTGAAAACATTCCTGGGCAAATGACAGATTCTCCGGGCAATATGGTCGTCATTGATCACGGAAACAGCGAGTACAGCTTCCTCTGCCATCTCCAGCATCACTCCGTCAAAGTGAAGCCGGGTCAGAATGTACGCTCAGGGGAGTTTATTGCCCGCTGCGGGAACAGTGGGCATTCAACAGCACCGGGTCTTCATTATCATCTGCAGAACACACCGGAACTGTATAATGGAGAAGGCCTGCCGGCCCAGTTCAATAACTATACTGCGGATTCACGAGATGTCTCGCGGGGAGAACCTCAATGGAATCAGTATATCAAACAACACAGGAAATAAACTTTCCGCAATTTTCGATGCATGTCCCTGTGCAACAATTAATATGCTGGAGCGACCTTACAGCGTGACCGTGAATACTGAAGTTGGTATGACTATGGCGGCACTCGCAGCGATGAATTTCCCCGCCTGTCAGCTGGCGGGACGAGATATCAGTAATCGATCGGGTCATTAACTATTTCGCCGCCACGCCAAACGGCGGATTCAAGCACTTCCTGTTCTGCAGTCGGATTTGGCTTTCTCATGTAACAGGTTGTCCGACACCAAACCTTCGTCAGCGCAGGTGATTACTGGTCATTCCGGCTCAGATTCATCAATATCTCCTTGGCCTGCTCTATATTTCCCATTTTGGCGTGAACCGCGGCAATCCGTTCCTGGATTTTCTGATTATCCGGGACCTGTTCAGCCAGCCTTAAGTAAAGTTCAAGGGCAGTTTCCATCCGGTTCATCTTCAAATTCACCAAAGCATAGATATCCAGCAGTTCGGGATCCGAATTATCCAGTTCAAGGGCACGTTTTAATACCTCATCCAGAATATCCAGGTTATTGAACTGCTGTGCGAGGGGAATGATTTTTTTGAGAGTTTCCCTGTCCGGCAGGCTTTTATATGATTCAAGATAGGTTTGCAGTGCGTCACTGAGTTTCCCCTGTTTCAGCAGGGCATCTCCCAGTGAAACGAGAATGGATGCCGGCGGTGCGACTGTATCGGTGGAAATCTGTTTGGGGTGGGTCTGCAGATAAACGGCATTGTGATGCATTTTTCTCAGCAGCGGCACCAGCTCATCCACCTGACTGCCGGATGAAACAACCAGATACTGAACGTACAGCGCGCCAAACTGCATCGGAACCAACCGCTGTGATTTTCGGGCATATTCAAGGGCTTTTGCAGGTTTCCCGGTCCTGAAGTAAAGCTGGGCACAGATGTTCAGCGCTGAGCAGAGAAACGATTTCGGGAACTGCTTCATTTTCAGGCTGTGTTCGAGATATTTTATCGCCAGTTCATTCTGATCCTGCTGCGACAGGTTCTGAGCCAGCCAGAAAAATGCATATGCATTGTTGGGTTCTTCCAGAACCAGCTGTTCGAGGAGCGGCTGATTGCGCTGAAGTTTACGGAGATCTGCATCTTCACCCAGATCATATCCGGTATGATGAAGCAGGATGTTGGAAACCGCTTCCCTGGCTTTGATTCGGAATGCGGATTTGCTGATTTGTTCATGTATTCGACCGCTGAAGCGAATCTGGTGGTGATTGGTAAACAGTCGGTGGGCGTCGGAATCATGAAAATTCTTTCCCTGATCTTTTAATGATCGTATTGTTACCAGATAAATCATTGGCTGAGTCGGTTTCTGCAGAATCTTCTGAAGATGCTCTATGGATGCCGGATCCATCCACTCATCCGCATCCATCCATAAAACCCAGTCGCCCTTGGCATATTTTATGGATTCATTCCTGGCGGCAGAAAAATCATCGATCCAGTCGAAATGATGAACCTCCGCTCCAAATGACTGAGCGACTGCAACGGTGTCATCCTTCGATCCGGTATCCACGATCACAATCTGGTCACACACATTTTTGACACTCTCAAGACAGCGGCCGAGGGTTTCAGCTTCATTTTTTACAATCATGCACAGTGAAAGGGTACAGTCAGTATTCAGTTTTCCCATGTAATACTCATTAATTTTGATTTTTCAGAATCAGCTCTGCCAGCTCATTGGAGGGGTCTGCTTCCAGTAAACGCTTTGCGTAAGACAGACTGGCCTGGATATCTTCTTTTTCAATGAACAGCTGGCAAAGCCGCGTCAGAGTGTAAACATCTTCTCCGGTATCCTTCAGGATTTCATTAAACTCAGATTTTCCACCCGATTCATCCTCTGCAGCAAACAGCAGTTCTGCCAGATTCCGTCTTGCTTCCAGAAAATTCGAATCAAGTTTCTTGCACTTTCTAAACAGCATCAATGCTCCATCGATATCCCCCATCTCAGCGGCATACAGTCCCGACAGATTCAGTGCGCCGGTATGGTTCGGATTCAGCCCCATCAGCCGGTTGATTTGATGCAGTGCTTTCTCACTGTCTCCGTTCTGCCGGGCGGCCAGGGCAATCCCGAAAAGGGCTTCTTCATGAATAGGATTGTCAAGGGTGATCTGTTCAAAATATTCAGCCGCTTTTTGCCATTCCCCGAGCTCCAGTGTTTTGGCACCTTCTTCAAATATTTTTTCATGAACCTCGGAAAGGGGATTTTTCATTTCCAGCAGTTCGTCATAATCCACTTTCGGCCATTTCTTGCGGAATATCCGCCCCCGGGACTGCATGCTCTGACTGTAATCCATTTTGTTTGCTTTGAATGTCTGACTGCCGAAATGATGGATATAGGTGCTTTCATCTACCATGAGCGCATATCCCTCCTGCCGGATTCTCAGACAGAGATCATCATCTTCAAAATTACCTGATCCAAAGCTTTCATCAAATCCGCCGAGTGCATTATAGAGCTCCTTCCGCATCAGCATGGCAAACCCGGCCAGACGGCGACGGGGGGTAATTTTCCCGGCATTTTTCGACTTGACCTGCCAGGCAAAGTGATGAAATGCAGCGTCGTCATCATCCCGATATGGAACCTCTGCCAGTCTCTGCAGCCCGCTGATATAATTGGTGATCGGTCCTACCGCACCGATGGCCGCATCTTTTTCCAATACCGCCAGCATGCCTTCCAGCCAACCGTCACTTACCAGCACATCATTGTTCAGCAGCATCACAAACTCGGATTCGGCTGCCTTAACCCCCTGATTATTGCCTGCCGCAAATCCGATGTTTTCTTTGTTTTTCACCAATTTGAAATTGGGATTCTGCCGGACAAGTCCGTCAAGATATTTTTGAGTCCCGTCGCTGGAGGCGTTGTCTGTAAAAATTATCTCGTAGGGAATCGCCGTGTGCTGCTGGATGGACTGGACGCATTTTCTGGTATATTCCAACGCATTCCATGTCAGCATGACAACGGAAACCTTGGGTGCAGGTGGTTTTACGGATTTCTGATAGGTTTTGAAATCCCGAATTCGCCGGGTGACATTATCCTTGATTTTATCCTCGGATTCCTCATCCCAGGTCAGATCAATAAATTTCTGAAGCTGTTCGTGAAAGCAGTCCATATCGACAAATACCAGTTCCGGATGAGCGGCCACTTTGTTGTCATGTATCAATTTGACTTCGCATCCGCACATTTTCGCTTCGGTTGAAAGAGAGGTTTTGTCATCATAGGTATAGAATGTCCGCGTATGGTTCAGAAGCTCAGCCAATTCCCGTCGCGTGGGCGGCCACTGGTACGTAATCTCAAAACAGTTTTCCGTCACCGGATGCTGCGTAAACGGACCTTTCCCAATCCAGAAACAGTCAATGCTGCGTTCATATCCGTAATCCTTGAAGAATTCTTCAAAAGTTGGAACACGGAGCACATTGCCGTTGGAGTATTCCTGCAGGGTCTCGTCAAAGGCGAACAGGATTTCATTTTCGTCATACTTGGTGTCTCCGCCCAGCTTTCCGGGCACATTTAAAATATACCGAACCACTTTCCGGGCTTTCAGCGGATTTCCTTTAACGATTTCCGGATAGATGACGATATCATCGTCCAGAGGCTTAAACGGTGCTTTAAAATTCAGGATAACGGCATCTTTCCCATATTTCACAAGCCATTTTTGGAGCTCGTACAGCACCACAATTCCTGCTGACTTGTGACTGAATGAAGGTGCGGCGATAATGTATCTCATTTTCTGTTCCTGTCCGGTAATTGTCGGTCCTGTGTGTTCTAACGCATCCCTTCGAGTAAAAAGATCCGGGATGCTTCACTTTTCTTTTCTGCAACTTCTTGAATAATAGCTTTTTGATGTTGATTGGGGCCTGCGACAATAATCGTATCAGGTTCCAATTCCTTTAGTTTTTCATAAGGATATACAGCGTAGTCCATAATTTTTTTCTTCTGCAATACCGGACTGCGGTCTAAAAATCCCAGGATTTTGCTGTTTCTGAACTCAGGATCGTCCAGCAGTTCCACAGAAAAACTGCATGCAGGTGCCAGAAGGATTCGTCTGCCGCCAAGCGTGAGGGCCTTCTCTGTGCGGTCTGCTGATTTGATCCTGGGCGGATTCAATAATAATGTATCCACATCATTAAGAGATATCTTTTTCTCAGCAGTATTGTCCGGTACTAAATCAACACTGCTCTTACTTCGCGACGAGATTTTTTCGATTTCCTCATAGACGCACTGCAGCAGATCCTTCCCAGCCTGGTGGACCTGTGCCAGATGGGTTTTCGCAAAATGAGCCGGTTCTATTCCATATTTTCTAAGCATCACGAACATCTTTGCATAGGACTTGATATGTTCTGAATAATCATATTCACCCGGAGCTGCCTGTCCTTCATAGGTATCCGTCAGCGGATAAAAGTCGAATGTCAGCCATACTTTTTGCGGACGAATCGCCAGCATGGCAAACACAAATCCCACAATGTCATCATCAGACAGATTGCCCTCGCTGAAGATATATTTGACCGCTAGGTTTCCGTACCCCTGGCTGCCTGCCCTGGCATATCGAACCAGATTTTCAAGAATGCATTCGTATTTATCCCGACCTTTCAGTTTTCGGAATCCCGATGGAGAACCGCTGTCCAGGGATACAACTGCCCATGTGATGGAGCCGTCCATAATCCCTTCGCTCACGGCCTGGCTGTATATGACTCCGTTCGTGTATAGCAGAATCTTTGACCCCATTTTCCTGAAATAGTCGATGTATACCGGTAAATCCTTCAGAAGTGTGGGTTCGCCGCCGTTTAGATCCACGAAGGAATCCCATTCTGTATCCTTCGGTGAAAACTGTTCTAGAATCGGGAGAGCATCATATTTTGCTGCAATAAAATGATTATACTGCGTGTATCCGCAGAAACGGCACCGGAGATTGCAGGCGCTGAAGTGTCCGAGATTGATGTGGCCGAAACGGTCAAAACGTACATCCCTGAATTTCTTAGTTTTCACATGCTGACATCGTTTGCAGGAAATGTATCCGGCATTTTCATCATTTAAATGTTCAAACAGCGTTCTCCGTTTGGCAACAATCATATCCTTGGTGATGGTTGTTGTACCCGCTTCTTCAGCTGACCAGTACATCGGACTGACAATCGCTCCCATGCAGCATGCACGGATGGCATCATCACCCAGCCTCAGTCCGCTTTCGATTTTTTCACAACTAAGAACGTCATCATCAGGTTGAAAATTCATGTTTGAAGAATCTACCGGTTTTAGGCGTCCGTAATTCGCCCATTCCCGCTCTCTCCATTCGGTATATTTCCTGTTAAATGGATTTTCTTTTTTTTCCGTCATGGCAGATCCAATCTTGAATTTTCAAACTTTTACTGAACCAGTTCCTTCCAGGATACGATCGGCAGACCGTCACTGCAGTGTTCACGGAGGATTTCCTTCAATGCCGTTTCATGATCCCGTTCGCTGCTGAGGATAACCGCATCCAGCAAATGTTCCCTATCTCGAAGTTCTGTCAGTCTGACTACCGGTACATTCCATACGGACTTTCCTATTCGGCGGGGACTGGAATCAAAACAGCAGTCAACCGTGATCCCCCTGTTTCCTGCATGGAGCACGATCAGGAAGGCTGTCAGCATACTGCCGAAAACAGCAATGCGTTTCATCTCCGTTTTTCCCGTAAACAGACTGATACCTGACCTGTTTTTCAGCAGCCAGCCACGGTATCCCGCCTGCGCACCGGATTCGGTTTGATTTGATTGCAGGTTAAGGAAATATTTTCCGGGTATGGTCCATCCCTGCCCCAGCTCCTGAAGAAGGATTTCCAGCGGCAACACCTCATCCACGGCACGATCCGTCTCCGGTACATTTTGCTTCCAATGACCGGTGATCTTCCTCAGACCCGACAGAAAAGATCGTGATTCCGGATTCTTTCCTTCCTTGAAGAGCAGATCCTGCGTCTTGAACCGGGCATATGCGCCGAAAATGGACGGCCAATGATCTTTCAGAAGCGGGTGATGTCTCCGATACCGAATCAGCAGTCTGACCAGATGGATAAGCGGCTCGCTTTGATCCACGTTCCGGGATTCCTGATCTGAATGCTGCCGGTATCTCAGCAAAGGTTCGGCCAAAAGGGCAATCGGTCCCCGCAGATTGAACAGGATGCAGCTCCAGATATCTCCGCTGGGAAAATATGCCGGGTTCACCATTCTGACTAGATTGGGGAAACAGCCCAAATATGCCTTTCTCAGAAACATCATGGTGGGTGTCGGAAGCCAGAGTTTTTTCTTCAGGTAAATCGGCAGATACTCACCCGGCTCGAATACCAGGTTGTCATTCATCTCATACAGCGCAGACTGGATTTCTTTTCCTGCCTCATTGATCAGACTGACATTCGAAGCCGCGCAGATGATGTCGGGATGCTTCGAAAGAAATGCCATCTGTTCCCCGATCATTTCCGGTTCCATGATATCATCGTCATGGGTCGGGATAACGTATTTTCCTCTGGCAAACCACACAGCTCGTGTGATGTTGCTGGTGGCAGACCCACCCGACGGCTGCCTGACATAAGTCAGACGGTCATCATCGTATTTTCGAATGAGATCAGCCGTGGAATCCGTACTGTGATTATCCATTATCAGCAGTTCAAAATCACTGTAAGACTGTCCCAAAATAGATTCAAGCATCTGCTGCAGATACCCATCTCTGCAGCGATTATGGGTCTGCAAGGCGATAGTCAGTTTGACGCGTCTGATGCTCATCTATCCATTTCCTGATGTTCGCTTCCGTCAATATCAGCAGCGTCCGGTTCGCCAAAACGGATGGACCATTCATCTCTGCGTACATGCTCTGACAGAAGGTCTTTCCAAAGTTGAACCCCAAGTATATCTTTGTTGGGAAGAATCTCGTTGACCCAAATCTGCCGCAGATCTTCAACATAGTGTATGATTTGCTGAGGAGAATAGGGAGACTCGGCGCTGGTTATTCCGCCGCTCCGGTATTTTAAAGTGATTTGATCCAGGCAATGAATCCGGCATCCCATTCTGACCGCTTTCAGCCACGTGGGCCAGTCATCGTCGATCCGATAGGTTTCATTAAAGCTTCCGTAACGATCGAAAAACGCACGGGTCATGCAGACCCCGAGAGAAAACTTGATCTTCGACTGGGCGATCAGCCGATAGAGTTCACAGGTGGATGACTGGTTCAGCAGCTTGATTTGGGCATCTGTCATTCCCGGCGCGACGGTTTTCGAAAGCGTTTCATCACAAATCACGTACTGTGAGGTTACTACACTGGCGCTGTGATTGAGGAAGTAATCCACATATCCCTGAATCACCTTCTCATCATACAGAGCATCATCGGCTGCCACCAGTTTGATAATTTCTCCGCGAGCCAGATCCAGTGTGAAATTATAATGACGCACGGTTCCCAGATTGACGGGATTCTGATTTACGGTAATTTTTTTGATATTGCCGGCATTCTGTTCCTGAAGCCAGCGGGTTACTTCCTTGACCTTGAAATCTTCCGAAGCATCATTGCTGACAATCAATTCCATATTTTGATACGTTTGACAGAGCACCGACTCAAGACATTCAAACAGGAATTCGTAGTTTCTGTATCCCAGAACAATGACACTGACCAGCGGGGTTTGCCTCATTCTGAATTCTCCTTCAGAAGCTCAGAAAGCCTTCGTCTGATAAACAGTCTGGTACTGAAAAAATCAGTCACATGAAAAACTCTTTCATATCCATGCGACGTATATTTCTCCCTGAGCTGAAGGAATATGCGTTTATTCTTCACCGGTATCAGAACAGCGGTCCGACTGCGTTCTGTTTTTGGGACTGACTCCGGATCAGGGTCCGCTACCGGACATTTGCATAGCTCGGAAATACCCGCTGCATTTCTGTCCCATACGGCCAGGGGCGCAGCCTGTGCACAAAGCAGCAGGTTCAGTACTTCCCCTGCTGCGGCACCTGCACCATGCATCAGATATCTGAAACCGGAGAAACACCGTTCAAATAAATGGAATCCGGAAGCCAGCACTTTGTCCAATAAAGCATACTCTCGGCGGCGAAGCAGAAATAACACAAAATCAATAAATAAAAGCGGGACAACAAGAGGAGCATTCGAAAGTGACGGTTGAATTGCTTTGAATTGGGATCCCTGCAGACCATTGTCCCCGCCAGCCAGTTTACAGAGGATGTGATTTAAATCCTTCGAAACACCGTCAGACGGCCGATTCAGGCGGAATCGATATTCAACCGCAAGGCGATCCCTGACGGAAACCAGATCAGATATCTGCATCAGGAATTTCAACTCAGATTCCGGAATACCTGTTTCCGGAAGGACTTCTCGACATGCCAGACTGAACAGCCGAATTTGCTCCATCCTGCTCTGATAGGTTACATGCACGGTCCGGGACCGATCCTTTGTGTGCCTTACCATCCTGACGTTGGCCCGGTTTAAAAATGCCGGTTTAAATTGAGCTGATATTGAAAGGGGTATTTGAAGGTCCCATGCGGGTTTAACGCTGGAAAGCGCTTCCGGGAGAAGCTTCTTCAGCACCGCTGACCTGAATCCCCAGAGTCCCAAAATGTTTTCAGTATCCCTGGAAATCATTGCATTCAGAAATTCAGTCTGCTGATCATCTCCTGGAAAAGGAAACCTGTGGATTACGTGACTGGTATCCAGCTCATCCACATAAACACCCTGGCAGCGCGTCGCCTGGATTTCCGGATTGCTTTCAAAAACATCTACAAAATCTAAAACATAACTGTCCTCAAGCACAGCGCCGGTATCAGGGAAACAAATATACGGGGCGGCAACAGAATGAAGAATCCCACTCAAACCGGCAGGCAGGGATTCGATGAAATGCTGTTGGATTTGTCCGGAACGGCTTCTGCACCATTTCGAATGAAATAGATTCCATTCACTGCTGTTGTAATGGACTTCTCCGGCGACAACAATCAGTTCGATATTCTGGTATTTTTGCCTGATAACGCTTTCCAGAGATTCCGGAAAAATCAATTCATTGCTGTCATAATGGAAAAACAGAACAACGGCTTGAGAATGTATTTTTTTATCTGTGGGGACGAAACTCAATTAAAGCTCTTCAGCTTTGAAAACGGTTCAGGGATTCAATCACGCGTTCCCTGTCTTTCCGGTGTTTTTCTGACAGCAGCATTGGCAGGGACAGGCAGGTTTGTGTAATTCGTTTTGATTCCGGAAGGGAGAAATGCTCTTTTCCCGGGATATTTGCGTATGGCTCAAATGGATAGTGGATCATTGTTTGTATTCCGGCTTCCTTAAGATGTTTCATCAGCCGGTCTCTTTGACTGGTTCTCACAACGAATTGATGCCAGACAGGCCTACATTCTTTCGGTACAATCGGCAGCTCGATTTCCGGATTTGAAATATTATTCAGATATTGGTTCGCGGCTTCCTGACGCTGGTGAATCTGCTTTTCCAGATATTTCAGTTTTACCCGCAGTATAGCAGCCTGTATCTCATCCAGCCTGCTGTTGAATCCAATCTCCGTGTGATGGTATTTTTTTGTTGAACCATAATTGCGGAGAGAGCGGATTCTTCCGGCAAGCTGTTTATCGTTGGTGGTTACTGCCCCCGCATCTCCGAGAGCTCCCAGATTTTTCCCGGGATAAAAACTGAATGCTCCTGCATCGCCTATACTGCCGCAGCGTCTTTTTAAATACTCCGCCCCATGTGCCTGAGCGACATCCTCCAGAATTAATAGACGGTGTTTTTCGGCAATCCTTGTGATTTCTGTCATATCTGCCGGCAGTCCGTAAAGGTGGACCGGGATAATCGCCCTGGTTCTGGATGATATTGCCGATTCCACTTTTCCTGGATTCAGATTAAATGTCTTCCGATCAACATCAACAGGCACCGGTACGGCTCCGGTTTGACTGACAGCCAGCCACGTGGCAATGAATGTATGTCCCGGCACGAGAACTTCGTCATTTTCACCAATATCCCAGGCCTTCAAGATCAAAAAGATGGCATCCAGTCCGCTGTTCACCCCTACTGCGTGTTCAGTATGGCAGAATGCCGCGTATTCCGACTCGAACTTACGAACTTCATCGCCCAGAATTACCCAGCCGCTTTCCAGAACCCGCCGAACGGCATCGTTGATTTCCGATTTATAGTGGTTGTAAATCAAATCGGTAGCGAAAAAAGGGACTTGATTATTTTTCATGACAAAGCTCGACTTTGTAGGTATCATAACAAACTGAACCGGCACCGAATCCTTCCTTGAATCGAATAAGCCCCTCATTTAAATAACGGCCCTTCTGCTCGGTTGAAATTCCGAAATCAAAAAATTTCTTCTTCTCAAATACGGATGTCAGAAGGTGATCAAACAGGCAATCCAGGGAGTGGGTATCGCGGCCGGTTTCGTTTGATGCAATGTACTGTGCATGAGCCAGAACGGGCGTTTCATAAATCACGGTTCCAGCGGTAACGGTTCCGGATTGTTTTACTGTGAACAGTCTGATATTGTTCGGGAAACGTTCCTTCAGCAGCAGGAGTTCTTCCATCGAATGAACGGGAGCAGTGTTGTAATCCTTTAAAAGCTGCTGCGTGAGAATCCTGTAAAATTCTGGAAAATCATTGCTTTCCGCAACCGTCAGATGATATTTGCCTGCCTGCTTTAAACCGGATTTTTTACCGCGGCTGTATGTCTTGCGGTTCTGGATACTCACGACTGTACTGATCTCACGCGACGACAATTCTGCACCGACCCTGAACAGGCCGTAAAGATCTTCAGCTGAAGGATCCATACCGTAGATGTATGGCATCGGCTTGTACACCAGGGATTTGAATCCTGAATTCAGGAGAGCTTCCACAATCGCCTCAATCACATCAACTGCCAGACGGGTATTCCATTTCTTCCCTGAAACAAGTCCCCCGTACGTCAAACCCTGATGGGAATAAAGCGTACCGTCCGCGGCATTGGCAGGCAGTACAGCTGTCAGCTTATCATTGTACATGATCATCAGGGAATGATCCTGAAACCTGTGGCTGTGATAATCCATGTAGCCGCGGATGTGGAGAAATGAGCAGTTTCGAGATTTTTGGATAAATTCATCCCATTGGCGTTCATACTGCGGGCGGTACCTGACTATGCGAATCATCTTATTGTCCAACCAATTCATGTATTCCGGACAGCAGCTGATCCGGTCCGTAGCCGGAAAGTGTTTCATGGTTCAGCAGTCCGCATGTTACTCCAACAGTGCGAATTCCAAGGATTTTCCCCGCCTGTATGTCTTCCCCTGTATCACCTGCCATTACATCCGAGCCGATAACCGATATCCTGCTGAGAATCATATCGGATTTGGACTGCCGCTGACGGGTGACCAGAACCATCTTGAACACGCTGAAAACATTTAGATTTATGAGCTGCTTTTTCACTCTTTCCGGATGCTGACGATGGGTAATCAATATCAGATCACACTGCTGATGCAGCTGCAAAAGTGCATCTGCGGCATAAGGAATAAGTGTATCCTGTTGCAAGCGCTCCGGTTCTTCAATCTTTTTCATCCAGCTCAGACGGAAATCGGAAATCTGTTCCGGACTGAAAGCGTAAGTTTTTTTCAGAAGATCAGCCTGTCTGATGCCGGTTCTCTTCAGGGACCAGTATTCCTCAAAGCTCAGCGAATTCATTGGCACCAGGTCCGAGAACAATCCATACATCCGTCTTTTCGGATCGACGATTGTCCCATCCAAATCAATAAATAATCGACCGGACTCAGTCATAGATTCCCAATGCCTGAAAATCATCATACCGGTTGAGACAGCGTGCATCCATATCGATCTTGATATCTACCAGCGCAGGTCTGCTGCTGTTCAGAACGGAAGACACAGCCGGGACATCATCCAGGGAACTGATCTCGGCATAGTCCAAATTGAAAGTTTCTGCTGCACCGGCCAGATTGCAGCAGACAAAATCATCCGGATTGGTACCGGGGAATTCAGAATTAAAGTACCTTTCCTGTGTTTCACGGATCAAACCCAAAGTATTATTGTTAAAAACAAGCACTTTGATATTAATCTGATTTTGACCAATCAGCAGCAGTTCCTGCAAATTCATCTGCAGTCCCCCATCTCCCATCATACCAATCACCTGCCTGTGAGGGGCAGCAATTCGAGCGCCTACCGCAGCCGGAAGCGAATATCCCATCGGACCGTATCCGCTGGCATGAATCATTCTCTGATTCTCGGTGATACGGTTTCCCTGCGCAGCCCACATCTGATTCTGACCGATATCACAGGTAACGATGGCATTGTCATCAAACAATTTCCAAAGTTTGCGCACTACACGTACAGGATCCATAATGGAGGAATTGACACAGACATTGTCTTCATATTCAGTTTCCCAATGCTTAATTTGCGTCTTCCAGTCTCTGTACTCCGGGAAATCCGTTCTCACTGCTGTTGTCAGCATTTCATTCAGAAAAATGCGCAAATCACAAAATATGCTGAAATCTTCATCCACGGATCGATTGAATTCACTGTGATCAATATCCACATGAATGATTTTTGCTTTTGTATATTTGGATTTTTCCTTTCCCACCTGCCGCTGACCCAGACGGGAACCGAGCACCAGCAGAAGATCTGCATTGAGCACGGCCAGGTTAGCGGCTGTATTTCCATGCAGTCCCGCAAACCCGATGCTGCTGCTGCAGCTGTCTATGCCGTTCAACGTGGTAACCACCGAAATTCCACTGGAGACAAAAAATTTACGAAACACGTCATATGACCCGGACGCGCGAATTCCCCCGCCTGCCAGAATCAGGGGTTTCTCAGCCTTTTTAATCAGATCCATTACCTGCGGAATTTCACTGCACGGGTAATCAATGTCCTGCGGATAAAACCCCGTCAGCCTATCCGGCTGGATTTCCTTGAATTGGATATCGATGGGAATATCCAACAGAACGGATCCGGGTCTTCCTGAATGCGCCAGAAAATAGGCTTTCTCCAGTTCATATCTGATCAGCGTTTCATCCGTGATTGTCCGGGCATATTTGGTCACCGGCTTAACCATGGATACAATATCCATATCCTGGAATCCGTTAGTCCGGACGTTTTCACCCTTCATAATGTTACTGACATAATCCTGGCCGGTAAAAAACATGCAGGGGATGGAATCATAATATGAATTGACAATACCGCCGATCAGATTGACGGCACCAGGTCCGGAAGTTGCAATCGCCACCCCTGTCCTACCGCTGATCCGGGCATATGAATCGGCACAGAAAGAAGCTGCCTGTTCATGATAATTCTGGATATAGCGGATGCGTCCGGTTTCCAGCATTGAGTGCAGCATCCTGAGAATGGCACTCCCCTGAAAACCGAATACATGCCTGATTTGACGATCAACCAGAAATTGAGCAATATAATCCGCAACCCGCATCAGTCACCTTTCAAACGGTTTCAAACATCGATTTCAACTTGGAGTCTGCGACCAAAACCGGTGCATGATCCATGGCACGCAGCCACAACAAATTGTTTTCCAGTGGATTAATCCTGGTTTTCAGTTCCGGAAACTTGTCGTAAACCGCGATATCTTTTAATATTTCCGGCATGTTCAGTCCGGCCTGCTTGAAAAACTCGACGGTCGTAAAAAAGCGGCCAATGTTTATCTCGGTGGGATTGGGAATTTCGTTTCTGTCATATGTCATATCCACCCCGTACACACCATGCGGCACCTTCGATACGGCATTTACGGACCGGATTGCTATGTCTGAAATGTCATCCTTTGAATATGTGCAGCCCACTTTGGTCACTCCGGTTACGCCGGAGACGGCCCGGCTGCTGTGACTCCACCCCCTCCTTATTCGGCCCTGACCGACCACCAGTTCACCTTTGTACCAGATTGACAGCCATGTAACAGAGCGCGGCGTCAGCATCTCAGCGGCACTGAAATCTCCCCATCCCTCATTTGAGTCGATCCATCGCCGAGCAAATTCCAGATCATTCGTGGGCAGGGATCCCAGACCGCCGCCGCCGATGCCCGTAGATCTCAGCCAGATACGGCCGTCATCATCACCCAGCTGATCGAACGCGGCCTTCAGATCTTCAAAACGGTTAATTATCAGATTTTCGGGTACGGTAATTCCCGCATCCCGGAATTTCTGATAGCTTTTCTGCTTGTACACACAGGTCTCTATGGTTTGATGGTCCGGGATGTACAGCCGAGTACCTGCAGCGAGAATATCATCGCGGAATCCAGAGGCAATAAACAGTTCCATATCATGCTGGAAGTGGATCAAATCCGGTTTTTCCCTTGCCAGAAGTTTCAGAAGCTTTTCCCTGTAATTCTCTGCTGTGCTATGAGGAATCAGGAACTTTCTTTTGCACGATGCAAAGACCAGATCCGTCGGTTCACACCCCGCACCGATGACGTCCTCAGGGGTTTGACAGTCCAGCAGACAGTTGATCACGCCATTGGCCTGAGCGCTGCCTGCTCCCATTACGAGTATTTTTGCCATAAAGTCCTCACCATTCTATCAGTTCAGCTGCACCCACTCCGCCCATACCGTAATGGTTTCCGCAGTAAAACAGCCAAACCCGTGTTTCGGTTTTCAGAATATTACCAAAGCAGACCATCTCACTGTCCCATCCATTGTCGGACACATCGATTCCTATCCGGTCATCCATTCTTTTCCAGAGGCGGCCGTCTTTCGATTCAGCATACCCCAACCGGTAGCCCTTTGATATGCTGCGAACGGAAAAAATCATGCAGGAGCGGTTGTTTTTTATGAACACATTGGGGGTTGTCAGTCCATATTCGTCATCCTGAAGCGAAATTGCGCGCTCAGACTGCTGAGTCCACGACAGAATATCACGGGATTCCAGATACCGGATATCATAGCGCGGGACTGATTTCCTGCCATTATTGAACCATTCACTGCCGCTTGAGTACCACATCATGCATCTGTCGTTCGTTTGATGAATAAATGCAGCTGACCGGACAAACAGCTCGTTTTCACAAGCATCCAGAAGGGGGACGTTTGAAGATCTGTTAAATGATCTGCCTAAATCATTACTGACTGCCAATCCTGTATAAATCGTGTAAGGGATTTTCACCTGCCGCTGGTAGGCTGAATAAATCATATACAGTTTGTTGTTCAGTGTGAAAACAGCGGATGACAGAACGCCGCTGTCATCGAAACTGCCCGCGGATCCAATATCCAGACTGGGCTGTCTGCTGTGGTCAAGTATCCTCAATGGATTTTTAGCATCAACGTCAACGTAACCAATACGGCCAATATTGTCATTATCACAGAATGTCAGGAAAATCCGAATGGTATTGTCATCCTTCAAAACCGGGACAGGCACCATCGTATTGCGTCGGTACCACGCGAGATCCAGCGTTTCCCGGCTGCAGATCAGTCCCTTTTTTTTCCATTTCATCTGGCGTTGAATTCCTTTTATTATTTTAACTGATTCGGTCCTGACTGTAATGATGAGGATTCACCTGTCTGACTGATCCTTCAGCCTCTTGAAACAAGATCAGATTCCCAACCGCCTGCTCGATGGTTCGAAGTTTTGGCTCAAACCGGCACTGATCGTTGACTGCAGCCTGCGAACCTGTTGTAATCTCTTTCCGCCAGACATCGTCACCCAGCAATTTAACAGCCAGATCCCGTGCTTCCCCCTTGGATTCATACATGGGCAAATCCACATACCCCCTGACAATGCGCTCAAGATCTTTTTTTCGGGGTGAAAGCAGGACCGCATTCGAAGCAAGAATATCGCACACGCGCCAGGAAAATCCGTCTGTTGTAAACCCGTGAGGAAGATTCAGGGATATCTTGCTGCTGTTGAAAATTCGGGTGCTGTGCTCCATACTGACCACCAGTTCATAATCAAAACTTCTGAACATATCATAATTATAGGTAATTGTCTGAGCCCATGAAACGGGATATCCAAAAATCTTCAGGTTCAAATCTGTCAGTTCCGCCAGCACTTCAAAACGTTTCCGGCATGTAAGGATATGCACGACAGTGGATTCAACCGACTTTGAAATATGATCGGGTTTGGGAAATGTAAATTTAAAATCGTTCATCGAATCATTCTCAAACTCATCCAGACACTGAAAAAAGTATTTCTTTATCTGGTTTTTCCGGACATGATTGTCCTTATCGTAAATACGGTCGTCATCCAGCAGAGGATTGGCAAAATACCGCGGCAGTCCCATCGAATAATTCCCGATGGACCCCACAAAAGAAATATTAATGTCCTGTGAGTAATCTGCAGCTCTCAAATCGGTTGCATACCCAAAATCGATGAATTGACTGTCATTGAGAAAAGGAAACTCTGTTTTCAGGGATTCTGTCATTTGTTTCGCCGAGTGAAGAAAATAATATCTATCACTGTGCTGTTTAATGGTTTCTTTGAACAGGAAATAACAGGGTGCATCAGAAGCATATACGATGATCGGACAGCCTGTTTCGTGAATCAAATCAGGGTGGGGTACAGAATTGTTAAACGAAATAATCAAATCAGGATTAAATGCGGTTACATCATTGATCAGCTGCGGATAATCCAGATTCTGTCGTAGTTCGTGATTGTACTGGTGGCCAACAAACTCATTATTTCTCAAGATCAGCATATCGTTTCCCGCGCGCCTCAGTGAATCTGTGAATCCCTCTACAAATGAGTCCAGATAGGGGAATTTGGTCCAGGTGACATTGGAATACAATGAAAGTACGATGCGTGCCATTTTACCCGTTAATCTCCTGCCAGTTCTGCATATCCAAACCCGTCAAGTCCATAATTATTCCCACTGTAAAACAAATACACTTTATTCCTGTATCTGAATCTGGCCGGAAAACAGATCATATCACTGTCAAACCCTGACGCGGACACATCAATTCCAACCAAATGATCTTTCCTCGCGAACGTGACTCCATCTGAAGATTCGGCATATCCCAACCGGTACCCGCGGGAAAACGTACGAACGGAATAAATCACCTTATGAATTCCGTTTTCATACCAAAAAGTCGGCTTTGCCACCCCATGCTCATCATCATTTTCAACATTGATACAGACCGATCCTTCCGGTTTTCCCCAGTTCGTCAAATTGCGTGTATTGAATGTTTTGAGATTGTATAACGGCATCGGATGATCATTTCCAGTTATCCAGCCCGAAAGATGGTCACCAACATAATACACCCGATAGCCCTCATTTTCCGGAATAACATAAGGTGCACATTTGCAAAACTGTTCGTTCTCACTCCTCTGCATAATGGGAACAGAGGAAACGCGTTGAAAGGACTGCCCATGATCCCTGCTGACTGCCACCCCGGCAAAAATGGTATAAGGAATATTCACACCAAGCCGGTAACCGGAATAATACAGGAACAGCTCCCCGTCACGATCCAGAATCGATGCGGTAACAACACCATTGTCATCAAATGTACCCGGCTCGCCTATATCCAGGCAGGGAGCTTGACACCAGCCGAGGATTTCATCCGGTTTCTCGGGCAGAACATCCACATACCCGATTCGACCGACATTGTCGGAATCGCACATCGTTATAAATATTCTCAAAACCGATTCATTCAGGAGATAGGGTATCGGAACCATGGAAAACCGGGCATACCACTCCAGGTCCAGAGTATCATGACTGCATATAAGTCCCTTTTTATTCCATTTCACAGGTTCAAACCTTTCACCAGCTGCATCGGTTCAGCATACCGCATCTAAAACGAAATAATTCCTGTTCATAATGAAACCGAGTTCATCTAATCTTTGACTGATAGGCTGCAGGGCAGAACTGCCGATAATCACCTTGCACCCGGGGATTCTGGTTTCTGCATGTGCCGGATTTAACACTTCCCTTGACATAAATGTCTGTCCCCATTTATTCTCATGCGAATCCAGGAAGGCAAATACCTGAATGCCGTTCATTTCCAGAACATTGGTTATTTTTCTTGCCCATTCCCAGGTACCGTATACCAACACCTTGTCCCAGGTTTTTACCCTTCCGGAGACAATCAACTCCCTGAGAGATCCGCACAGCCGATTATAGGATGATTCGAGGAAGGGGTGTTCCAGCGTAAAATGCCAGTAGTTGTTTGGCTGGATATGGGTCAGGCTGCCCGGCGTATCCGGCGACAGGGAAAAGGTTGGGAAATACCGGTTGATCGTTTGAAATTTCTGATCAAACCGGCAGTACTCATCAATAACAGCCTGACAGCCCGCAACCAGTTCGGCTCGCCATAATTCATCTTGAAGCAAACGATTCGCCAAATCCCGGGCCTCATACTTGTTTTTGTACATCGGCAGATCAATGTGGTTCTGAATCAGTTTTTTCAGATCACCTTTCCAGGGAGAGAGCAGCAGACCGTTTGATGCCATTATATCGCATACCCGCCACGACAGCCCTTCGATTGAAAAACCATGAGGCAGGTGCAGACAGATCTTACTTCGGTTGTGAATACCGGAATTCTGTTCCAGGGTAACAATCTGTTCATAGTCGAAACAGCGGAACAGGCTGTGATTGTATGTAATGGTTTCAGCCCACGATTCGGGATACCCGAATATTTTCAGATTCAGATCGGTAAGCTCAGACAGTATCTCAAATCTGTTTTTACATGTCAGCACATGTACCATGGTGGCTTCAATGGATTCGGATATCTTCGGCATGCCGGGGAAGCTGAAATCAAAACGATTCATTGAGTTGTGTACAAAATGATCCAGACTGCGGAAAAAATCTTTTTTTATCCGGTTTGAAGCGGTGTGGTCCGCATCCGCCGATTCTGATTCCGGTTCAGGCATTGGACGGCTGAAATAATCCGCCAGTCCGCTGCTGTAATTCCCAATCGATCCAATAAAGGAGATGTCGATATCCTGCTCACCATCCGCTGCCCATACTTCCGTTGCGTATCCGAATTCAATATTTTGATTAACATCGAGAAATGGAAACTCCTTCATCAGCGCCTGTGTCACCTGGTCGTTGGTATGCAGAAAATAATACCGTTCCTGAAATTCCTCTATCAGTTCCCTGAAAGTATAATAGCATGGTGCATCTGACGGGTAAACCAGTACCGGACAATTGGTTTTTCTGACCAAATCCGGGTGCGGAAGAGAGTTATTGAACGTCAGAATCAGGTCAGGCTGAAAGCCGGAAAGATCATCCGTCAGACCGTCAAAGTTTAACTGCGGCCGGGGTTCATGCAGCAGCTGCGTCAAAACGAAATCATTATTGCGGATCATTAACACATCATTTCCACAGCGTTTCAGAGCTGCCGCAAAGCCTGTCACGTAGGCGTCATGATACGGGGTGACTGTCCATGAGACATTGGAATATGCCGACACAATTACGCGTGCCATCGATTCCTCCGTACCGAGTCACCCAATTCGCCGAGAGCGCATATAAATCCGGATTTCATTGTCAGACTGAAACCGTTTTTTTTCTGCAGACCGTCAAGAACAGCTCAACATGACAGCCATAGTAATCATCATTGCACAAGCCGAATGAAAATTCGTCGAACAGCGTTTGAAATTCCTTTTTTATTTCCTGATGCGAATTGAATTTTTTCATCGTGTATCCGTTTCTTACATTGTACGGATCCTGTACAATCCGGCACAGTCCATCACCCAGTTCATCGGCGCCCTGAAAGACAAAAGAACGTCCGCTGGGCATTGCCGCAATGAAGTATCCTCCCGGTTTCAGCACCCGGCAGTATTCAGTCAGATTATTCTTAAAAGCGGTACCATCATCTACATAGTAGCAGGAACTGGATGAAAGCAGAAAATCAAATCTGCTGTTCTCGTACGGTATATTGACATTGCTGCCAGTTTTCAGGGTTACGTCAATACCAAGGGAATCCATCCTTGTGCGGCAAAGGGAAAGAATTTCTTCAGTCAGTTCCACCCCGTGCAGATTAAATCCAAGCTTGTGGAGCAGGGGAAAACAGCGACCGTCTCCGAAACCCATATCTAATATATCAGAACCGGCAAAGCGGGTTTTATCCAATCTTAGATCTGGATAATTCCCAAGGAACGTTCGCACCACCCATTCCGGTGGGAAAGTGAAGGCTGGATTATTTTTCCGGTAGAAGTCAGTATATGACGTTTTCAGGTTTTTTTTCATTGTTCAATCCTAATTTCTGCATTGCCAGCGGGTCGTGCTCCGGTTTTCAATCTTTGATACTCTTCAAAATCGCGAAAATAGTCCGTTTCGTCATATTTCTCCGATGCCAGTACAAGGCATATTGCACCGGATGAAAACTCTATCAGATCGCGCCAGACTCCCGGTACAATCAGGAGGCCGTAGTCGGGGCGGTTCAATGAAACCACCTTCTGGTTCTTTCCATCCTTCAGAACCACACTGTAGGAACCGCTTGCCGCAACAATAAGCTGAACCAGTTCGCGGTGCGCATGTCCCCCGCGCTCTGCTCCGCTGGGAATATCATACAGATAATAAATCCTTTGAATCCTGAATGGAATATCCGCCATATTGTTTACAGCCGTTAAATTTCCGGCATATTTATGGTTCTTGGGCAGCCTGAGGATCTGACAGTCAAAGACCGTGTTGTCAATCATGTCCGGCCAGGGTTTTGAAACTGTTTTTAAATTCATCATAATCCACAATGTATGATTTCAGGTCAAATGGCCTTGATGCAAGTATCAGACAAAGCGAATTTGTGGAGAAATTTCCCAGTGTCCGCCATGTCATTTTCGGGACATACAAACCGTAGTAGCTGCGGTTCAAGGAATAGGTGCGGCTTTTTTGTCCGTCATCCAGGACTACATCAAAACTTCCCGATAGGGCAACTATGAATTCTTCCACATCCTTGAAGGCATGAGCCCCTCTTACCTCTCCTCCGGGAACATCGTAAATCCAATATGCTCTGCCAACTTCAAACGGGATATGTTCTCCCCCTTCCACTAAGGAGATATTCCCCCTGTGGTCGTGAATTTTTGGTAAATCTATCATCCTGATTATCGAAGATTCTGACATGCTTACACCTTTACCTCAGTGATAATCTGCCGGTACATCTCATGAACTTCCACCAAATTGTCCGGACATGTTTTATGCCATTCCAGATAACCTGGCGTATTTCTGGTCACTCCCCTGTTCTCCGGAATGAAACGGCTGTCCGCCCGGCATCGATACAACAGTGAGATGAAATGTCCGCGTGTTTCATGCTGTACGATGACATCATTGACGGCAGCAGGAGCAGGCTCGCATTCCAGGATCATTCCGATCTCAGTCTCCATCACCTGTCGAATCCGCTCAGCAGCGGTCTCTTTGTACCGTATAATTCCTCCCGGAACATGCCATCCCCTGCCTGCGAATTCATCATCCCGCCAGCTCAGCAGTGTCCGGTGAAGTTCATCCTGTATCAGCAGATCCACATTTACCATTGGGACCAGTCGGCTGACAAGACGAAACACCTCATTCGGCAGACCTGTTCTCGGATCTGCTGCAGAGTGTTCAATTTCCTGAATGGCGGTCTGTATATCCAATCTGATCATTCCTCATCGACCGTTGGCACGATCATGTTCTGTCTGAATTCATCTCTTGACAGAAACGGGGCCAGATCTTCCAGCGGCATGGAGACAAAGCTGCCGTCACTCCGCTGCCGCGAACTTACTCTGGGTTTTGTTGCCTGCTCAGGAGAAATTTTCAGTTCGCATATTGCCGGCCCGGGGGTTTCCAGCACATTTCTGATTCCAGACGATATCTCACTGTTGCGCTCAATGGTAAATGCCTGTATCCCGAATCCCTCCGCGGTTTTCCGAATGTCGGGCAGACTTAAGCCGCTGTCGGGCGTACTTGCGACATGCCGGCCATGAAAATAATTATTCTGTGTGACGCGTATGGAGCCGTATCCATTATTGTTCAGGACAAACAATTTTACCGGCAGATTCAGGCGGCGAATGGTTGCCAGTTCCTGAATATTCATAAAAAATCCGCCGTCGCCATCCACTGATACCACCCGCTTCCCTCTGCTTGCGATGCTGGCGCCAATAGCCGCCGGCAGACCGAATCCCATGGGTCCCAGCCCCTGCGTATTAAAAATACGCTGACCGAGTTTGACTTTGAGTGCCTGCATGGTGACTTCGCTGCACGCCCCGGAACTGCCCGGTACAATGACATCCCCGGACGTCAGCCGGCGACTGAGTTCCTCGAAAAAGCGGTATTCATCCATATAACCGGGAAAATCCGAAATCCCCTCAGGGATGGGCTTGTAACGATTATGCCATTGTTTGCAGCGCTCCAGCCAGTCGTTCCAGCGGGAAGTATCAGAAACCGAGCGCATACAGATCAGCAGTGATTCGATAAAAGCAGCGGCATCGGCAGTGACGGGCAAATCTATTTTAAATTTCAACTTTCGAATTTCCGCTTCATCTATATCAACAATTATTTTCTTGGCGCTTCGGGCAGCCAGATGCCCTTCATACCCGATCTGCCCAAAATCCAGTCTGGCTCCAATCGCAATCAGTAAATCCGAATTCTGCAGAGCAAAGTTTGCTCCGCGCTGACCGATTGAACCCGGCCGACCTGCATATCTTGAATCTTCCTCATCCAGAAAATCTGCGGCTTTCCAGGTTGTCAGGACCGGGATAGGTGCTTCACGAATCACCTCCTGAAACCGGTCTGCCGCTCCGGCATGACGAATCCCGTTTCCGGCCAGAATTATCGGCCGGTCTGCTGAAGTCAGCAAATTCTTCAGCTTGTTTTCCACTGAAGGACTGACACCCGCATCCGGTTTCTCCGGTTCAAAATGGATCAGGTCAGGCGTTCGAATTTTCATGCCCTGCACATCCAGCGGGATATCAATCCATACCGGTCCTTTCCGGCCGGTTGTAGCAAGATGGACCGCTTTTTCCATTTCATAGGCAATCCTGTGGGGATCCATAACCGTCACGGCATGCTTTGTGACAGGGCGGGCCATCGACACGATATCCAGTTCCTGGAAACCCAGCTGTCTCACCCCCTTGAGGCCGGTGATATCCTGCCGTTTAACCTGTCCGGAAATGACCAGAAGCGGTATTGAATCGAGCCAGGAACCGGCAACACCTGTCAGAGCATTCGTCCCGCCCGGCCCCGTTGTAACCAGAGCCACTCCCAGATGATTGGTGTACTGGCTGAATGCATCGGCTGCAATCACAGCTGCCTGTTCATGGAGCATGGCGTGATACGTCAAATCAGGATGCCTGCCCAGCGAATCCACCAGATGCATGCACCCGCCGCCGGGAAGCAGGAAGACATCCCGCACACCGGTTTTGGCGACAAAATCAAAAACAAAATCAGAAACCTTAATCATGAGATATTCCCGACATCAGCTTTCCCGGCGAAACGCAGTTCCGTCCGGCCGAATTCCAGGGCTGAGGAAACAGCAGTGCCTGAATTCCGGACAGTCTGCTGACCTCCTCCACCGTTTTTTCATTATCATCAATAAAACACACGCAGTCCGGCAAATTTTCCCGAATGTAGCGGACCTTTGACGGGAAATGGTTTATCGTCGTTTGCCCAGGTGCCCTGACCGGGACAAAATCAAATCCTTCAATCCACTTTCCCAGGTTTCGATTCGACCAGCGTCGAGCCGGTTCCACCATATCTGCCGGCCGAGCGGTGAGAATAAAATGACGAAAGCGATCGCCGCTGCCGGCAAACCAGTCATATACTTCCGGATGCGGCGGAATCTCTGCAGCAGCGTCCGATATTCGGAACCGGTCAATACTGCGTAAAAATGTTCCAATCGAAATCCCCAGCACTCGATGAGGAGGATTTTCAGTCAGTCCGGCATACTCAAGAGAACAGTCTGGTTTTTCCATCCGGCAATAATCGGCAAACCACCACTCCGTGAACGGCAGCAGAACATCATCCAGATCCCAAACGATAAGCGGTTTTCTGCTCATTGAAGCCAATATGACAACAGGGTCTTGCGTTTTTTATTTTTCGAGATTGAGTCATCGGTATAGTAGGAATCATCTGAAATGTGGGTGGTGGAGATTTCCTCCATGATCCCTCCCGTTTTGGTTTCAAAAGCATGCCGGAACCCGGGCTTGATGGTGATCACGTCTCCCGGATTGTAAATGGCTGTTTCCCCGTCCAACGTAACGCTGTATTCACCTAACAGGATAATAAACGTTTCTTCCTTGATGAGATGATACTGTTCCGGATGTTTCTGACCTGCCAGAGATATGATATACTTTTTACAGTAGTCACGATTGATCACCGTGATCATTGTGCTTCCGAACTCCTTGAAATTTTCCAGTCCGTAGTGATGAGAAATTTCCAGTTCCGCCTTGCCCGGAACAGGCAGATTGGCCGCTTTAACAAAATGATTTACATCCATAACAATATCCAGGATTTTTTCGCGGATATTTTCTATGGTTACCTCATTTTCCAGAAGCGGGCAGTCCTTCTCAATATCAACAGCCGCATTGTACAGAATATACTTGGACATGTTATTCGCCAGCAGCTGACCCGTCTGGTTTGGAAAGGCGTAGTAGCAATCCTCCGATGTGATGCTTTCACCCTTTTTGATATCATTTTTCAGGAAAGCACCCCGCTTGAACTGCCGCAAATCGGCCTGTTCTTTTTCGCTGAAGGAATGACGCTCTCCGGAAACACCGCACATTTCAAATGCCTCTTCAGCCGCCTGCAGCCAGCCGGCAATTTCCTCAGGTGTGGATGAGTAGGCATTTCTGGGATATTCCGGTGTCACAACGGCAACATGTTTCTCAAAAACCATCGCCCCCTTGGCCACTGCCAGCCGAATCGACTGCAGATTATCCGGTTCCTCGTGCGTGGAAAATCCCACAGCAGTATCCAGGTAGCGGGCTTTTAGCAGATCAATCTGATTCAGCTGAAGGTTGTCGTTTCGAGTGGGGTACTCACCAACACAGTGCATGACGGCAAGGTCCCGGCTGCGATGTGCGAAAAAGCTGACGACATTGTCAATCTCTGACAATACCGAACCGGCGGTGGAGGCAATCACAGGCCGGGCAGTCAGGGAAATTTGTTCAAGAAGAGGCCAGTCCGTAAACGAGCAGCTCGCGATTTTGATGACATCAAAACCCATTTCATCCACATCCCTGACAGCCTGTTCATCAAACGGGGTACAGATGGCCAGCAGACCCCAATTTTTTACCTCCTGCTGAAGCAGTGCGAAATCCGCTTTGCTCAGCGCGGTCTCGGTAAACCGCTTGACATATTTTATGTCCAGACGGTCCCGATAATCCGGGTGAATAAAATCAGGGATGGTTCGAAGCTGGAATTTGAATGCAAACCGAAAAGGGAATCTTTTGGAGATCGTCCCGAATTCACGAATCATTTTTATTCCGTGATCCACATCTCCCATATGATTGTTTGCCATTTCGAAAATAAATAACGGACGGGTAAAAAAACCGCTCATGTTACGCCCCCTTTGCTTCATTTCTGGTAAGCTTTCGGGTTTTCCCGAAAGAATAATCGTTCCCGCTGCACAGCTTTCGGCAGTTCTCTCTCAATTCAGCCGCATTTCCGGTTGAAAAAATGCGCGAGTGTGTCAGCAGCATATTGAAGGTGATCTTCCGTCAGACCCGGGTACACCCCAAGCCAGAAAGTATCGTTCATGATTTTGTCAGTATTTTTCAAAACACCTGAAACACGGTAATTCTGGGTTTTCAGATATGGCTGTTTTGTTAGGTTGCCGCCAAACAAAAGGCGGGTATGAATCTTCTTGCTGTTTAAAAACCGAATACATTCATTTCTGGAAACACCGCATCCATCCCGAAGAGTAACTGGAAATCCGAACCAGGCAGGCTCAGCGCCGGGAAGCGATTCAGGAAGAATCAGCCATTCTTCCAGTGATTCCAGTTTCCGGCGCAGATAACCGTAATTCCTCTTCCGTATTTGAATGAAATTCGGCAGTTTCTCGAATTGAGCGGTTCCTACGGCTGCCTGCATATCCGTTGCTTTGAAATTATATCCGCAGTGGGAATAAACATACTTGTGATCATACCCGGCCGGTAGGGGCGGGAAATGCTGATCAAATCGTTTCCTGCATGTATTGTCGTGACCGGTTTCGCACCAGCAGTCTCTGCCCCAGTCCCGAAAAGACTTAAGGATTTTGATAATCAGGGGATCACGTGCAGCAACTGCTCCGCCTTCTCCCATGGTCATATGATGAGCCGGATAAAAGCTGAATGTGGAAATATCACCGAATGACCCTGTGTGCTGGCTTCGGTAACGAGAACCGAGGGCATCGCAGCAGTCTTCAAGAAGCCACAGATCAAATTCTTCAGCCAGGGTCCGTACCGAATCCAGGTCGAATGGATTTCCCAATGTATGAGCGGCGAATATCGCCCGGGTTTTCTCACCCACCGCACTGCGCAGCTGGTCGATATCCAAATTGTAATCAGGAAGGTTGACGTCAATAAAAACCGGAATACACTGGTTTTGGATAATGGGATTCACTGTGGTGGGAAATCCGCAGGCTGCAGTGATCACCTCATCCCCCTGCTTTAACCGCCGGTCGCCCAACAGCGGAGAAGTCAGGGCTGACACGGCAAGCAGGTTTGCCGAAGATCCCGAATTTACCAGTCCCGCCCACCTGACATCCAGAAACTCTGCCAGCCGAGACTCAAACTCAGCCGTGAACCGGCCGGCCGTCAGCCAGAATTCCAGAGCTGAATCAACCAGATGAATGATTTCACTGTCGTCAAATACTCGTCCAGACACTCTGACCGGATCTGTCCCGGGCCTAAACTCAGACGGACCGTGCACTGCGTGACTGTAGTCAGACACCAGTTTGAATATCTGTGCTTTGATTTTTTCCGGATCAGCCTTCATCGCCGTTTATCAATCCGGTATATTGTTCAATCTGCCTGCTGGTGACTGATGCGGTGTTTTCCCCGTTCATCTGACTGAAATACCAGTCAAAGGTATAATCCAGGGTCCTGTCAATATCCAGTCCGGTCTTCCAGTTCAGCAGTCGTTCCGCCTTTTTGCTTTCAAGCAGCAGCAGATTGGCTTCCTGCAATGTCTGACTGTGACAGCTGACTTTGTACCTGACCCCGGGAGTTTTCCTGACAATCTTCTCAGCCAGATCAATCACTCTCAGTGATGAGCTTGCCCCGGGACCGAAATTCCAGGCACCGCTGAATTCCAAATTGCCCTGGAGGAATTTTTCTCCCAGCATCAGGTAACCGGCCAAAGGTTCAAGAACATGCTGCCAGGGGCGAACCGCCTCCGGGTTGCGAATATTTATCACTTCACTGTTTCGAATACAGCGCATAAAATCCGGAATCAGGCGATGATCCTGCCAGTCTCCCCCGCCAATGACATTTCCGGCTCGAACAGTCGCTACCGGGATGTGCTCTTTTTCAAAAAATGCATGGCTGTACGACTGAGAAACAATTTCTGCGCAGGCCTTGCTGGCACTATACGGATCTTTGCCGCCCAGACGGTCATTTTCTCGATAGGCATACACCCATTCGTTGTTGTGATAACATTTATCGCTGGTGATGACGATTATTCCCTTGAGCTGTCTGAGATCTCTTGCCGCTTCCAGTATATTTGCCGTACCGATGATATTTGTGTGCAAAGTCTCAACCGGGACCTTGTAGGATTCCAGAACAATGGGCTGCGCGGCCAGATGAAAAATTAGTTCAGGGTCGGCATCACGGATAATTCTGCGGCAGTCTGGAAGATTCCGGATATCGGCAATTCGGCTGTCCAGCCTGCTTTCGAGTCCCACCGCCTTGAAAAAATCCAGATCTGTTTTCGGCGGCAGTGCGATACCGGTCACTTCCGCCCCGGCAGTCTGCAGCCAGTAAGACAGCCATCCGCCCTTGAATCCGGTATGACCTGTCACCAGTATCCGTTTATTGCGGTACTGCCTGCTGTCCATCAATCCGTTCTCCATCCATGTTTTGCTGCCGGGCACATGAGCGAACCAGCTTCGGTTTTTTGATAATCATCAACAGAATTGGTTCGCACGTGCAGCCGGAATTCACCATATGTTCCAGAATGCCTGTCCCGTATTCCACAGGAAATTCAGATGCGTTACATCCCGCTCATGATCCATGCATTCCCAGGAACCTTCATGTTTGTACACCATCATCTCGCCCATCTTAGCCAAATCCCGGTAAGTCTGCGTTTCGAGATCACAATTGGGATCCAATGCGAGATAATCAAACAGGTCTTTGTTGAATACTGCAAATCCGCCATTGATGTAACTTTTGGCAGTTTTCGGTTTTTCTGAATATCTCATGATCCTGCCGTCGATTTCATCAAGTTCGCCAAAACGGGATGTCGTTCTGGCGCCCGTAATGGTAACCATTTTCCCATGGGTTTTATGAAATTTTAGAAGATTAATCAGGTTGACATCGGCCAGACCGTCCCCGTACGTGAGCATATTGATATCGTCATCAGCCAGTGATTCCACCTGTTTAAGGCGGCTGCCTTTCTGATTGTTAAGACCGGTATCGATCAGAGTGACTTTCCAATTGCCTTCATGATGTTTTGTATGATAGGTAATTTCGCCGGATCCCATATCAACGGTAAAATCATTATTCATCGCTTCAAAATTGTAGAAATATTCCTTGATGATATGACCTTTGACCCCCAGGAGGATGATAAATTCATTAAAGCCCCAGCTGGAATAGTATTTCATGATATGCCAAAGTATGGGTCGATTTCCAATGAGTACCATTGGTTTCGGAATAACCTCAGAAAGCTGGCCCAACCGGGTTCCCCAGCCACCGGCAAAAATGATCACTTTCATGAACTGCTTCCTCCGCTTCGAATTACATCAGGCCATCCGGCTGTGCAGTAACAATAAAATAGTGCAAATAATAGCAACTAATCATCAGAATTTGCAACTATTGATATTGGTATTCTCAGGATCGCCGTCTGGCCTTTCCTTTTCCCGCACAAATACAATTAAAATGCCAGCATATGCAAAAACAGGTATTGATGCGCAAGTCAGCACAGCTGTTTGCCTTTTCGCAGCATCAATGGTCAAATTTCAGCAAATTAAGTCGGTATGTGACGGATCAGAGGAAAACAAAGGGGGTATTGCATATGGGATATATCTGAAAATGTGGAAAAAAAAGACAGATGCCGGAATTATTTGCCTGAATTTCTGAGGTTTGCCGTTTCGAAATCGAGCACTTTTCGAATTCCGGTCTTCAAATCAGTGTTGACATTCAGTTTCAGGGTTTCCCGGGCTTTGCTGATATTGGGTATGTATCGGTGCACAGTTGAATCTGCTGACTGGCTTCCAAGTATTTTCACGGGGAGATTCCGGCCGTGCACGTCAGCGGTCAGATGTGCCAAGTCCGCCATTGAAACCGGGACATCTGATCCCACATTGTACGGAACCAGAGGTTCCCCTTTAAGAAAAATGGTCCAAAGCCAGATGATCAGGTCTGTGATATACATATACGAACGCAGAGGTGTGCCGTCGCCTTTGACAGTAATGGGTTCATTCCGGACTGCATCCGCGATGAAGTTCCCCACTGCATAATGGATATCCATCTGCATTCGCGGTCCGAGGAAGCTGAAACAGCGGGCAATCTTGATTTCAACCCGATGCCGGTCAGCATAACAGGCACAGAAAAATTCAGCGGTATTTTTTGCAATTCCCAGTGCTGCGGCTATCGGTTTTAACGGATCGGGTCCCCCATTGTAATCCTCAGGGACAGTTATCAGATTCTCAGGCTGTTTTCCGTACACGGCTCCCGAACTGGTCCAGAGAATTTTCTTGGAACCGGACTGAACGGCAAAATCCAGCAGATGCCGGGTTCCTTCCGCGACCGTATCATATTTTATCAAAGCATCCTGTCCTCGGAACGTCTCTTCCGCACGAGTGGTTGCGGCATGTATGATATAGGGAAAAAAACCGTCGGGAAATGTAAAATCCCGAATATCACCTTGAATGAAATGAAAATGAGAAGATTCGAACAGGTAGGCAGCCTGTGAACGAAACGCGTCAGGATTTCGGGTCAGAACGGTGACATCGACATTCAGCGCAAGTTGATTATTGGCAAAATACAGGGTGTCCAGCAGCCAGTGGCCAAAAAACCCCGTGCCGCCTGTAACAAACAGCCGCTGGTTCCGGAGCTCTGACAGCAAATTCCCAACTTCATCCAGTATTGCTTCCAGATCCGTTCGAATCAATTCTGCCGGGTCGGTCACGGAATCCATTGAGATTCAATTTCTGGGCTTATATACTTTCCCATTTCTGAAATCCTCAGCGGTAAACACGTCTTCCCAAGGCACATACGGCACGTCTTTTCCCTGCATTCGTGGCAGATATTTTTCGATGAAATCATCATCCATATTGCCCATGAAACAGGTTTGCTTGTTATCGTAGGAAAATTTCCTGATTTCCAGGCCGCGACGGATGATATCCTTCAAAGGTTCATCAAAAAAATTCCCCAGTGACAGATGGGTGTATGGGCAGGGCATGATGTCTCCATACTGCGTAACGGATACCATACGTTTTACTGCAATGCAGCCTATATCCAACCCGTAACTGGGAGTCAGGTGAGTAAACACATTGTAGCGGTCCCCCAGGGAATGGATGTAGTCAATTTCTTCATTGCCGCAAATCTGACTGAGATTTCCCTCCCAGGATCCCACCGGTTTGGCAAATGAAACATAGACTCCCACATCCAATTGATCCGTCCACTTCAGGAATTCCGCAAACTCCTTTGATTTGGCCCGATCCTTCCAGACAACCGTCTGAATAATGACATTCAGCCCCGCTTTTTTACTGGCCTTAATGGCTTTCACAACGCGGGCGTGGGCTCCCGGTTTGCGTCGAAAACGGTCGTGTTCCTCCGGATTCATGCTGTCCAGACTCAGCTGCACCTTGTCAACACCAATCGACTTGATGTGAAATGCCCGTTCTTCATCCAGAAACCAGCCGTTGGAATCGGATGTGATATACCATTTTTGGGGATCAATGGCTTCCACAACCTCGTCAAAATCCGGATATGTCATGGGTTCGCCCCCGGTGATGACAATATGGGCCAGTCCCATTTCATCCCCCTGTCGGGACAGCTCCCTGACATCTTCAATTGTGAATTTCCGGCGGGTATCCGCTTTTCGGGCGCTGGCGGATTTGACCATGAATTTATCTGCTGAACAGTGAACACAGGAAAAATTACAGCGATAATCATACTGAAACTGCAGAATAGCAATGCTTTCACCGCGGCGCACCTTGTCTTCAAACTGCATCACTTTTTCATATACCAGGGGTTTTTCCTGCTTCAGTTGAGATCGTTTTGCAGTTTCCTGCTTCTTGATTTGATTCTTCAAAATGATTCCTCACAGTTTTGTCACCAAAAATGACCAGACAGGTCACAACATAATATTTTCGTATTCCGCATTATAACGGCAGCATCATTTTCAGTCAAAATCTTACACCTTGGCCAAGGTGGAACGTCCAATACACTGCAGCGATGCTTATGCTACTATCTCGAGACCTGATTCCCGCAGTATGGCAATATGTAACTCCGGAGAAAATTCTTTACGAAGAATGCCTGCCACTTCATTCGAGTAGCTGGCTGCCATGATAATCACGGATTCCACCGGATCCGTTCTGAGTTTGTCCGGCGCAAAGATTGAAATATGAGTTGCCGGAGTAAATTTGTTCTGTTTGAACGCAGCAGAATCAACCACGTAACTGATTTTTGATGCAATGCCTGTCAGTGCAATTACGGAAAGCGACTGATGGCCAGCTCCCCAGACAGCGACTTTCCCTGAACTGAACTGATCAATATACGCATGCAGTTCATTTTGGACATTCAGGCGGTTTTCCAGAAACCGGCTGACATCAACCGGACTTTTTTTTCGAACCACTGCTGAAATGATATAATCATACCACACCGTTCTGCAGTCCAGAACACTGTAGCCGTTTCGTTCAAGGGTTGTCTTCAGCGTATCCCGGGTAAAATAGAAAATGTGGTCCGCAATAAATTCTGAAAACAAGTTCTCCCGAATGATCTTATCGAAATTGGGCACTTCCACAAGGCCCAGTCCATCCGGTTCCAGATTATTGGAGATACCCTGCAGCATCCCATTCAATTCAGGGACATGTTCCAAGTAGCTCAGGATAAAAAATGCGGAGTAAGGGGCATTTGGAATCCGTGCATCCGGATGATCCACAAAACCCCGGTGGACCTGCAGTTCCAGATCGCTGCAGAATCTGACACTTGCGTCGTTGTTTTCCAGTCCGAACCCGTTCATTCCGCATTGGTTGATCAGCGACAGGTATTCGCCTTTCCCACAGCCGATTTCCACAACTTTTTTTCCTGATAATCCGTATTCAGCAGCCAGCTGCCCAAACTGCTGAAGGCGAAACTGCCTCATTTCATCGGATACGGCTGCTGCGCGAATGACATCCCGGTAATATGAAACGGGTTCACAGTTCACCTGCACCACACCGCAGAGGGCGCATTGATAAACATCCAGGTCAATTCCGTGATCCTGCTGCAGAGATGCTTTATTCGGGAAACCCTGTGCAGATGCAGGCATATTTTCAAACTGCACGACAGGATCCGGAAAAAAATTCCCACCGCAAATTCGGCATTTTGACTGTTTCTTTGTGGGTTTTCGATCGTTTTTCAATATTAATCCGACTTAATTAGTCCTTTTTCACAATTGACCTTTCCGATACATTGGAAAAGGAATTCAGGAAAACATTCAGGGGAAACGGGTGGGGTTACTTTTTCCCGTCTCTAATGAATTTCTGCAGCAGGGAAGCTGTTGCCGAAGTTGATATGACGGCTGATTTGTTTTCACTCTGGATTCGTTCATATACTTCCGAACGGTGAATGGGTACTTCCTGCGGTGCATTGATTCCCAGCTTGATCTGACTGGCAGAATTTTCCAGGACGGTAATAATAATATCTTTTCCAATACGAATACTTTGGCCTGACTTCCGTGTCAATACGAGCATGGCAACATCCTGTTTTATTTCATTTCAGATTGATTGGGCAAGCGGTCTGTTCCTAATCGATGAATGCGTTTTCGAGAGGATGTTCAATACTTAGCTTGTCGTCATCCAATATGACTTGAAATCCTCTTCGGTCATCCACATTTATCACCAGCGGAGCTCGAATATTCGCCGTGAACTGGCGCGAGTCGCTGTTTATCTTCAATATCACAAAGAGATAAGATTCCTTTTTGCCCTTGATACCGATTTTATCCAGTTCTCGGGACGGGATCTTGACGCTGCTGCTGATTTTAAGAAGGTTCAAATTCAGGATCAGCATTGTAACATCCGGTTCTTCGAGACTCTGCAGCATGTGAAACGGCGGATAGTCCGGCAGTTCGACAACCAGGAACTTGGTCAGCATTTCAAATCCAGGCAGTCCGAATGGGAAATCAATAACCTGATCTTCCTGCTGGTCGTTCATATTAAACAACATCGGATTGTTCGACATATTTTGCCCATTAGTTGATGTGTGTGTTGTGCTGTTCATCTGATAAAGTTTAAAATATTAAGGTTAATCGCATCAGACGTTGTCTGCAGCGCAGCCTGATACGCCAGTTCTTCATTGTTGTACATGGTGATGGCCTCCGAAAGGTCCATGTCTTCCGTCTGGGACAGATAGGATGCCAGATTGACATTGGCCATTTCCAGGCGCTGCTGAGTAAGAGTCAGCTGGTTCTGAATGGAGCCGTAGGCCGTTGTCATGGCCTGGTACTGTTCCACAGAGCTGTTGACGGATCCAAGTGCATTGTTGATGGCGTCGGTATCATTGGCAGACAGTGCGTCTTTCAACTCTATCATTGCCGTAAATATATTGGTGTTCATCACTTGTTCACCAGTTAAACTGATGGAAATATTTAGATTTTCAGAAATCCGGCGATTGATGTTTTCGCTGTTCCCCTGGTAGGTGACCGACGTTCCGTCGTAGACGAAAGGTTCATCATCTGTCAGGGTGCCGCTGAACATGGTTTTGCCGAGATACTTGCCGTTGAACATGGTGGTAATCTCTTCCAGCAAGGAATCCATCCGCTCAGCCAGAATATCCCGGCTGTCACTGTCATTTGTATCATCTGCTCCCTGGGTGGCAATTTCCTGAACGTCGTGCATCAGCGAGTTCACATCCTCAACAATCGCACTGGTGGTCGCTGTCCATCCCAGCGCATCTGTGATGTTCCGAAGAAACTGTTCATTCTGGCTGATGGTATTTCTGAAACGCGATGCCCGGGCAAACGATACAGGATCCTTGGAGGAAGTTTCCACTTCCTTTCCGGATACAATCGAATTCTGCAGACTGTGCATGTTTTCCCGGTTTCGATTGATGCTGGTCATCAGATTCCTGGTGACCATTGACTGTGTAATACGCATCTATTCCTCTTTTCTGTTCTGGACCGATTAAACCATGTTAATGACGGTGGACATCAGCTCGTCCACAGTTGAAATCAATTGGGCAGCGGCCTCATATCCTCGTTCAAATTCGATGAGCATGGTCATTTCCTCATCCAGCGAAACACCGGATACTGAATCACGCTGATTCTCCATGCTGGTTACAACCAGTTCCTGACTGCTTCGCAAAAATGAGGCTTCCTGAAGACTGGATCCGATCTGGCTAACGATGGACTGGTAGAAATCTCCCGCAGTCCCATTCATCATAAAGGTTTCATTCTGGATATCGGCCAATGCCTGTGCAATACTGCCGTCACCGGGTGTATCCAATGCCCCGGAGCTGGCAATGTTGGAAGGATCATCGCTGATGGCGGAATTGATGTGAATATCTGCCGCACCGGTTACCTCTTCTGAGAAGAAACTGAGGCCTGTCACACCGGTCAGACTGTATCCAGAACTGTGAACCGCATTGACTCTTTCAGCCAGCTCCCGTGCCATATAATTCAACTGGTTCAGATATTCAGGTATCTCGTTCCTGGAAATATCCAGCAGACTGCCCAGTTCACCGGATGCCACGGTTATTTCGTTGGCACCATCGACCAGTCCAACCTTGATTGTAACGGTTCCGTCCCCGGATTCAATATCCGTGGTGAGTTCGTTGACGTAATTGCTGGCCACAAGTATATTCCCGTTTGTCGCTACGGTAACCATCCCATTGCTGTTTTCCGACACGTCGATATTCATCAGTTTGGAGAGATCATTCAGGAGTACGTCCCGTTCATCCATCAGATCGTCACTGAGATTCCCGGAGATTTTCTCATTCAGTTCTCCCAGCTGAACAACCAGCCGATTAATTTCATCGACCTTGGAAATGACATCTGAGCCGATTTCTTCCTGCAGATTCACCAGGTCCGAATGAACACGGTTAAACGTATTGCTCAGCAGTTCACCCTTATCCGCTACCAGTGTTCTGGCCGTTTGAGATTCCGGGTCATTTGCCAAATCGCTCCAACTGTTCCAGAATTCCGCCATTACGTTTGCCAGTCCTGAATCCCCGGGCTCGCCAAATATATTCTCAACCTGGGTAAGCAGCAGTTCATCGGACTGGTACTGGCTGTTCTGCTGGTATTCATAGCGCAGCTGGGATTCAACAAATCGCTGCCGGATGAGAGTGGCCTGGTCTGTACTGTACACACCATTCAGCTGTCCGAAACCCAGATAACTTGATGCCGACGTCATTTTTGCAAGATCAACCCGGCGTCTGCGATACCCCAGGGTGTTGACATTTGCAATATTGTTGGCAGTGGTGTTTATGGCAGACTGATGAGCCAGCATTGCCTGTTTGGAAATATTGAGTAAACTTGACAGTGACATGTAAACCTCAGATTTGACAGTCCAGCATTTTCCGGTTGACATCCGGTGATGTCAGCTGTCCGGTGCCATCGTACAGGTTAGGTGCATTTTTTTCGTTTCTCAGGAAAATCCGGACCATTCCTCTCACATGGTTCAATGAACTGTTCAGCAAAAATCCGTTCTCCCGGTTCCGGTTTGTGATATCCTGAATGGATTCATGAAGCTGATTCCGCAGCCGGAGAAACTTCACTGCATAAATATCAGGCATCTTCAGGATCAGCTCTTTCAGTCCAATCTCGGGAGGTCTGATGCCCATTTGTCTGCAAATCTGCTCAACCAAATCAGTCCGTTTCTTCTCCTGCTTTCGGGCATTGCGTATGACATTCTGCTCGCTGTCCACTATGGAATTCAGCTGCTCAATCCGTCCATTTACAATTGCTCTCTGCTTGTCCAGAACCAATCGGGCCATGAACTGGTAGATTTGTTTTTCCTCTCTCAGTATGGAGAGCAGATCATCAAACAGGGTCGCAGGGTATGTGTGTGTATTACCCATGATTACTTCAGTTTTCCGTGAGTGGTTAAATAATCCAATGCATGCATCATGCTGTCGCCGGAGAGTTCATCGTCAGACAGGATTTCACCTTTGTCGGCCAGTGACTGATAAATCATGTCTGCCAGTCCGATCCCGCCCCCGGAACTCACGGCCTGAGCCATGACGCTGCTGAACATCATTCCGGAGAGACTGTTTTTTCCGCTGCCTGTAATTCCGCCGCCCGGAATGGTTTTTTCCATGGTCTTGATCATCTGGGTCAGGAATACAGTTTCCAGTTCCCGGCTTTGATCCCTCAGGGTGCGGTCCCTGATATTCTCATTTCCGGAGCTCATTCCGGAGCCGCGGACCGAGAGATAGTTTGGGGTAATATTTTTAATTTCATTCATGGTTTACATGATGATCAGTTTTGCGTTAAGGGCTCCTGCCTGCTTGATAGCCTGGAAAATGGCAATGATGTCCCGTGGCTTGACCCCCAGTTCATTCAGGGCGACAGCCAGATCATTTACGGTTGTGGTCTCGGGAACCACGGCATTGGCTCCTTCCTCTTCAACCAGTTCCGTTTCCGTGATCGGGACCACCACCGTGCTGCCGGCATTGCTGAATGCAGCCGACGGCTGGGATATCAGGGCTGACTGTCTGGTATGAATCGTGAGATTCCCATGTGAAATCATCACTTCAGATATACGGACGTTCCCGCCGGCGACAATGGTGCCGGTGCGTTCGTTAATGACAATACGCGCTTCAACATCCGGATCCACCAGAATGGTGTCAATGCCGGCCAGGTAAAAAATGGCGGCCTCAATGGTTGCAATGGTATCCGGGAAAGAAACTTCAATGGTGCCGGCATTCAACGGTTTTGCCAGCCAGTCTTCGGTTCCTCCGTCAGCAGGATACGTGGCTTCCGGACCCAGTTTAATGAGATTGATTTCATCTGCAACTCGGGAAGCAGTGACGAAATCCGGTTCAATCAGGAGATACCGCACAGGCTGTGTGAAATCCAGGTCCTCCCCTTCAATCATCACTTCCAACACGCCGCCGCCGGGTACTCTGCCGACAGTGGCATGATTCTTCCTCAGACTCTCACCCGCGTCGGTTTCGATGCTGTACCCGCCAATGGATACCGGCCCCTGCGACAATGCGTAATACGTCCCGTCAATACTGTGCAGGGGGGTCATCATGAGAACCCCGCCTTCCAGACTGGAAGCATCGCCCAGAGAGCTGACCGTGACATCGAATGGCGTTCCGATTCTTCCGTATGCCGGTGTTTTTGCAGTAACCATTACAGCAGCCACATTCCGCGTGCGCAGCACTTCTTTCGGTACCGTAATGCCGAAACGTTCCAGCATATTGCTGATGGTCTGTACCGTAAAAATAGCACCGCGGCTGCCGCCGGAACGGTCACCTGTTCCGTTCAGTCCGATTACCAGCCCATAACCCACCAGTGACTGCTGAAAGCCGTTTTCCAGGTGTGCGATGTCTTTCACCCGCACCTCTCCGAACATCAGGCTGAGGCAAACAATTCCAGTCAGCAGCCGGAAACCAGCAAAACGCATCATTACAGCCCTTCTCCGCTCATTCCCACCACCAATGCCAGCAAAAGCAGCACGGTTGTGGTCCAGCGTTTGGTTGTTCCGGGTTTCATAAATTTATTGGCAACCCCGCTTTTGCGGTAGGTGATTTCAGCATCGGCTACATTGTACGAAAACACCGTATTGTCCGTTTGAATGTCACGGGGCCTGATCATCCCCGACAATTCCATCAGATTTTCCTCTCCGTTCACCTCCAGCGTGCGCCTGCCTTCAATCAACAGCATGCCGTTATCTGTTTTGTTGACGATCGTGGCAGAAATCTTTCCCGTCAGCTGCTCTTTCTGTTTTGTGCCTTCCTGGCCGTCGTGATTGGTTGAAAGAGAACTGCTTGCACCGAACAGAGGCAGAAATCCGTTTTCTGTGGCTGCAGAGAAAATGTTTCCGTCCATGGATGCGTCAGCGGAAATGTCTGAATCTGTGGAACTTGAAATATTGGATTCCCGGGATGCATTGGCCGATTCGACAATCAGCACCGTGATGATATCACCGATCTGGTGAGCCTTCACATCGGAGTACAATGAACGGGAGATATCAAATCCCTGGCTCAGCATAATGTTAAGCAACCCGGTAAGGAATACGATAAAGGCACCTTTTCTTATCATTATACCCTCAGTTTAAATCGACAAGTACGGTTTCCGGCGACGTAATGATGCCGCGAAGCCGGCGGCCGGTGGGTTCACAGACGATTCTGATTTCCGATCCGATTTTCCCGCCCTGTACGGCTTTGCCGGTGGTGGTCACGGTCAGACTGCCTGTGACCAGATTTACCTGAATTTCAGACCCTTTTTCAAGGTCATGCGCTTCTTCCAGCATATCTTTGCGGATCAGGGTGTTCGGACGGATTACTCTTTTCGCCGTCATCCCCGAAACGAAAGTTTGATCGCAGCAGTATTTGTTGATATTATCCTTTAACATCACTTTTCTCAGTTCATACTGGTCAGCGTCAACAGCGGCTCCGCGGTTAATTTTCTCGGTGGCTACTGCAACCGGAACGGATACGCTTGCACGCAGGGTCACCGGAACTTTTTTGGTGATCAACTGCTGGTTTATAATATTCAGCCAGAGCATCTGATGACCCAACCGCGGAAGAGCAGTACGGGAGGTCACCCGGAGTTCTTCTGATTTCTCCAGTTGAATTTCTTCTGGATTAAAATGCAGGATTTCCAGCTGTATATCTTCAACCGGAACTTTAAATGATTCGTGAAAATACTGGTACAGCACGTCTTTGACCTCTCGCATATGATCGTTCCCTTTCAGCACTGCAATGCTGAGAACTAAAATCGCAAGACAAGAAAAGATCGCGCCGCGCATCTGATTACCGTTTGATATTGTTGGTCAGGGACATCAGTTCATCGGCTGTTTTCACTGCTTTACTGTTGATTTCATAAGCCCTCTGGGATACAATGAGGTTAATCATTTCGCTGACCACATCCACATTTGATTTCTCCAGATAGCCCTGTTCCAGCGAGCCGAAGCGGTCTTCCCCCGGAATTCCGAATGAAGGATCACCTGAGGAGTCTGTCGCCACAAAAAGATTTCCGCCAATGGCTTTCAGACCTCCCGGATTCATAAAACCTGCCAGTTCAACCTGCCCGATTTCATCCGCCATGGTTTCCCCGTCCAGGAGTACGGATATGATTCCGTCCTGCGAGATGTTCACGCTGGTAACCCCTTCGGGGAAGTTCATTTCCGGATACATCTGCAGTCCCATTGAATTTACCAGATTTCCCTGGGCATTGATTCGAAACGCCCCGTCCCGACTGAAAGCAATGCTCCCGTCGGGCTGCAGAACCTGAAAGAAACCCTGCCCGTTAATGGCCATGTCCAGCGGATTGCTGGTTTCAGTGATGCTGCCTTGGGAAAACGTGCGATAGGTGGACACCGGTTTGTTTCCGCTGCCGATCTGAATGGAGCCGGGTTTTTCATTTCCTTCCATTGATATGGATGAACCGGATTCCACGGTTTCATACAGAAGATCCTGAAATTCGATACTGGATTTTTTGTATCCTGTTGTGTTGACATTGGCCAGATTATTGGCAATGTTGTCCACATTCATCTGCTGACCCTGCATGCCAAGCGCTGCTGTACGGAGTGCACGTAACATCTTACTTATCCTTATTAATAGCGACTGACTTCTGTCGCTGCTTTTCCCAGTGTTTGATCAATCACTTTCATCACCCGCTGGGAACTTTCAAAATGACGCTGAAGCTCAATCATGGAGATCATTTCCTGCACCGGATCAACATTGGATCCTTCCAGATTTCCCTGGATTACGCGGGGTTCATCGATATCCGCTGCGGCGTCTGTCCGGGACGCAGCATACAAATTCGATCCTGTTTTCTGAAGCTGATCATAATCTTCAAAATCAACAACCCTCAGTCTGTCGGTAAACCGCCCGTCAATCCAGATCTCACCCGCGTGGGAAATCGAAACATCTCCAACTTTTAAACCATCCTGAGAAATGGAAATCCAGCCGCCCTGTCCCAGAACCGGCAGCCCGCCTGTGGTAGTCAGCAGACCCTCATCATTCACTGTAAAATGACCGTCTCTGGTATAAGCCAACCCTGCATCGGTTTCAACGACAAAAAATCCGCGGCCCGAAATGGCTGCATCCAATGGATTTTGGGTTTCCTTCAGGGCACCCTGCGTGAAGGTCGTACTGATATCAAGTTCAGAGGCGGAACTCTTCTCCAGAAATTCCAAAAAGCTGTCTTCACGCTTGAAACCGGTGGTATTGACATTGGCCAGATTATTGGCTGTGATATTGTTCTTCTGCAGCTGCAGGTTCATCACGTTTTTGAGTCTGCCGAGTCCAATATTCATAATCCGTTATCTCCTTCGCGGCCTATTTATGCAATAACAATGCCGCTGGAATTCAACGTTTACCGGGAACACTGAACCTGACTGTTCAGGCAGTTGGAGAGTACTTGTAAGTTAAATTAATATTAAAGATATATGAATAGTCTCAAGCATGGATGCAGGGATTCAAATATCCACTGCCAGTCCATCAAAAGGGAAAACGGGAATTATTTAGAAAGCCGGGGAATCTTTTTCCTGTCGATGGAATGAGGTTCCGCATGCGATGGATAAATCAGGACGAGGAGGGCAGCCTGGTCATTTTTGTATCCCCGACATAATCCTGGGCTTCCGATGAGTTGATGCTTTTCAGCCGATCTGTGACTTTCTGAATTTTCCGGGCAGCCTTGAGGATGGTTTTCAGCGCATCCCTCATTTTGTCCTTGCTGGTGGTGTGAATGGTCAGTTCCAGAATTTCCGCCAGACCGATGATACTGGTCAGCGGATTGTTTATTTCATGATTCACTGTTACTACGATTTCACCGATTGCAGCCAGACGTTCTTTTTCAATCAGTTTGCCCTGGGCAGTTTCGAGATCCTTCATTGCCTGCTCCAGCGCACTGTTTTTCTGGGCCAGTGATCTCCGCAGCATAATTTTGTCCATTACGTTGGATATCTGAAGCTGAACCGATTCGTAATCCGCCATTTCAGACCTTTGATACGTGTCAGGTTCGTTGTGCGCGAGATTCAGAACCCCGATCAGCTTGTCCCCCACTTTCAGCGGCATGGATACAAACGAGGAAAAACGCTGATCCTTTCCCGGTCTGGACTTCATCAGTGACGGAATGATGACAGGATTTGACTGGTGGGATATCCAGCTGGACATGCCCAAGCCCCGGTCAAAACTGATTTCTCCCGCCAGATCCACTCGTTCGTCTCCTATCTGGTGAATCACTTCCAGCTGATCCGATTCCTGATCATACAGAAAAAGGGTTGCGTAATCATAGGGGACGGATCTCTCAAGAATATCAAAAACCGCCTCAAACGTTTCATCAGACCCCAGTCCCCGCTGCAGAATCCCTGCAATTTCAAGCAATATCTTTGTGTTTACCATGTTTAGCTCAGCATCTCGATCAGATTGCGCAGCTGATCGCTTTCTTCTTCCAGAACCACTGGAATTCGAACTGTAAATGTACTGCCTTTCCCTTCATCAACTTTCAAACGAATGTCACCCCCCAGAGATGTGATAATGCTTTTGGCGAATGACAAACCTACTCCGGAATTCTGGTCCGGCCGCCTGGTTGTAAAAAATGGTTCAAATACCCTGTTCACATTGTGCGGTTCGATTCCCCCGGCATTGTCCTTGAAAGAAATTTCCAGCCACTTCCCTTCATGTGACCGGGTCTCGAGCACTATTTCCGGTTTTTCATCAACGTTTTCATCGTCTGTTACCGGCATATCAAAAGCATCTCTGGCATTGGTGAGAATATTTACAAACACCTGCTGCACAAGCAGCGAATTCCCCACAAAATACGGCAAATTCGATCCTTTGTTTATCTCAACGGAGATATTCCGCTTTACGAACTCATAATTGACAAGACTGAGTGCTTTATCCAGGCATTCGTTGATATTGATCATCGAAATGGTCTGATCTTCGGCCTGGGATGCAAACGACCGGATGGTCTGGATGGTACTCGTCATGCGGTCAACCAATCCCAGCATTTCCGGGACAGTTTCCTGAAACGGTTCAGTCTTCAGTTCGTCTTTTTCGCTCAGCATTTCAACCCTCAGCTTCAGCGCCAGCAAAGGCTGCGTCAGTTCATGCACCAGACCGACAGCCAGTTCTCCAAGTGCTCGAAGCCGATCATGCGAAACGGACATGGCCTGCTGCAGGCGAAGTTCCTTCTCCAGGGTTTGCCGGTTACTGATATCCCGAGCGGTCGCAACAATGTAGCGTATTTTCTCCTGATCATCCGTAATGGCATTGAAGCACAGTGATACCGGAACCACAACAGACCTGTAAACCAGTGCCGCTTCAAGATCGCCCAGCAGCCCGGCATTCAGTTTATCCAGTGTTTCCTGGTTTGAAAACGCCTGCTTTGCTTTCCGGAAAATACGGTCAGCCGGTTCGCTGGCATAGTCAATCAGAAAATCATCCACCGCTTTTCCCAGCATATCATTAAGTTCGATCTTCAATAGCTTCAGAGCACTGTTGTTGGCATATTCAATCTTTCCGGAAGGATTCAGAAATAAAACCGCATCCCGAATACTGTCCAGAACCGTAATGGTGGTAACATAGTCTCTCAGCAATGCCGGGGAAATCTCTGACATAAAGTATCTCTTTAATATTTTTTAGTAACTTGCATCATACCAGCACATTCATTCCATCACGCAAGCCAGTTTTTCCAGTGTTTTTCTTTTTGATATCCAGAACCAGATGGGGATTTACCTGGAGTACGGTGAGATCAACTTCTTCAAATTTGCTGAATTGCTTATGGGATTCAGTAAGAATATTGTAGCCCCATATACGCAGCAGGTAGCGGTCGCCGCCAATGACTTCAACAATCCTCCCCTGAACCTCCATGCCGGGGTGCAGTCTGCGCATCAGGTTTTCCAGTCCGGACTTTACATTGAAACCGCTGGTGTCTGTGTACTGGTCCGATGTTGATTTATGCCTTGACATTGAGTTTTCTTTCATTCATGCTGATGATGATATTGGCTTCATCCCAGCTGACATCCCGGGACTCCATTATTTCCTTTATCTGCTGTTCTCTCGCTTCCGGTGTCAAGGGTGTATGTTGCAATGCTGAAGTTGATTCACGACCGCCTGTTTTCAGCTGAGTACGGTGACTCAATTTGCGAAAATACTGGTCCAGTTTCCGGCGAAACACGAATACGAAGAAAAAAGCGGCCAGTAAAACGGTGACAAGCAGGGCGTATCCCAACGCTTTCAAAATACGTGCAGAAAAACCGGATTCAGTTTGACCGCTGTGAGCAGTAGCCATGAATGTTCGAACCGGCGGCAGAGTATCTGATGCCTTGGAATCGGGGAGCGGATGCACTTCTGCGTTGTAGCCCAATGTCATTTCCCTGAATGTTGACTCATCAGCAGAATCAGGATAAATATCAAAATAGTATATGTTTTCACGGACAGTATGAAAACATCTGGACTCGGAATAGGGTATGGTTGTCCCTGCTATTTTCATTGTATTTGAGTCCGGAAAAGTTATGATCAGCTGAAGCGGTACATTGCCCCAGTCGCGGCTGATACTCTGTCCGCGGAACTGATTGGTATCCACGGGAGAAAAGAGAATTTCGAACTGTCCGTCCTCCGGTGTCTCCCGAATATCCGGCAGGGGCAGAAATTCTGCGGGACCGCCCTCGGGACCGGAAATTTTTACCCGGTGAAAACTGGAATAATCCTGGGATATCACTCGAATCTGTTCATCGGTGCCGAACAAAATTCCCGCTGTAAATCCTGCCAGGAGGAGCAGCATCCAGTTCTCCAGTCCCCGATGCTGTTCTTTGCCGCGCAGCCTGTTACCTGACCACAATATCAATATGTTTCTGATTTTCCGATCCTTCCCGATTTGAATTCTCCGTCACGTTGCTGCTGCGTCCGATGTCAGGGCCGCTGTCTTTATTCTTGTTCAGTACAGAAATTTCCACCTGATCCTGCTTGCGTTTTCTGGGGGATTTACCTCGCTTCTTTTTTTCCCGTCTCGGCTGTCTGTCGGCATTGGTTATTCCATGCACGGTTTCAAGCGTTGACAGGTCACTGGTTTTTATTGTGTCCTCATACACAGAGACCTCCTTTAACTCGCCTGTCTCAACTGCATCTTCAATTCAATCAATGTATGATTTAATATCTGTGAGACTCGGGATTCTGACAATCCCAGTACCTGACCAATATCCATCAGGGTCAGTTCTTCGTAAAAATACAGTGCCAGAACCAGCCGTTCTCTTTCGGGGAGATCATGGATCAGGTGTTTCAGTTCTTCCTTCAGTTCCTGATGCATCATCTGGGCTTCCGGCGGAATCTGATTCTGGTCGGCAATGGTGTCTTTTCGGGTGAGACTTTCCTCTGAATCATCACCGATCCGCTCTTCCAGTGAAATGGTGAAACTCAGATTCATGAGCTGCTGGAGATAATAATAATTGTTTTCAGGGACACCGGCCCTGGTGCAGATTTCCTGAGGGGTGGGTGTCCTGCCCAGCTCATACCGAAGTTTTTCCCTTGCCTGATTGATTTGACCCACACTACGCAGCTGTTCCCGGTTAAGTACCCCGGTTTTACGTACGGCGTCAATAATCTCACCATGAATTCTTTTATAGGCAAATGTTTTGAATGTGACATTGAACGACGGCTGAAAACGGTCCAGTGCATTGAGAAGACCGATCACTCCGTACTGATACAAATCTTCTCTTTTCAGTATCCCGTCGCTGGGCAGATTCAGACGGCCAATGATGTATTTCACCAATGGCAGAAATGCTCGAATCGCCTGTTCTCGTTTTGCCTTTGTGCGATCTGCGATATACTCTCGGACCAGAGTATCTCCGTCTAATTGTGATGTGGATTGATTATCAGTCATTATACACTCTTTACTTCTTCACCGGTACTGCCATTCTCTAACTCTTCTGAGTCTTCTGTCTCCTCTTCCCCCGGTTCGGTTATGGCAATAAGCATTTTCAGCAGCTGACCTGCTACAAAGAATGTCAGGAGGATTCCCAGGAAAAGGATGGCTGCTCTCCCCAGGCTGGATAATATGGGATTGCCGCTGATGATGCGTATCACAAAAAGGATGGCCGCAACCAGGATTGCCAATTTATATAGCGGACCGGCGCTCAAGATTCTTCTCCCACGATCATATCCCGGTAGCTTTTAAATCTTTCAAAGAGTCCAATTCTCTCAGCGGCATCCTTTGCCGGGAGTTTAAGCAGGTTGCGCGTAATCAGCTTCAGGGCATTGGCTGGTTTACTGATGGGATATTCCTGAACGTAGGCACGCTGCCGCCGAACTGCATCCTGAACCTGATCATCATAGGGAATACTCCCGCCGAAATAGATATTGCTTTCCAGAAATCTCTGGACCATCAGATTCATTTTTTTATACAGCAATTCCCCTTCTTCTTCATTTTTGACCATATTTGCAATCATCATGACCGGCATGAATATATTGGCGCGTTTGATGACTTTTATCATTCCGTAGGCATCCGCGATGGACGCCGGATCGGGTGTCACAACCAGCATGACTTTATCTGCACCATGAACAAACGACATGACATCCTTGGTAATTCCGGCAGCCGTATCTACAACAACCGTATCATACTCATGCTCGAACTCTGAAAAGGCAGCCGCCAGCTGGCTGAGAACATCCTCTTCCATTGACAGCACATCCATGGAGGCTGAAGATGCCGGCATCACATCCACTCCGCCCGGCGCTTTGACAATAATATCCTTCAGATCAATATCTTTCAGAATGACATCGGCCAGAGTGTAGTGCGGTCGCAATCCCACCAGCAAATCCAGATTTCCCAGATGAATGTCAGCATCAATAAGCAGGATTTTCTTCTTGAGATGCGCCAGCAAAATTGAAAGATTCAAAGATACATTGGATTTACCGACACCGCCTTTTCCGCTGGTGACCACGTAAATTACCGGCAGATCCTTCCTGGATTTCAAATTTGATATTGTAAAGATATTGTTTTGGGGTTTGATCACGTTTCCCTCATCAGATGTCATTTATTACTTTTTGCCATAATGTCTTCCCGTCCACCGCAGTCATATCGTTTGGAATGGATTGACCTGCTGCCAGATACTTTACCGGGAGCTTGACTTCCTGCATCATGGAAATCAGTTTTCCCGGCCGGCTTGTTTCATCAAATTTTGTCAGTATGATACCACTTGGATTGAGTGACATGTAAATTCCCGCCGACAGCAGAAGGTCATCCATGTCGGAAGTCATGCTCAGTGTCATCAGGATTTCAGTCGGTTTGAATGCATCCATGGTCGTCTGAAGTTCCTGAATGTAATTGGGGAAATACGGACTTCTGCCAGGAGTGTCGACCAGGATTACATCGTATAAATCCGCCTCTTTCATTTTCAAATGAATATCCTGCGGCTCCCTAATTTCCACCACAGGGACGGCCGTAATCCGCGAAAATGCCTTGAGTGATTCAGCCGCTGCCGGACGATACGTGTCGGTAGTGAAAATTACAACTTTTTTACGTCCAAACAACTCAGGATGTATGGCTAGTTTCATTAGTGAGGTGGTCTTGCCTGCACCTGTGGCACCCACTACGGCGATGATGTCCTTCTCCTGAAGCAGTTTCCGGCTGGGCGGCGTCATCTCTGATACGATACCGTCCACCTCTGCCTCAACCAGTTCGAAAATCTGCTGTTCTGAAATTCGGTCATTTCCGTCAAGACGAATGACGGCACGTCGAATGAGCGAATCCACATGATCCTGATGTATCCCTGTCCCAACCAGTTTATCATAAACGGCATTGAACGGATCGGGCAGTTCCGGCTTGGCCAGGTGCTTCAGTTTGAGGTTCAGTTTCTCAAGTTCCTTACGCAAAAATGCCATTTCCCCAACCATATCAGGGGCAGTTTCCTTTTCCGGCTTTGAAGAAGAAATCTGTTGATTCAGCAGATTCAGAAAATCCACCTCCGGCTTGGGAGACTGCGGTTTCGGCACCGGAATCTGGACCGGCTGATGTGCCTGTTTTTCGGATTTTCCGGATACCTCATCCGCGGCTACCGTAATCTGTATCATCAGATTGTCCCCCGGCGGCTTTCCTTCGATTTTGATTTTTTCTGTTTCCAGAATAATGACATCCTCACCAAGATCCGCTTTGGCCAGATTCATTGCCTGCTTTAATGTACGACCGGTAAACTTTTTAACCTTCATTGGGATATGCCACTGCTCCAACGGTTTGTAAATTCGTGTCTGATGTCAATTCGGTGTATGAAAGTACGGATACATTCGGCAGCACCGGACTGATGAAACTTCTTACATGACGACGTATCTGGGGTGAAACCAGCAAAGTGGGCAGGAATCCCTGACTGACCATCTGCTCCACCTTGTCTCCTATAAATTCAAATAACTTCTGAACCTGCATGGGCGTGAAACCGAGATTCTGGGTATTGGTCTTGCTTTTCACGGAATCCATAATGCTGTCCTCAAGTCTGGGATCGAGAGTGGCCACCATGACCTGATCCTGTTCCATTTTGTAGGTGTCGGTGATCGTTTCCGCCATGCTGGTGCGCACATATTCTGTCAAAACATCAGGATCTTTGGAAAATGGGGCATAATCTGCTACCGTTTCAAGAATTTTAACCAGATTGCGAATCGGGATTTTTTCCAGCAGCAGGTTCTTCATAATTTGCGTGACCACTCCAAGCGGTATCAGATCCGGTACCAGACCTTCCACAACTGCGGCATGGGTCTCTTTAAGATGATCCAGCATCCGCTGAGTCTCCTGACGATCCAGCAGCTTATGGGCATTTGCCTTCAAAATCTCCATTAAATGGGTGGCAATGACAGCAGGTGCTTCGACAGTTGTGAACCCCGCCACTTCAGCCCGCTCCTTTTCTTCTTCAGACAGCCACATTGCAGGCAGACCAAATGTGGGTTCCGTAGTGGGGATGCCCTGAAACGGGGCGTTGTCGCCGGGATTGAGAACCATGTGATAACTCATCATCACGGTTCCGCCAGTGAGTTTGATTCCGTAGATTTTAAATACATATTCGCTGGAACGAAGCTGAATATTGTCTCTGATCCTGATCGGCGGAATAATGACGCCCAGTTCAAGAGCCAGATTCTTTCTGATCGTGGAAATCCTTTTCAGCAGGTTTCCCCCCTGATTGGCATCAACCAGCGGTATCAGACCGTAACCGATCTCGATTTCAAAAGGATCCGGGTGGAGAAATTCCTCGATCTTTTCCTCGGTTTCGGGGATCGGCTCTTCCGAAACTTCGCTTGCCTGCTCATCCAGGATAGCCTGCTGCTGGGTCCGGTTCAGCATATACCCGCTGATGCCGAGTAAGCCGGCAACGGTCATAAACGGGAAAAACGGCAGGCCCGGTACAAAGCCCATAAATCCCAGGACGACTGCAGTCACGATAACGGCTTTGGGCTGACCGGTGACCTGTTTGGATATTTCCATTCCCAGACTGCTGCCGGAGGCCGCCCGGGTAATAATGATACCGGAAGCTGTGGAAATGATCAGTGCCGGTATTTGTGCCACAAGGCCGTCACCGATTGTCAGCAGCATATAGGTGGCAGCCGCTTCACCGACTGTCAGTCCCCGCTGCAGAACCCCGATGGACAATCCGCCGATAATGTTGATGGTAGTAATCAGCAGACCGGCGATTGCATCCCCGCGCACAAATTTTGCCGCACCGTCCATGGCTCCGTAGAAATCCGCTTCATTGCTGATGGATTCCCGGCGGTATTTGGCTTCCTGATCATCAATCAGCCCGGCATTCAGATCTGCATCAATTGCCATCTGCTTACCAGGCATGGCATCCAGGGTGAATCGGGCGGAGACTTCAGCCACTCGGGTGGCACCCTTTGTGATTACGACAAAGTTAATGATGACGAGGATCAAAAATATAACGGTGCCGACGACGAAATTACCCTGAACCACAAATGATCCGAATCCCTCAATGATCTCACCGGCGTACCCCTGCCCCAAAATCAGCCGGGTTGTTGCCACATTCAGAGAAAGCCGGAACAGGGTTACGATCAGCAGCAGGCCGGGAAAAACCGAAAATTCCAGCGGATTGTGGATATACAGGGCCATGAACAGCATCACCAGACCGCCTGTGATGTTCATGACAAGCAGGAAATCCATGATAAAGGTGGGCAGCGGTATCACCATGACACCCAGCACCAGAATGATGGCGACAGCCAGCAGGATGTTGCTGTTGCGGTACAGTGCCGATTTCTGCGTGACCGGATCAGGCATGAGCATACCGCTTTTCTGATGTCTGCTGTTTCATTTTGTACACCTGCACGATCACTTCTGCAACCACCTGGTAAAACATGAACGGAATATCCATACCGACTTCAACTATCTCATACAGTCCCCTCGCAAGTGGCTTGTTTTCAATAATCGGTACATCGTTCTCCTTGGCAATCAGCTTGATCCTTTCCGCCAGTTTCCGCTTGCCCTTTGCGACAACTTTCGGTGCGTCTCCGCGTTTCTGAGGATCATATTTCAGTGCCACGGCAATAAATGTCGGATTGGTCACAACAACCGTGGCATCCGGTATTTGAGCCATCATACGCTTCCGGCTTGCCTGTCTCTGCGCGGACCGTATCCGCCCTTTCACTTCGGCACTGCCTTCATACTGTTTTTGTTCGTCCTTGACTTCCTGTTTGGTCATTTTCAGGCTTTTTTCATATTCATATTTCTGGTAAGCGTAATCAGCAATTGCCAGAATAAGCAGGGCAAAACCCACTTTCATCCCCAGTTCCAGAAACATCGAACCCAGGAATGTCACCACCTGCAGAGCCGTCATGTTGGCCACCACCCAGTAGTCTGCAAGATGTTTTGTGAGCACAAAATAGGCCACTGAAGCCACAATGATAATTTTTATTATTCCCTTCAGAGTCTCCACCAGCGAGCGCATGGAAAACATGCGTTTGATCCCCTTGAGCGGATTGATTTTTTCAAAGCTGGGCACCATGGCTTTGCGTGCATAGAGGAAACCAACCTGTCCGATATTGGCCGCCAGTCCCGCTATCAGCAGCAATACCAGTATAGGAGCCATCATCGCGGCAAACATCATGATCACATAACTGATCTGCGGGGTGATCTTATCAGCATCCAGATCAATGGAGGTCAGGCTCCGATAGGTTTCTGTCGTGAATCTCATCAGATGATCCATCAGATCCGGGGCAATAAACTGGAGGGCCAGAATGCCCATAAACAGCACTGCCACGGAGTTGAGATCAGCGCTTTTTGCGACATTTCCCTTTTCTTTGGCTTCCATGCGCCGCTTTGGCGACGCGGATTCGGTTCTGTCTTGTCCAGATTGTTCCGGCATACCCTCTTATGATCCCTGTAGGTTGGCAATGATGGTGACAAAGTACTGGCCCACATCGTCAATTACCATATCGAAAAGCAGTTGAAAAATGTCAATGGAAAACATAATGATGAACATCCCCATTCCGATTTTCAGCGGCAGCGTGACCATAAATATGTTCATCTGCGGCATCACCCGTGCCGTAAACGCTATTGCCGTATCCACCAGCAGGAGAAACACCATGGCTGGGGCTGCCAGCCTGAGCGACATGTTGAATGCCTGCGTGCCTGTGTGAACCATGGTTTCTCCGGATTCGGGAGAAAAAAACCCGGTTCCCAGCGGGAGCAGCTGAAAATTGCGAACCATGGTTTCGATGATGAGATAATGTCCGTCAGTGACAAACATGGTCATGATCAGAAGCAGGAACCAGAACTGTGAAATCACAGGCAGCTGCTGACGGCTGGTCGGATCCATGACATTCGCCATGGCCAATCCCATTTGGCGGCTTATGAAACTGCCTGCCATAATGAGGGCTTCGAATATGACCCTGCCGCCAAAACCAATAATCAGTCCGAGAACTACTTCTTTCATGATGACGACAAACAGACTGATGAGCTCTGCCGGCGGCTGCCAGTCACCCGTCATCGGAAAAATGATAACCGCCAGCATGATGGTCATGGCTGTACGTACTCTGACATTGATGACAGGGTAGCTGAAAATCGGCATGGCTGCCAGCAGGCCGGAAAGCCGTGCAGCAATCAGCATAAACTTCGGCACCCAGGCCTGTATGGTGTCAATCAGTTCAAACATCATTCAATCATTAACGGAATTTGATTATAAACCTCCAGCGTGAATGTCAGCAGGATATCAAGAAACCAGGGCATCAGGAGCAGAATAATGAAACCCACAACGGCCATTTTCGGAATGAACGTCAGTGTCATTTCGTTGATCTGGGTAACCGCCTGGAAAATCCCGACCGACAATCCGACCAGAAGACCGCCACCCAGAATAGGAACCAGAATAAACATGGCGGTAGTCAGTGTTTCTTTGCTGATAAAAATGACATAATCAATCGACATATTAACCAAATCCCCGGACAAGTGACTCAACAATCAGGTACCAGCCGTCCACCAGTACAAACAGCAGAATTTTAAAAGGCATTGAAATCATCATTGGCGGCAGCATCATCATACCCATGGACAGCAGAACGCTGCTCACCACCACATCAATGAGAAGCATCGGAAGATAGAGCAGAAAACCCATCTGGAACGCCGTTTTCAGTTCGCTGATGATAAACGCCGGAATGACGGTCGTAATGGGAAGTTCATCAGGATTGGCCGGCCGGCCCTCCCCGCGTATATTGATAAACAGTTCCAGATCGTTGGCTCTGGTCTGATTCAGCATAAAGGTTTTAACAGGATTTCCGGCCCGCTGAACAGCCTCCTGCTGCGTAATCTCTTCATTAAGAAAAGGCTGAAGTGCCTGGTCATTAATTTCTTGAATCACCGGTTTCATTATGAAAAATGTCATAAAAAGTGCCAGTCCGATGAGAATCTGGTTGCTTGGCACCATCTGGGTTGCCAGGGCAGACCGCAGGAAGTGAAACACAATAATGATGCGGGTAAACGACGTCATCATTATCAGGATTGAAGGAGCCAGGCTCAAAACCGTCAGCAGAGCAAGAATCTGTAAGCTCAGTACAAAGTCATCGGGATTGGAACTTTCCTCAACCCCGAATGAAACCTTTGGCAGCACATTTTGGGCGTGAAGCGGTGCTGTCAGAATGAAAAATCCTGTCAATGACATCCAGATACGCAGCCGTCTGTGCAATATCATTTTCCTGATCGCCCCGTCTGGACCAGTCTGGATACCAGACTGGAAAAACTGTTGATTCCCGCTGCATTCATTTCATTCAGTTCCTCATCGGTCACGGCATCAAATTCTCCAATCAGATTGACGGACTGATCTGTGACTCCCAAAAGAAACCGTCTGTTTTCCAGCTGGATCATCATTATTGAATTTCGCGGACCGATATACTGTCGGCCCAGAATATTCATTCGCAGTCCCCCATGACTCTGCGAACCGGTCTTCCCTCTGATGAATTTGGCTGCCACGAACAGGGAGACCAGAACCAGTGCCGTGACGGTGATGAATTTCAGCATGTACACATAGGAAGAAGACCGCTGTCTTGAGACCGAGTAGTCGGCAGGAGTCTGCTGATCCTGCAGGCTGACTGACGCCGGAGCTGACGTTTCTTCCGCTGCGGACGGTGAATTGTAAATCATCAGGAAACCCATGACGGCTATTACGGCAAACACGGAGGCTACCAGATAGGTAAGTCCCGATCCATTGCGAATGGATTTAAACCGGTCGGTCATCCCAAACTCTTTATTCTGTCCTTCGGAGCGGCGAGCTGGGTGATCCTGATTCCAAAATGATCCTCAACGACAACAACTTCACCTTCAGCAAGCTTGGTCCCATTAACAAACAGTTCCAATGGTTCACCCGCTGCCTTGTCCAGCTCAACAACGGCACCTTTTCCCAGCTTCAGCACATCCTTGACCAGCATCGTTTTTCGACCCAGCTCAGCCATGACGTTCAATTCTACGTCCAGGAGCATATTGATATTCCGGGGTTCGTCATCTGCCGGCTCACCACCGCCAAAACTGCCGAAATCCGCCGGACTGATTTCAACCGGACTGGCGTCATTCCCGAAATCATCAAAATTGATGTCGACATCCTCATTGCTCATCGTCTGTCCGCTGTCGGCGGAAGGACTCAGTTCATCGTCCAGAACAGAAGCCTCAGACCCGGTCGCCTGAATATGGTAGCCCACAAGGTGAAAATCATCCTCAACATTGATTCGAATTTCAACCCGCAGTACCGATTCTTCCTCATTTTCAAATTTTTCATTCAGGCTGGAATCCACCTGAACAATTTCAACATCACCAAACTTTATCGTTCGGCCTGCTGCATCCAGGGCCACCTGAATCTGACCGAATATTTGATTACAGACTTCCTGCATCGCTTCAACATGCTCATCATTCAGCTCGGAATCCGGTTCCATCCCCAGCATCCATGCTACCAGATTCAAAACAAGGTCGGCCGGCAGGATAATCCAATGTGAAACAGACAGTTCATTTGATACACTGAAGCTGAGTTTCAGTCCCGGACCTTCACCAATGCTTGTAATGCTGGATGCCTCTCCCTTGTTGGCAATCTCCGTGGTGAAATCTTTTTGAAACAGCTGGTTGAATGTCTCTGTCACCGTTGGAAGGAGCAATTCGAAGTCGCTGTTGAAAACCCCTTCTAACTGGTTAGTCTTCATATTCTTCCTCGCTTTCTAAAACATGATTGATTTGGAATGCATAATTTTTTCCATGCCTTCCGACACTGGCATGATACAAATGACGGTTATTGGCGTTCACATTGATTGAGCTGTCGATGGAGGTATCCAGCTGAAGCACATCACCCAGCTTCAAATTGACAAAATCACCGATAGAAATGGCGCTGCGGCCAAGAATGGCCTTCAGCTTGATATGGGTCCGGAACAGGTTTGAAACCAGCTGTTCCTGTTCATCGTCGGTGGCTTCCTTGTTGCCGAATATCATTTTCTCCTGCACTTCTGGTCGAGAGATAATATTTGATATCCACATGTACGGATAGCAGATATTCATCAGGGTTGTATTCCCGTGGATTTTTACTTCCAGCGACACAACCACTACCGGCTCCGAAGCAGGGATGATCTGTACAAATTCAGGATTGCTTTCAAACCGGGTAAACTCGCATCTGAATTCCTTCACCGGAGCCCAGTTTTTTCCAATTTCATCCGCCACCCGTTCCACAACCCGGGTCATAATTTTCTGCTCGATCACCGAAATAGGCCGCGTATTCGATACCACACTCCCGCGGCCGCCAAACAGACGCTCCACAATAAAAATGACCATCTGAGGATTCATTTCCAGCACCAGCTGAGAATAGGGATTGTCGATGTTTCCGACGTAAATAGCGCCTGGCGGGGAAATGGACATCACAAACTCTGAATACATGATCTGATCAATCGCCAGCAGCCGAATGTCCACGATGGTTCTCAGCTGCGCCGATAGAAATACACCGAAGTTTCGTACAAGGCCCTCGTGGATGTTGTCCAGAAGACGCATCTGTTCTTTGGAAATCAGATTGGGGTGCTTGAAGTCATAGAGGGAAATTTTCTTTCGTTTCCCTCCCTGGGAAGGCGCGACTTCATCACCGGTGGATACACTGGTCAACAGCGCATCAATTTCTTCCTGAGATAAAATTTTATTCGACATGTTTCGCCCGTTCTCAGTTACTGAAGGATAAGTCTGAGGTAATACAGACTGTCAATAGTGCCCTGTGTCAGCCGGGAGTTGATGATTTCTATCAAATCCTTTTTCGACCTTTCCTGAAAATCAATATCCAGACCATCCCGATCAGACTGTTCTCTCAGATATTTAATGAATTCATCACGGATTTGAGGTTCCCGTTTCTGTACTTCATCAATCACCGCGTCGTCTTTTGCTTCAATGGCATATTCAGCCACGAGAAAACGCCGACCGTTTGTGTTTGCCAGGTTGACGGTGAAATCATGCAGTACATACACGATGCCCATTTCATTGGCAGCTTTTTCTTCTTCAATAACTTTTTCAGCTTCTTTTTTCAGTTTGTACTTCACATACGCCGGCATCACCACAAACCGGGTCAGAAAAAACGCACCCGCTGCCAGGATGAGACCAATTACAATGCTCATAATGAGTTTCAAAGCAGGCGGAGTCTTTTTCTCTTCAGCATCCTGGATTTCCGGAGGGGCTTCATTTGCTACTTGATCTGCAATCATTAAACTTCCTTGGTTAATATTTACAGGTAAGGGCCATGGTCATCCGGACCTGTTCAAATTCTATGCCGCCGGTTTGATAAGTATCAATCGTTTCTTTTTAGATCCGGGACGGAAGGTCCTGTATGCCGTGAGTTTTCAGTTATCTGATCGGTTTATTGTCAATTCAAACGGAAGAGAAAAAATATTGCTTCCAAGCGCAGTTTCGCACCTGGAATATTATCATGCATATTATCAGCAACTTATAGGAGTTTAATGCAGATTTGAAAATGAATATGCAATGATTTCATCGGCATCACAGGACTGCCGCAGACCTCCAGTCATGAATAAAAACCATCGAGTATGCTGATCTGCCGGGCTTCAATTGTCAGGTATTCAATTGGGAAATAATTTCCCCTATCTTCACTTAATTTCCACACCTGAACGAACTATTTAACTTTTTGCAGGATTTTGCATGAATCTGCAGTTTTGATTTCAAGGGAACACGAGTGTTACAAATATTGGGAATGTTGAGGAGAAATCAGTTCCAGTTGACGAGGAACTCTACCCGGCGGTTTTTCTGACGGTTTTCCGGACTGTTGTTCGGCATGATCGGTCTGTATTCGGAATAACCGGCTGCAGAGATGACGGTGGGAGGTACTTCGGCAAAATTTATCAGGTATTTAACGACCCGCAGGGCTCGGGCAAGTGACAGTTCCCAGTTGGATGCAAACTGCTCATTGGAAATAGGAATATTATCGGTATGTCCGCTGACCATCGTGTCATTGGCGTTTTCGCGAATCAGTTTGCCAACCAGATTCAGAATATCATACGCTGCTGGTCGCAAATCCGCTTTTCCAAGATCAAAAAGCACCTTATCCCCCAGCTGGATGAGCAGACCGGTTTCAGTGACTTCAATATAGAGATCATCAGCAAAGCCCTGTTCTTCGGCAAGGCGTTCCAGTTCCTGGATGCTCTCGTAAACATCCATGTTCATGACCCTTTCCACTTCCGGAGGCTGTGTCAATGACCGCTCCGGCATCGGCGTGGTATATTTTTCCAGAATACCCAGGGCACCTTTCAGAGAGTGGGCGGCCTCATCAAATTTCACTTCGTCCATTGTAGCAAAGGAAAGCAGCAGTACGAAGAAGGTCAGAAGCAGCGTGACCATATCCCCATAGGTGACCATCCAGAACGGTGCCGACGGTTCCAGATTTTCTTCTTCTTTTTGCTTCTTTTTCGCCACTGGTTTTACTCTTTTGAACCGGCCTCAGCCTCTCTCATTTTAGGCGGGATGAAATTAAGCAGCTTTCGGTTGATGTTTTTCGGATGTTCGCCGAACTGGATGGACAGTACCCCTTCAATGATCATTTCTTTCTTTATCACTTCCTGATCTGAAATGGCTTTCAATTTTCCGGCAATGGGCAGAAAAAGCAGGTTTGCCAGCAGAGATCCATAAAATGTCGTGATCAATGCCACAGCCATACCGGCACCGATATTGGCCGGATCATCCAGGGCCTGAAGCATGGAAATTAATCCGATCAGGGTACCGATCATCCCGAATGCAGGGGCATACGCACCCAGCGAGGCAAAAATTTTCTGACCTGTTTTATGGCGTTCCTGAAGATAGTTGAGTTCCGTTTCCATCACATCCCTGATGATTTCCGGTTCAGAACCATCCACAGCCATTTCAAGGCCGTTCCGCATGAATTCATTGTCGATATTGGACAGTTCCTTGTCAATGGCAAGAATTCCCTCGCGCCGTGCCTTTTTTGCCAGATCAACAAACTGATGGATCATATCCAATTGAAGCGTGTCCTGTTTTCGAAAGGCTTTACTCAGCACTTTCATAACGCCAACAACTTCATGCAGCGGAAAATTAATAAGGGTGGCGGCAATGGCACCGCCAAAAACCACCATCATCGATGGAATATGGATAAATATTTTAAAATTACCGCCGCTGGCGATGGTATATCCCACCAGAAACAAGCCGGCAAATATTCCAATAATGGTTGCTAAATCCATACCAGCATCCCAGTATTAACATTCAAACAGGATTCAGGATCAATCATAGGGTTCACCTCTGAGTTCGGCCCTGTAAATTAATGCATTTCAATCTGTTTCCCATGGGAAAACCTGTCATCTTTTGATTGTATCCTATCACCATTTCTGAATTCTCGGCTGATAAAAAACCCAACCGGAAACACTGGATTCAAATCAGAAAACACGCCCGAAAACAAGAACTGTCCGGGAGACCAGCTCCCGGGCAGTTCTATTGGACAGTCAGAAATACTTATTCAGTTATTAACCAGCTTTCATGTTTAACGGCCGAATCGGGTGGTTTCTTCCAGAATGTTATCCAGTGTCGAAACAATCCTGGATGCTGCCTGGTAGCCTTTTTGCGCATCAATCATCTGAATGAACTGATCCGCCAGATCCACATTGGACTGTTCCAGGTGACCGCTCATGAGAATGGTATCAAACTCACTGGCTCGGCCAATCACGGCATCCCCGCTCAGATTATTGGGCAGAAAGTTGCTTGAGCCGGATTTGTCAAGGTTTGTGGGATCGTCAAATTCCGCTACCGCCAGCTGGGCCAGCTGCATGATCACACCGTTGGAAAATGTACCGAATATATATCCGTTTTCATTCACAGAAATTCCTTCAAGGCTGCCGCTGGCCTGCCCATCCTGATGCCGTGCGCCCAATGACGTGGAGGCATCGAACTGTGTAATTCCGGAAATCCCTGCCTCACCGCCGGCATGCAGGCTCAGGGTCAGCGTGGACGCTCCGTTCCCCGGATCCACAACCAGTTCACCGGTGCCGTCATCAAAGGTCATGGAGACAAATTTGCCGTCAGTATCAAACGTGATTATGCCTGAATATCCGCTCTCAGGAGATTCATTACCTTCTGCAGTGACTTCCCAGGACCATTCCCGATCATCGGATGTTTTCACGAATTCAATATTGAGGTGATGAGCGGTGCCAAAACTGTCATAGACAATAATGGACGTATTGGCTCGCGGGGTTTCACCAACCGTGGGATTCGTGAACTGCGGCAGAGTGATTGAGCCTGCGGCCAATTCACCCATCGACATTGCAATGGATGTCTGGCTGTCGCCGCTGACCGTATCGGTCAGTATGATTTCTCCGTCTTCCAGAGTCACCGATACGGTTTCCCCAAATGCGTTGTCAATGAAAGAAATCAGATCACCCAGGGTCTCGCCGTTATTGGCAGAACCGTACACAAATGTGGCATCCACTGCACCGCCGTTGTGGTCCGTACCGGTAATAACGATCTCGTCATTATCCATCAGCTCATCGCCATTGAGAATATCCACCTGCGTAAGATCGTTCAGCATCGTGGCAAGTGTCGCCGGATTGGTCTCCGTGCCCTCTGAAAAGATATCAGATGATTTCATGACGTTGGCCACGGTCTGCAAACCGGCATCCAGGTTTCCGCCGAGAAAAACATTCTGGGTGGCCAAGGCACCCACCGCCATATCGGGATCCAGCAGAATGTCTCCCACTGCACCCATTGCGCCCACGTCTTCACTTTCCGAGACATCATTTATGTCTTCAATGGTTTCATTCAGGGTCCAGCCCTGTACCGGCAGGCGGTCCTGATTTACCAGTTTCCCTTCACTGTCAAAGTAGAACGAGCCCGCCCGGGTATAATTCATATCCTCTCCGTTTCGAATAACAAAGAAGGATTTTCCCTGGATGGCAATATCGGTCGTGCTGCCGGTGGACGTGAACGACCCCTGTTCAAAAGGCGTGTACAGTTTTCCAACCGTTTTTCCGAGCATTTCCAGAAATGTCATTCGGCTGGATTTAAAACCAATGGTGTTGATGTTGGAGATGTTCGTACTGATGACGTCCAGACGTCTCCGCTGATTCTGCAGGGTTGATAGGACGCTGCTAAAGGCATCACCTGTGCCAAGATTGGATTGATAACTCATAACTTAAAAACCTCCGTGTTATGTCCGCGTCAGTCGATCAGCGGACAGGAGGACCCCCCTTTCGGGACCGGTCCTGTATTTCAAACTATTGCGACACTGTCAATGTTCGTAAACACATTGCCCATGGACGCTTGTTTATCCACCGCCGTTACGACGGTCTTGTTTTTGACGCTGACGATATATGCCATATCATCAACCAGGATCAGGGAACTTCGGGCACCCTTTTCCTCTACCTGCTTGACACCGCCTTCCAAACGCTGCAGGTCGGTGGCTGACAGCTGGACATTCCGCTCATCAATGCGTCGAATGGCATGAGCCGAGAACTTCAGTTCCTGCTTTTCATGAGACACATCTGACAGAATATCCGCAAAACTTCGGTGAGGAATCTGGGTGGATTCAGCCGGGGTCCGGACCGTCGAGTCCGGTTTTATACCGGGCTGAGGCTGTATTTTCTGCAGGTTATTCCGGATTTGCAGATCTGCGACTTTCATCAATCACCTATCCTTCATCCGGTTCACCGATTTCAAGAATCGAATTAAAGGCCATATCAATCCCGTTCACCACAAGAACCGCATATCCGTTATCATAGCGTACACTCTCTATCGTCCCGCGGACCATTTCCATTGCGGACACTTCATTCCCTTCGAGATCTGTCGCTTCAACTTCGAACGTGTACGTGCCGCTGCTGACAGCGTTGCCGTCATCATCCAGACCGTCCCACGTACAGTCATGGGATCCTTCCACTGCATCAGTCGCATTGATTGTCCGGACGACATTTCCGGTGCTGTCCTTTATGGTGACTGTCACGTCATTGGCATAGCCATCCAGCTTATAGGACAGACTGGATTCAGTATTTTCCGTATGTTCAATGGTATTTCCATATGCCGATGCCGATTTACCGATCACCGTTGCAGCCAGGGTGTTGTTAATGGCCGTTGTCAGGATCAGATCCACTTCAAGTCCCTGTTCAATGCTGGAGTCAATATTCTGCAGTTCCTCCAATTGACTGAACTGCGCCAGCTGAGCGGCAAACTCGTGGTTCTCCATTGGAGAAAGGGGATCCTGATTCTTCAGCTGCGCCAGCAGCAGTGTCAGGAATTCCTCCTTTGCCAGAGTGGTCCCGCCCATTGCCTGCGACAGGGACCCACTGGAAGCGGTGGATGATCCTACCAATTCGGTTCCAATCATAATTGCCTCCTTTCGGCTTAGGCTATCACTTCCATTGAGTTATAGCCGTACTGCCGGGTTACAATAATTGGACCATCATTTTCCTTCGCATCCTGCTCCTGGGATGCCTCTTGTTTTTCCTGCCCGGCAAATCCTGTCAGCTGTTCCTGAGGGGTATCATAATCCCGGATTTCCGTCTGGATTTCCAGTGTCTGGAGCGCAACCCCCCGCTCTGTCAGATTCTGCTGTATGATGGGCAAAATTTTCTGTAATTCTTCTTTTACTCTGTCGTTTTCAACTGTGATGTAAACGACATTTCGATTTTCAGACTGATTGAGTGCGACTTTCAGATTCCCCAGTTTCCCGGCCTGGATCACTGACACGGTCTCGGTATTCCCGGCGCGAATAACCTGGGATATCGTATTGGTGACATGCCTGACTGTCTGGGGATGAATGTCTGTCTTCAGCGAGTGCGACCGGCCTTCGCGGGTGAATTCAATTCTTGACAAATCGGGAATTTCCGTTATCTGACCGATGTGCCCGGGTTTTGACGGGACGGTATGTTCCGATAACCTTCCATTTCTTCCGCCGATAGGAGCATTCCCGCCGGCCTGCGGATTCACGCTTTTTTCCACATTTTTTTCCAATACCGTTTCAGCCCTGACTGACTGAATGGCGGGGGATTCCCCCTTATCCGGCCGCTCTGTTCCGGCTGAAGACTCAGCGGATAAATCCCTCCATGCACGCTGAGATCCCCCTGCCAATTTTGAAATTGCCTTCAAAGTCTGTCTGACTGACTTTTCATAGGCGCTCTTCAAGGAAAGCGGTGATATTTCATTTTCTTTTCCGACATTTCTGACAGCCGCATGGCTTTCCGGCGGAATGACCGGCTGCAGTGGCTCCTTGACAGCTTTGAAGGGCAGATCCTTCACTGCGCTTTCTGACTTACTTCCCGCTTCCTGGGAATATTCGGGTTTCACCGCTGCGCCGGTTAGCGGTTTGTTTTCAGTACGGGAGAGGTGACTGGGGCGGTCCGGGGCAGCCGAATAATTCTTACCGGTCACCGCTGGGTCGGTTTTTTTGGATGGCTTCGATTGTTCCCTTGCAGTCATTGGAGTTCCAGCTCTGGCTGTTTCGTCTCTGACGGATACGGTCGTTCTTGACAATCCTTCATTCTGTGGGTCAGTGCTGAATGGCGCAGCCGGTTTGGGCGGAGTTCCGCTTGACCCCTGATCTTTTCCCGACTGAATATTGGATTCGGCTGTTGCCGCAGCGGTTTTGAAGTCTGATCCAGCCTGACCGGTCCCGCCGACAGTCTGACTGTTTTTTGAGGAAATTTTTGGGCCTGGTACTGAACCTGCGGATGAATGACTGAACCCGACTTTGCGGTCGAGAGAAGCATCCGCGGCGGCTGAGGGTGTTTTAATCTCCATGTCTGCAGATACAGGTAATTTCTCCGCTGACCTGTCCCCTGACGGCACGAAAGACTGTGACATGATTTCCTGTCGGTCACCAGAAATATGTCCCGACTTTTCGGAACTGGACGGGATTTCCGGCACACTGGCGGTTTCATGGATGCTGTGGGCGTTTTTCTGATTATTTATCTGCTTTTCAGAAATGCCGGTGAAAGCCTGTTCCGCCGCAAAGGGAGGAGATGGGGTTTCCAGATATGATTCAAATTCTGATTCTGATGCATATTCCTCAGCACCTGCATTCGGCGGCAGAACGGCATGAGGATGCCCCGCATTAGATTTTTGCTGAGCGGAATTGCCGCAATCCGGAAGACCCAAGGTTTTTACATTGCTGTCAGTGTTGGTCAAATCAGACACCCCTTGCCAGTTTTTGAGTGATGCCCGCCGCCCGCTGCGGGGTCAGGGCATTCAGGATATTTTTCCGGTTTCGGGTACTCATATTCTTGTAGATATTTATGACCGTATCATCATCCACGTTTTCCAGTATGGGACTGATTTCACTGACCTTCATTGACTCGAATGTTTTTGCAAGATCCTTGATATCTCCCTGTCGGCTGATATGTTCAGTTAACTCCCGGTTAAGTCCGTCAATGGTGCCTTTGTATCCTTCAATCAGGTTATTTTTAAAGGTGATCTGCTCAACCAGGCTGTCCTGTGCCAGGTTCTTAAAAAACAACTGATTGCGCAGTTCGGAGACCAGGGTATTCAGACTGTCAAGTTCTGCTTGAACGGATTTTGAGATGTCAATTCCGGCAGCCTCCTGAATTTCCAGCGGGAGGTTTTCCACTTCATCGATGGGTTCCAGAAAAGTCAACAAAGTGAATATCCCTGCCACCAGCAGCAGGAAAGTCACGAAGCTGATTCCGGCCCACATCAAAATTTTACTCAATCATCCCTCCGGCTTCGTTCTGTCGCTGGATTCTAGCGGCAATTTCGCTTTCGTCCTTGATGGTTTTTTTCCTGGTTTCAACGAGAAATTCTTCTTTTTTACGTTCCTTGAGCTTTTCCAGAATCATTTTGTCCCTGGCTGCCTGCAGGACTTCCTGGCGATCCTGTTCCACCTTTTTCTCTGATTCGGCAATGGTTTTGTTCTGGTTTTTAATTCCCCAGTTCATTTGATTTATATAGGAACGAGACACTTGCAGATCAATCACCGAGACCTGACCGCCGGAGACATCCTGCTCCTGTATTTCATCCAGATATGCTGATTTGCGGTGTTCCATTACCGCCAGCCTAAGCTCTTCTTCCTTCAGGTGAGTCTGTGAATTTTTAAGCTTCACTGCCTTGGTTTCTTCAATCATCTCGCGAAGATTCAGGATACGCTGTAAGGAAAAATGAAATCTGCCCGCCATCAGTTCATTCCATCCGCAAGTGATTGCATCATTTCATGGGTTTCCTTAAAACTGCAATGCTCACTGATGGTCTGCTTCAAGAATCCGTTGATCTGATCAAGATACTTGACTGCCATATCCACTTTGGGATTGCTGCCTTCAGCATAAGCACCAATACTGATCAAATCTTCCGCTTCACGGTAGCTGGCCAGCAGTTCCAGAATTTTCTGGGATGCCGCCTGTGATTTGTCACTGGTCACATCGTTCTTCAGACGACTGACGCTGCCAAGCACATCAATGGCTGGATAGTGACCTCTGGTTGCCATTTTCCTCGACAGGACGATATGTCCATCCAGAATGGCCCTTGCTGAATCACTGATAGGCTCGTCCAGATCATCTCCTTCCACCAGAACGGTGTACAATCCGCTGATACTGCCTTTCACATCTGTGCCGGCGCGTTCAAGGAGTTTCGGCAGGAGCACAAACACCGAGGGTGTGTATCCTTTGGTGGTTGGCGGCTCACCAATAGCCAAACCGATTTCCCTTTGAGCCATTGCAACGCGGGTGAGTGAATCCATCAGGAGCATGACATCTTTTCCGTGATTCCTGAAATATTCACTGATCGCGGTGGCAATAAGAGCCCCCTTCACCCGTACCATGGCTGCCTGGTCGGATGTGGCCACGATGACGACGGACCGTTTTAATCCTTCCGGCCCCAAATCCTTTTCGATAAACTCCCTGACTTCGCGCCCCCGTTCGCCGATGAGGGCAATCACATTTACAGATGCATTTGTATATCTGGCAATCATCCCAAGGAGCACACTTTTGCCCACGCCGCTTCCCGCAAAAATCCCGATTCTCTGTCCTTTGCCGACGCTGACCAGGCCATCCAGCGCTTTGATGCCGGTTCCCACAGCTTCGGTAATCCGTTGTCTAGACAGCGGATTCGGAGGAGTGTTATATACCGGGTGCTGATCCTCGCAATGGAGCGGGCCCTTTCCGTCGATGGGATTGCCCAGACCGTCCAGAACCCTGCCGAGAAGCTGAGGTCCCACCGGCACATACAGCGGTCTGGGACTCAGACTGACTCTGGCGCCGGGGGCGATTCCGGTAAGTTCATCCAATGGCATCAGTAGCGCTTTTTCCCCTCTGAAGCCCACCACTTCAGCCCTGATGCGTCTATGCTGTGTGGTTTGAATCACACACAACTCGCCCAGGGAAGCCTTTGGCAAAGAGGCTTCAATTACCAGTCCGATGATCTCCGATACCTTCCCGTCCATCCGGTAGGATTCAACAGTATCCAGGAGATTACTGTAGGTTTTAATCTGACGGCCCAGATTCAGCATTTAATTCTCTGCCTTAAGCTGGTTCTCCAAATGAGCCAGCTGTTTTTCAACGGTGCTGTCAATGACAAAGTCAGGTGTTTCCAATATGCAGTCGCCGATATGCAGCGCTGGATTGGCAATATAACGAATCTGTCTGTCTGCAGCAGGATCCACATTGTCCAGAGCGCCGGAGCTGTTCAGCCTGTCCAGCATATCCGGATGGATCTGCAGAGTCACCTTCTCCTGGTCAATTACATCCAGAAGCAGTTTTTTCAGCAGATCGGATATCCGGTCTGCAGCAGTATCCAAATTTTTTAATTCATGGCGAATGATGATTCGCGCCAGTTCTATTGACAAATCCAGAAGCGGGTACTCTGAATTCTGGACTGATACTTCAGCCTGTTCGGTAATTTGAACCGCCATTGACTCAAACTGCTGTTTCAAATTCTGAAGATCGGTATTGTACTGTTTTGCGGCTTCTGCACGGCCCTCCTTGAAACCGGCGGCAAAATAATCCTCCCTGGCCTGCTGCAGTGCCTGCTCCAGCTGAGCGGTCCGTGTCCGCTGCATTTCCAGTTTCCACTCAAGTTCATTGGGAATACCGGGAACATGATATTCCCGAACCTCGGGTTTTTCGAGAGAATCGGCCCGAATCACGCTGTCTTTCCGATCCATTTCCTGAATCCGAAATCCTGTGATGCGCCTCCGCAATTTAACTGTAACCGGGATCATTCGATTATTTCTTCATCTTCGCCGCGTCCGATTGTGATCACACCTTCTTCTTCCAGCTGATGCACGACATCCAGAATCTGTTTCTGAGCAGATTCGACATCCCTTACACGCACCGGACCCAGGTACGTCAGTTCTTCCTTCAGCATATCAGCTGCCCGCTCGGACATGTTTTTAAATATTTTTTCCTTCAGTTCGCCGCTGGTGGCCTTGAGAGCCATGGCAACGGTCTTTGAATCGATTTCCTTTATCAGCTGCTGAACCGCGTTGTCGGACAGATGCACAATATCTTCAAAGAGGAACATCAGGCTGGTAATCTCATCAGACAATCCCGGATCCCGTTCCTTGAGTTTTGTGAGGATATTCTTTTCAGCCGCCCTGCTGGTGGAATTAAGAATTTCTGCAACCGCTTCCGCACCGCCGGATTTACTGAGATCCCCCCCGAATACCGTTCCGATCTGTTCCCGAATAACATTTTCAATATCATCAATCAGTTCTGGAGATGTTTTTTCCATGGTCGCCAGACGGTATGCAATTTCTCCCTGGGTTTCTTCAGGCAGTTCTGATATTATGGATGCTGCCTGCCCCGGTTTTAAATTGGCCAGGATCAGGGCTGTGGTCTGGGGATGTTCATTCTGAAGGAAGTTCAGCAGCTGCTTGTCGTCCACCGTCTGGAGAAGGTAAAAGGCACTGACCTCCGTGGCTGCTTCCACCCGCTTCAGGATTTCTTCTGATCTTGAGCGGCCCCACGCGCTCTCCAGAACTTTTTTGGCGTAGTCGATTCCGCCTTCAACAATGTAATGGTTTGCCAGCATCATCTGATAAAATTCTTCAATCACCGCGCTGAGCACTTCTGCCGGCACATTTCTTAACCGGGCTATTTCAACTGTGACTTTTTCAACTTCCTTGTCACTGAGGTTTTTCATTACCTGTGCAGCATTCTGCACGCCCATTGCAATGAGTATCAATGCACTTTTCTGAAGCGGCGGAATCTGTGCCAGAGCCTTGGCTATCTGATCATTTTCAGGGCTCATACTGTATTCCCTCTCGAGTTCTGGTTGGTCAGCCAGGACCTTATCAGCTTGGCTGTTGCTTCAGGACTGGACTTGGCGTATTCGACCACTTCATTGGTCATTTTGTCTTTGGCTTTCATTTTTGCCTGTGCCTCAGGAGACAGTTTTTTTATGTATAAATCTTCGGACAACTCGTAGTCAGGCGGCATTTCAATTCCGGCCGGAAGCTGCTGAGCCCCCTTTACCCCTTCTATCAGCTCTGACGGCGGTTCAACGGGCTCCGGCAGCGGCAGCAGCGGTCCATAGTTTTTCAGCAGTCCGCGGATGACCAGAAATGCAATCAGCAGCGCAACCCCCATGAAACCTTTGTTAATCAGACCGGCCCACATTTCCTTTTTTTCTGCTTCCTTGAAGTACTTCTGGTCCAGCTCAAGATCTGATCGGTCGAATTCAAGGTTCTGCACTTCAACGATATCTCCCCGGTCGCCGTCAAATCCCACGGCACTTTTCACCAGGGCTTCAATCTGGGACAGTTCCTTGGCGGTTCTGGGAACATACTCTTTTATCTCGTTCCCGTCAGGATCGGTTTTTGTGACATGTTTCCCGTTTACAAGCACGGCGACAGACAGTTTGCTGATATCTCCTTTGCTGCTGATAAAATGCTCAACCGTTTTGTTCAGTTCGTAATTGGTCACCACATTTTCGTTGGTATAATTTTCATTCGTGTTGGATGTGCTGTCGGAGTTGACGGACGTTTCACTGTGTCGTTCTTCACTCAGAATGGACACATTTTCCGGGTCAAAGGCTTCGGTTGTGCGCTCAATCTGTTCAAAATCCAGATCAACACTCACTTCAACCTGGGCATTCATGGCCCCAACCACGCTTTCCACGATATCATGGACTTTGCTGCGCAGCTTGCTTTCAATCGAAGTTCGAAGTTCCCATTGATTTCCGGCAGAACCGATGACCGCATTATCATCCGTGTTTTCAGTCAGCATGTTGCCTTCGGTATCAACCACTACCACATTTTCAGCACTGATGCCGTCCACAGAATTCGCCACCATCGCCGCGATACCCTTGACCTGTTCGGCAGATATGTACCGGCCGTTTTTCAGATAAAGAACCACGGATGCTGATCCCTGCTCATTATCATCAAACAGCTTTCCTTCCGGCAGCACCAGATGTACACGGGAGTTGCTGACGCCTGGAAACTGATTGATGGTTTTCGTCAATTCACCTTCCAGAGCCCGACGCATGTTCAGTTTCTGCATGAAACTGGTCATACCGATCTTCTGATTATCAAACACATCGTAGCCCGGGACCGTGGAACCTACCAGACCTTCCTCAGCAAACAACAGTCGCAGTTCGGATGCATTTTCTGCCGGAACGAAAATGGTTTGACCATTGTTTTCAAGACGGTACTTGACCTTCTGACTGCGCAGTTCACTCACGATTCGGCTTGCCACTGTCGGTTCAAGATCTGAAAAGAGAATATCGTAATCCGGTTTGTTGGCCCAAAGCACCAGCGAGATGATGGCAGAGATCATACCGATAAATACAACGCCGATCATCACCCGCTGAATGGAAGTATAGCGCTGAAAAAGTTTCCCCAGTTGTGCAAAGAACGGATTCATTGACCCATCCCTATTTTATTAAACCTGCATTCTTTGAATTTCCTGATATGATTCCAGGAGCTTGTTTCGAATTTCCAGCATCAGTTCGAAGCTCAGCTTTGACTCTTCCATCGCAGTCATCGCTTCAACCAGATTGTCCGATTTTCCCTGAATCACATCAGCAACTTTCGCCGATGAATTTTTCTGACTGTCATTCACGGCAGATACAAAATCCCCAATTGTATCCGCGAAACTGGGGTGGTTTTTTTTGCCCTCAGTCTTATCTGTCAAATTTGGAATACTCCGGGAAGATCCGATGCCCGGAATGGTTTGCTGAATACCGTCAATCTTAACCATCTATTTATCTCCTAACCTTTAACATCCAGCAACTGGCCTTTGTAAATCTGTGCAACCTGTGAACGGCCGTAAAAGACCATTTCTTTTGGTTTTTCTGCACCAAACAGCATGTGCAGTAAATTTTCTTCTTTATTATCCAGGACTTCTCTGGTTTTAAATCCGGGCGTGCCCTTTTCATCCTGTGACCCGGGGTAATCCGGCAGTTTCCCAGATTCAGCCGGCGGCTGGCCGGCATTCTGGGTTTTTGTATTTTTCGAATGAATCAGATACGGATTGGCGGATGAAGGAAAAATTTTCATTTCCGGTTATATCTCCAAAGTCTTTTTCGCAAGCTGCTTTGCCGCATTAATCACACTGACATTTGCCTCGTAAGCCCGGCTGGCGGATATCATGTCCACCATCTCCTCTACCAAACTGACGTTGGTGGTTTTTACAAATCCCTGATCATCAGCCATGGGATGATCCGGATCATAGGTCAGCTGATCTTCCCTGATTTCCACAATCCGGGCATCCTTAATCCCATCCTTGTTAGTGATCTGGGATGAATCATTCAGGTTGGAAATGTGGTTCGACTGGGAATTTCTCATCTTCAGTATCATTTCATCTGAAAAACCGCGTTTCAAACCTCGTTTTACGGGAGATTCCTGGACAGTCTTCCGATAGTAAACATTCCCGTTTTCATCTGGCCCCGTATTGGCGTTGGCGATGTTTTCCGAAATCACATCCAACCGTTTCAGCTGAGTAGCCATCCCGCCTTTGGTTGTTCGAATCATTGAAAAAATGCCGTCAACTTCCATGTCTTTTCCTATCTGCTGCGACCCAGGATTGCTGTGCTGAGTCCTGAATAATATCGGTTCAGGGTTCTTGCTGAGAATTCATATCGAATCTGATTTTCTGCAAGATCAGCCATTTCCTGTGTGAGGTCCACATCGGTCTGTTTGCTTTCATCAGCAGTGAGTCCCCGTTTCCGTTCAAACTGGGAACCTTGAATATGCTGCGGATGACTGGTTTTCACACCGGTGCGTTCCTCCGCCTTATGGAGTTCACTGCTGAAATCAGTCTGAACCCGCTGGTATTCCGGGTTATTGACATTTGCCACATTCTTGGCAATAGCGTTATGCTGGCGGGAGTAAACATCCAGGGCCTGCTTCAGTAATTGTGATTTTGGGGTTTCGAATATGCTCATAGTGCTGCGCGTTGTTGTTCAAACCTCATGCCAGCACACCTTAAGAATTAATAGATCAATTAATCATTGGCTCTTATAATTATTTATTTCAGACACTTAATAAATATCATCCAATACATTCATTTTAAATATACCCAAACAGAATGCGGCAAAATGATCAACATGGTTTTCATTCACAGGAAAATATTTCCAATAAGGAAATTCTGTCCGAAATCAATGTGCGCGGCTTTTCAGGTTTTTAACAGAACACAAGTGAGGCTGGAAACAGTGCAGTGGGAATGATTCGAGCGGTCATTGGGTGAACGGCAGCGATTGTTGGATATCCAGCAGTCAGCAAGATATCATTGATGATGCTGCAGTGGAATCCGGCAGGAGATTCTGCCGGTTGGTGAAGGTATTCTGAATCAGGAAACGAGTATATTTCCAGGAAGTAATACTGTATGCATCGGATTGGAAAGACGGTGTCTCAGCTGGCGTTCTCCATTTCCTCATCTGCATATTGATGCAGTTTATTGCGAAGGGTCCGAACACTGATTCCCAACAGGCTGGCGGCATAGGTCCGGTTGTTGTGGGTCTTTTTCAGAGTGCTGAATATCAGACGTTTTTCCATTTCAGCAATGGTGATGGGCGCATCCGTGATGTCATCATGATCGGCATGAACTTTTTCCCGATCCAGGGAAAAATGATGCAGTTCAAGAATAGGATCGGTCCCGGAGTAGAGAATTGCCCGTTCGATCAGATTTTCAAGCTGACGAACATTCCCCGGCCAGGGCTGCTGCATCAATCCGTTCATGGTTTCCTTTTCGACTTCCTTGAGTTCGTATTCGTATTTGACCTGCAGTTTTTTCAGGAAATGATCCACCAGCAGCGGAATATCGTCCGGACGTGAACGCAGGGACGGAACCGTGATTGGAAATACATTCAGTCGGAAAAACAGGTCCGACCGAAACTCGTCTTTCTCTATGAGTTCTTCGATATTTCGATTTGAAGTGGCTACGACCCGCACATCGATGGGCGTTTCCCGGGTGTTCCCCACTCTTGTGACAACCCGTTCCTGAAGCACGCGCAGCAGCTTCGCCTGCATTGTAATGGGGATTTCACTGATTTCGTCCAGCAGAAGCGTTCCGGTATGGGCTTCTTCAAAAAGTCCCTTATGCATTTTCAGCGCATTTGTGAACGCTCCCTTTTCGTGTCCGAACAACGTACTTTCAAACAGCGTTTCAGGAATTGCAGAACAGTTGACTTTTAAAAACGGACGGTTGGCCCGAATGCTGTTGTCATGAATGGCCTGGGCAATCAATTCTTTTCCAGTACCGCTTTCGCCCTGGATGAATACCGGAACATCGGTTCGAGCCACAATGCTGATCTGATGGAAAATCTGCTGCATCGCGGTGCTGTTGCCGATCAGTTTAACGAATTTCTCATCAAAACTCAGCTTTCGCTTCAGCTCGGCATTTTCATCCCGAAGCTCCTGATAGTCAAAGAATCGGTGGACTCTTGATTTGATCTGAGAAATGGAAAACGGCTTCGTGATAAAGTCAAACGCACCTTTATGAAGTGCCTCCACGGCGGTTTCAACGGTTCCGTACGCGGTGATAATAAGAACACCAACTTCAGGATATTCCTTCCGCAGTATTTCCAAAAGGTCAATTCCGCTCATCTCCGGCATCATCAAATCAGAAATAATCAGCTCATACGACTCTGTCGTCATCATTTTAAGTGCCGCTTTTCCGCTTTTGGCTACATCCACATAGTAACCGGCGGAAGTCAGAGCATCTTTCAACACGGTTCGCAAGCTGTGATCATCATCAACGACAAGCAGACGATTCATGACTCTCCTATCCTAAGAATTTTTATCTCAAATCACCACCGGAAGAAAGATCCTTCCATCCGCTGCCAGAATCTTCGGATGACTGTCTCCCTGTCCCCAATAAGTGATCCTTTATCAGATTTGCAGCCTTCGATACATTGAATCAAGACCTGTCACTGACAACATCAACCATGCGCGGCAGAAATCCATTTCGCATCAGCGACGATCTTTTTTCTCCGATTTTGAAATGTTTTCCAGCAGGTTTTCCATTTTCTGATTCTGTCTTCCGTATGTTTTTCTGGCAGCAGCATCTTTTTCAAGGTTTTTTCTCTGGCTACCGGAGTCATCAGGGTTTAAGTATTCTTCCGGCATAAACTGGCTGAGAAGCTTTTTCAGCCTGGCATTTTCCGTTTCGAGTTCCTGCACTTTCAGAAGATTCAAATTCCGCTGTGATATGAGTTCCTTTTCGGCTGCTGCCCGTTCCAGAACCGATACAACCTGTTCAACCCTGAATGGTTTGATCAGGTAGTCATATGCATGGAGACGAATTGCCTGAATGGTCGTATGAATATCTGGATAACCTGTTATAATAACATTCAGTATATCCGGATGAATTTCAAGCAAATGCTGACATACCACAGTTCCTGATTCATCCGGCAGACGAATATCTACTACGGCAAAATCCAACTCCTGCTGACGGGCGATTTTCATTGCCGATTGATAATCCGGTGCAAGAAATACCTGATACCCACGGTTTTTTAATCCAATTTCCAGTATTTGGCGTATTGGATCTTCATCATCAACCACCAAAATCTTGTAATTCTTGAAACCCGTTACTTCCTGGTTTTGAGTTTCTCTGTTCACGTGAGCACCTGTTCCGGACAAAATCTAATGGACATTCCTGATAATCAGGAATCATTACTGCCTTTCACTCATGTTAACGAATGTTGCGGCTGAAAAATTCCTGCTCCAGTGAATCAATTATTTCCGACAACGACTTCTGCTGATCGGACAGTTCATACTGAATTCGGGTTTCCATCCTGACACTGGAATCTTGTGTTAGAGACCGATGGTTTTCGCTGATTCTCCTTTCGATACTGCTGCAGGCCAGCTGAACATTAGCCGGATTCACTCCCTGCACCAGAACACAAATCGTGTCCATGTGCTGCCACAGGATATGCAGTGCAGCGCCAAATTCCCCCCTGAACTCATTAATTGCGTTTGAACGGATATCACTGATTTTGGGGGCCTCCACAGAATCTTCTGCCAGGACAACCCTGGCGAGAATTACCGATACCGATGATCCATTCAGCTGACTGAGCACCCGGCTGAGATCGTTGCTTCGGATTTTCTGTTCTGATTCCCTGCTGCTGTCAGAGTCCGATTCCTGATATGAATGCAGGATGGGTGCAATTTGTGTTGCCAGAATGTTCTGCAGTTTCAAATTGTCTGAAAGCTGGCTTTGCTGGCTGCTGGAATCAAATATTCCCAGAAAACCGACCAGATTCTCCATATACCGGATAGGAAGCAAAACCAACCCGCAAATGGACTCCGATCCCGGTAACGGGCTGCCGTTGAGTTCAAGTGTGCCGTCGTCCGTCAATATGATGGTGGCTTCTTCTTCCAGAATTTCATTCTGGGCAATCACGTCTCCTCTGCGAAATTCAAATGCCTGCTGAAATTCTTCAGACAGCCCTTTGCTGCGGCAAATCTTGAATTTGGAATTTTCAGGCAGAAATATGGCGGAATACTGAATTTTCAAACCTTCAGAAATTGTATCCAGCACCAGATCCAGACACGCTTCCCTGTCTTTGATCTGATAAAGCAGATTGCTGATTTCATACAGCATGGTGATTTCAGACAGCATATGAGACAGCTTCTGATTGAGACGTTTGTTTTCTCTCTCAAGCCTCAGTTTGTCATAAGCCCGGTCAAGGACAGCACGTATCTGATCCAGATTGAAGGGTTTTTGGATATAATCATAAACCCCATGCTGGATGGCTTCTATTGCCGTATCGATGGAGGCATATGCGGTAAAGATTAATACCTTTGTATCGGTATTGCGCTTTTCAACCTCCTTGACGATATCAATACCTGAAACTCCGGGCATGACGAGGTCTGTAAGTACCAGATCATAATTCTGTTCATTGATCAGATCCAGTGCCAGTCTCGGATCTGTAACCCCGGTCACCTCATACCCGACACGAGGCAGATATTCCTGAAGCAGATCAACATTCAGTTTTTCGTCATCAACAACCAGTATGACTTTGTTTTGCTCATTCATCCTCACCTCCGACGGTGTTAACATGATCCTCAAAAATAATTTCGCCGCCTTTGGAAATGGCTTTGATATTTTTGAGACTGTCCCGGCAGATCCACTGCTGCCTTCCGATATTCAGAATCACACCTGCATGCAGTTCGCCTGTCACCTGAATATATTTGCTGGGCATTTCCTGCCGCAGACCTTTCATCAATTCCTGTTCTTCTACTGCCAGATCATCGATTTTCTTTTCGATATTGGCTATATCTTCCTGCATCTGAACAAATTCATTTTCTTTATCCAGACTGAGTTCTTTTTTGCTTTTCTGCAGCAGGGAAAAAAACTGGACTTTTTTCTGATAGAGGGCAAGCCGTGTCTGCAGCCGGCGCGTTTCCCGGGCGATACCGGTGATGCGGACATTGGTGGTCTCGTTGTTTTCACCGCTGATGGTTACCTCGGTAGGAATTTTGCGGTCTGCGCCCAGTTCTCTGGCAATAACGGTTTTGGAAGCAATAATGCGTCCGCCGCGAATCAGTCCTTCGTTTTCGCGCACGAACACGCTTCCGCCGGCCAGTATCTCGGAATTAATGGCATACCGCCGGATCGTAACATTTTTCTGCACCCCGACCGAAGCATTCTGCACGAAGCCGCAATTCAAATTTCTTCCGGCCAGGAGTTTGGCCTTGCCCTGCCCGACAATCCCAAGATGCACGGAGATATCCCCCTGATGGGAATAGATTTCCGCTGCTTCCACATTTCCGCCGATATAAACGGATTCGACTGCCTCGACCTGAAATCCAGAACGCACATCCCCATCGATAACCACCGAACCGTCGAACTTAACATTTCCGGTATGAAAATCCACATTCCCGGGTATGTGATAGACATTATCAATAATGACGCGTTTATCAGCCTCGAATACAAATCCGTCAATTTCAGATATCAGTGTCAAGCCGTCTTTGCTGATACGAACATTTTTTCCTGTCGGCAGCTGCACTTCCCGACCGGTTGGCGACAACGCATTTCCAAAAACATCCCTTCCGGGCTTTCCTTCCACTGCCGGGACACATGATACCAGTTCCTGCCCGGCTTTGACTTTTTCAAAATGTTTCAGACTTTTAAAATCAGCCTGTCCGCTGGCTGTAATGGCGGGACGGTCTGAATCAAAATGTTCGATATACCATATCAGTTTCCCATCCCGTCCGTATTGGGGCTTAATGCCTTCGGCAATGATCACGTTCTGAACAGGTATGACGGAATTCTGGATTTCTGAGATCACATCATCCTTGATTCCAAATGTCACGCCTTTTTCTGCCAGGGCATTTCTGATATCCAGCTCAGTTACCTGGTCATCTCCCTGAAGAGTGATCATGGCTGTCAGTCGATCATATGATATGTGAATTTCAACCATTACTGAGTATATCCAATTTTAAAAAAACGGGTGCAAATCCTTTCACAGAAATTCATGTTATTCTTCCGCTTCTTCTGTGGGAACAACAGGTTCCTCAAACTCGAAGCGAATTCGGACCAGTTTGCCGCAGCTGCACTGATAGTTCACTCCCACAACCTGCCCGTCTTCAATGACCGGCTGAACAGCATCTCCGTTTTCACTGTCTGCAGCAATCTCCCGTACAGCAATACGGCGCGGTTCATCGACCCTGACCTGTCGTTTTTTAATCACGCCGGACCGGGATTTGGCTTTTACCGGCTTATCATTCTGATTTCCGGTACTGTAAATTTTTCCTCTGCTCATGGGATTCTCATCGAACATGTCAATCCAGTTTACCCAAACAGATCGTCAATATCATCCTGGGAGATACTTTCATGCCGGACAATATCCTTGGTTTCATTTTGGAAGGATTTCCGATCTTCAGAGAGTTTTTCTTCTATATTTTCGATGCCGATTGATGACAGAATTCTGCTGCTGACATCACTCTGCTGTTTCAGTGATTCAAGGGTTGTGTAGAGCCGCTGGAACTTTTCATATATCGCCCGCAGAATCCGGTTGGCATGTTCCAGTTTCTGGGAAGTGATATCCTGAAACTGAAGCGCATAATTGATATCCAGAATGGCTGACTGAATTTCTTCCTTCATACCGTCATTGCTGGTTGAAATGCTGTTCACCTTTTCCGATATAGCATCCAGTTTGTCCAGAATTTCAGTGGTTGCCATTTCAGTGGCCTGCGATACATCTTCAATTCGATCCTGCGCGGTTGGGAGCTTATGGGTAGAATCCACCATTGAGATTTTCATTTCAGACATAAGCGGCAGGATGTCCTTCAGAAATACAAACAGATCGGTAAGAAACGGAATAAGTTCACCACCGATCTGGAAGAACCCCCGCATCTCCTGTATCCGATCAATAATTTCATCCATATTTTTATAATTTGTCATAGAAATTACTCCAGTTCTTATTCAAGCACCTTTAAGATTTTTTTCTTCAGTATTTCAGGGGTAAAAGGTTTTACGATATATCCGTTTACGCCAATTTTAACAGCAGTGAGGACATCGTCTTTCATTCCCCGTGTCGTAATCATCAGAATCGGAACGTTCCGGTAGTCAGACCGGTTGCGGAGTTCCCGAACAAGTTCTTCTCCATTCATTTCCGGCATATTCCAATCTGTAAGAACAAGTCCGACCGCATTATCGTCAAGCTTTTCAAGGGCATCGATGCCGTTTTCAGCTTCTATTACATCCTTAAATCCTATTTTTGTCAGCGAATTCATGATAATCCGACGCATCGTCGGCGAATCCTCAACGAACAGTACTTTCAGTTCTGTCATCACCATTCCTTTCTTACATCATCTGTGCTTTGATCGTCTGCAGTGACGCAACAATATCCCCTACCGGCAGCACAGCATCGGCTAACCCGGCTTCCACCGCTGCTTTTGGCATTCCGTACACCACGCAGGTGGCTTCGTCCTGAGCGAGGATTGTCCCCCCCTTGTTTTTGAGAAATTTCAGCCCTTCAACACCATCCTTTCCCATCCCGGTCAGAATGATTGCCAGAATTGGTTTTCCGTACACCGATGCGGCAGATTCCATAAGCACATCTACTGATGGGTGATACAGCAGATCAACCGGATCGTCTGCCAGTTCTGCACGGACATGTATCCCTTCCCGACGCAGTTTCAAATGTTTTCCGCCTCTGGCAATGAGGGCTGTGCCGCGGGTGACAAGATCCCCGCTGGCAGCTTCTTTCACTTTGATTTTGGATATACTGTCAAGTCTGCTGGCAAAACTGCCGGTAAATTCTCTGGGCATATGCTGTGCCACCATTATTGGCAGCGGAAAATTTGAAGGCAGAGATTTCAAAATTTCCTGTACAACCGGAGGTCCCCCTGTAGATACCCCGATTACCACAGCTGAGAATTTTTTACCGCTGAAGTCATAAATCTCCGGCACATGAGATTCCATCAATTCCTGTCGGTGCCGTTTTGCCGTTACCCCTTTTGCCTGCAGTCTCTGCCGACGGGAGCGTTTTGTCAGGGCCCTGACCTTTTCCAGCAGCTCTTCTTTAATTTTTGTGACGTCAATCGCAACAAATGACTGGGCTTTGGGGATGAAATCCATGGCCCCTTTGTTCAATGCCTCCAGCGTGATTTCCGCCCCTTCAGTTGTGATGGAACTCACAACCAGGATCGGGGTGGGAACATCGCCCATGATCATTTCAATACATTCAAGACCATTGGTGCGGGGCATTTCGATATCAACCGTAACCACATCCGGTCTCAGTTTTTTTACAATCTCATATCCCTCCTGCCCATCTCGGGCAGTGCCCACGATTTTTATCTCTGGATCAGATTCCAGCATGACAGAAAGCGCTTTCCGCATGAAAGCGGAGTCATCTATGATTACAGCGGTGATCATATCTTCATATCATTCAGCCGTGTGCGTTCTTCGATGATTTCAGGGACATCCAGAATTAGATTGATCTGACCGTCACCCCGTATTGTTGCTCCCGCAATGAAGGGAACTTTGCCCATTGCCCTGCCCAGCGGCTTTACGACGGTTTCTTCCTGCCCAATCAGGTTTGACACCACCAGTCCAATCTGCTTCTCGGCCACACTGACAACCACAACATACTGAACGGATCCATTCACCAGCTTTTCCGGAACTTTCAGCAGGTCGTCCAGCCTGATAATGGGGAGAACAGCATCGCGAAGGCGGATTACTTCATTTCCCTTGATTGCAAACAGGATGTCATCTTCCAGTTTGATGGTTTCCAAAATATTTGTCAATGGAATAATATAGTGCTCATCGTATATACTTACTACCATTCCGCTTTGAATCGTGAGTGTCAGCGGCAGTTTGACTTTGAATGTTGTTCCTTTGCCGATTTCGGATTTTATATCCACCGTACCGTTCAGTTTGGAGATATTTGAATGGACCACGTCCATACCCACGCCGCGCCCGGACACGTCGGTAACAACTTTGGCAGTGCTGAATCCCGGTCGAAAAATCAGGTTGTTAATTTCCCGCGTGGTCATTCTGCCGGCTTCCTCGTCCGTTATTAATCGCTTATCCAGCGCTTTCTGTATGACTGCTTTCTGATCAATCCCGGCACCGTCATCTTCGATTTCGATGACAATGTTATTCCCTTCCTGATAAGCGGACAGGGCAATGACACCCGTTTCCGGTTTTCCGGCAATCAGACGTTCTTCAGGGCTTTCGACACCATGATCCACGGCATTTCTCAGCAGATGGACAAAAGGATCGCCTATGGATTCAATCACAGAGCGGTCCAGTTCAGTATCTTCACCCGTCGTCTGCAGGTCAACTTTTTTATTGCGGTCCTTGGCCAGATCGCGCACCAGTCTGGGAAATTTCCTGAAGACATAAGAAATGGGCAGCATCCTCATCTTCATGACACTTTCCTGGATTTCAGTCGTCACCATGCCCAGGCTGTTATTCAGAGAATCAAGATCACCGACATCCTTTGAACCGCTGTGAGACCGGTTGATGGCCTGGGAGACCTGAATCAGGCGGTTTTTTTCCAGAACGAGTTCACCGGCAAGGTTCATCAGGTTGTCGAGACGCTCTACATCCACTCGAATGGTTTGATCAATTTTTTTCTGAGCACTTTTCTTGACCGTCGCTTTTTTTGCAAGTTTGGCCGTTGCTTTGGCAGCAGGTCGGGGCATTGTATTTTTGGTTTCCAGCCCCAGAATTCCCATCAGTTTATGTTCCAGTTCCGACACATCAAGATCAATTATTTTGTGTTCCTTGACCCCCTCAACCGTATCCCGCATCAGATCCACAGCACCCAGCAGCGCATCAACCGTCTGGTTTTTCGGTACATGCTTTTTCTCCCGGATCAGGTTTAAAACATCCTCTGAATGATGGGCGATTGTGCTCATTTGCTCCAATCCCATAAGAGCACTGTTGCCCTTCAGGGTATGAAAAGCCCGGAATATGCTGTTGAGATAGTCGTCGTCACCAGCCTCGATCTCCAGGGTTAGAATTTCATTGTCGAGAAGCTCAATGAGTTCCGTTGCTTCTGATACGAATTCGGAAATCAGTTCTTCGGGAATATTCTGCAGGTCACTGCCGCTCTGGTCCTGGTTTTCCTGAGATGCAAAACTGCCGGCATGGGCTATCAGATCTTCAATGGCATTCACCATGCTGCTGATATCATATTCCCGCTCAGTGCGGTTCTCAACATCAATAACGAATTCTTTGATCCAGTCCACGGAATCCAACAGGCTGTCAATGATATCCGGATTCGGATCCAGCTCGTTGTTTCGAATCATATTCAGGATATTCTCTGAATGGTGGGCAAGGTCACCGCAAACAGTAAAATTCAGAAATCCGCAAGTGCCCTTAATGGTATGGAACGCTCTGAATATACGATTGACCTGATCCGCATCATCACTTCGGTTTTCCAGTGTCAGCAAATCATCATTCAACTGCTCAATTAATTCATTGGTCTCAACGACAAAATCATTCAGGATTTCTTCCATCCCATCGAGTTGGTCATACATGCCCATGTTGCACCGCCTGTTCGTTATTTAAAGCACTCTTCTACTGTTTCCTGTATCCTGTCTGCATCAAAAGGTTTATTGATATATCTGTCAGCACCTACTTCCCTGCCCCGCTGAATGGATTTTTCACCGCGTTCAGATGACAGAATGATCACCGGCAGTTTCTGATAGTCTTCAGAATTTCGAATGGTCTCAATCAGCTCAAATCCATCCATATTGGGCATATTCAGATCCACAATGGCCAAATCAACCTGTGTTTGAGAAATTTTCTCAAGCGCGTCCATCCCGTCTTCAGCAGTGATGACATCATATTGCTTCAGTTTCAGACTTAAGGAAACAAATTTTCTGACTGTCGAAGAATCATCTGCTACCAAGATGACCTTTTTCATGTAACCTCCATGATTAGTACTTACCCGTTGCGAAATTGCATAATTTTGAAATCCGTCATCTGCCTTTCGGGATCAACCCGCTGCGGCTGATAAAACAGCTTGCCGACTGATCGAAATTCGCACTTATCAAACCTGCTGTTTTCCTTCAAAATGCTGTCAGCTGCAGATCCTGCCGGATATTCACCAACTCCCGGTTCCAACATGGATACCCGGGTTGATTGGTTCACAGCTTGTTGACCGGCAAGTGCTGCTTTGGCAGGCAACCCGGAATGATTATCCTGACAATACCGGTAACATCCTGCAAACACGTCAAATTCCATCTCACTTGTCATTGTTAATTCTTTTAAACCGCCTGAAAATTTCCGAATTCGCGTCGAGACCGCAGGCATTTATTCTTTCCAGTAAACAAATGCACCCGGAAAGTGAACAACCTTGAATGCCGAGCTGATGCCGTGCAGTGACTCCGCTTCGCCAAGAAACAGGTGACCGCCGTGATTGATGACATCATAAAAGGAGCGAACCACCTTTTTTTTCATCGCCAGATCAAAATAGATCAGCACATTCCTGCAAAAAAGAAAATCGATCCCGCGCATTTTTCTGATACTCCGAATTTCATTTAAATTCAGGTATTCAAAACTGATATTGTCCTTCAGCGGATTTTTTACAGCGTACTTGCCGTCTTTCAATTCAAAATACTTTGACTTGTAATACTCATTCATGCTTCCGCGGAATGAGTTCTTCCCGTACACGGCATTTTTTGCATCATCCAGAATTTTTTGACTAATATCTGTCCCGATGAGTTCTATTTTCCAGCCCTTCAGTTTAATTCCCTGGTTTTCCTTCAGCAGCATGGCAATCGTGTACAGTTCTTCTCCGGAAGAGCTGGCAGAACTCCAGATTTTCAGAGTCTTTTTGCCTTCCGCTTCCTTTTTTTTGATGACTTCCGGAAGCAGTTTCTGAATAAAAGCATCAAGCTGCTTGCCGTAGCGAAAAAAATAGGTTTCATTAATTGTGATGAGATTATATATTTTTTTCAGCTCATCGTTTTTATTGATCATTCCTTTCAGATACATGACATATTCTTCAAATGAAGTCATGCCGAGTTCCTTCACGCGTCTGCCCAGCCTGCTTTCTACAAGATATAGTTTTCCTTCAGGAAAAAATATTCCGCTGCGTTCATAGATAAGGTCTCTGATTTCCAGGAATTTTGCATCACTAAGTTTTAAATCAATTCGATTCAGTTTGAATTGTGGACGCTCCATCGTATTCCTTTTACTAAAATTCCACTAACTGTACAGTATCTTCAATTTGCTTAAGGTCATTTTCAATGGCAACCAGTAACTCTGAGAATTCCAGATTATCCAGGATTTTTGTTTTTGATTTCAGCATTTCCCAGCCGGCGGTGCGGTGGGGTTCCTGCCTGATGAGCTCTGTTCCGAAGTAAAAGCCCATGTTAATAGCGATCATATCAGCCAGTTGAACCAATGCACTTGGCAGCCGTGATTCCTCGTCCGGAGATAATTCAGGGGCATGGTGATTGGCAATCCCAAGCTGGATCACTTCCGGCAGTTTCCAGCGGCTGGCAATCCAATAGCCGACGTCTTGATGATTTACACCGATAATTTCATCTTCCACGTCCGCAGCCGTCGCCTTCCGCTTTCGTGAGATGTTCAGCGATTTCAGGTATAATTTAGGCTCAATTTTGAACAGGACCAGTTTGCCGATATCATGAAGAAGACCCAGGGAATAGGCATCATGTTCAAGGTCCAGATTCAGCTTTTTGCTCAGGATATTGGAAACATGTGCACAGGCGGACGAATGCTCCCAGAACCTTTTCCAGAGCGTGGTCTGTTCACGATATTTCTCATACTGCTTGTGCAAATCACCGCCTCCGTCTTCAAAGGCGCGAATCACGGAAAAGCTCATAACCAGATGGCTCAGCTCCTCCATCCCGATAATCACCAGTGCATGCCGAAGTGATTCGATGGGTTCACTGAGTCCGTAAAACGCAGAATTGGCCACTTTCAGGACTTGCATGGCAACAGGCGGATCTTTTTCAATGACTGGCAGCAGCTGGTTGATGGACAAACTGTCATCACGCGTGATCTGCAGTATTTCCATTGCAATAACAGGAAGAGTCGGCAGCCGCGTCAGCGACATGACTTTATCCTGATAAAATTCTTTGGTGTGTTTATGATCCATATTGTTCAGTTTACCCGATTCTGAATAGGATATTCTTTGATCCGGAATCAGGATTCAGAGGAACTACTCCTTGCTGGTATCCAGTATTCTGATGGCAGTGCTGCGAATATCGTCATCTTCAGAGTTTGCCAGAAACTGAATAATCGGGATAGCTTCTTCCAGTTCAATTCTTGCCGCAGTCTTAATGGCAGCCAGAACCGGAAGACCCGATGAAGTTCTCAGAATATCCATCAGTTTATATCCAACTTCTTCCTTGCTGAAATTGCTCAGTGATTCGATGGCGGTATATGCCACCCATTCATCTTTGGAATCTGCCAGAATAATGAGCGGCTTGGCATTATCGTGTGTTTGCTTGATTGAATTGATTAGTGCCACCAGCAGATTTGAAGGCAGCTCATGGGCCACATTTATGAATTTATCCAACCCTTCAATCCTGGTTTTGAATCCCAGCTGATTTATGGCAAGTGAAACGATATCCGCTATATCCTTTTTCAGGAATTCCATCAGTATGTCGATGAATCCGTTCTCGTCCTGCAGAACGTTCATTCGGTTTTTCTGACCGATGGTCAGGATGGTTCGGCACACTTGTTCCTGCAGAAGGGCGGGGGTATTCTGCAGAAACGGCTTCAGGACCTGGATCGTTTCAGTATTCCCTACATTGCCGAGTGCTTCGAACACAGCATACTGCAGAATCGGATCATCTTCGTGGATATACTCTCCCAGAATGCTTGCCGATTCATCAGAGCCGATGAGCCCAATGGCTTCTGCGGCTTCAACTCTCATCCCGCGTTTTCCTTCAAGAATTTCATGCAGGGACGGCAATGCCAGAGGTGACCCGATTTTGCCAAGTGCTTCAACTGCAGATACACTGACATTGGCCACTTCGTCATTCAACGCAACTTTGCAGAGGCTTTCAACGGCATTGTCCTTTCCCGCCAGCCCAAGAATGTCAGCACCGAATTTACGCACATCTTCATTTTCATTGAACAGGGCACTCATCAGCGGATCAACGGCATCAATACCGTATTTTACAAAAATGGCTGCTACGATATTCCGAACTTCGATCCTTTCTGATCCAAGGAGCGGAACCAGATCGTCAGCGCAGATATGAACAGGGACATTTTCCAGCAACTCTGACGCTGCTTCCCGAACAGCACGGTTTTCATCCAGAATACCGCGAACGATATAAGGCATGATGGCTTCTGAATCATAATCTTCCAGGTCGTATATGGCCCACCGTCGGTCATCGGAATCGCTTGAATCCAGATTGGAAGTGATCTCTAAAATCTTTTTCTGTTCCTGTGCAGATAATTCCTCAAATTTCATTGCTTCTCCAGTTCCAGGTGTTTTCGAAAAAAGTGACTGCGGGTGCAGAGTCTCGCCATCCGGTTCGAGTTCATATAGCGGCTTCCGACAGATTCCACATACAGAAATCCTCCCGGTTTCAGGCAGTCGATCAATTTCTCAGTGATTCTTTTTTTAAGTTCAGCATTGTAGTACAGCAGCACATTGGTGCATAGGATAATATCAAATTTTCCTTTGTAATCCGTTTTTAAAATATCTTCCCTGCGGAATGTCACGAACGGTGACAGATCATTTGTTATTTCAACAGTTTGGGCGTTTACCCATCTGAAACTCTGAGGATGAGTGTTAATCTTTAATGCTTCGTCTTTCCTGACATTGTAGCGACGTTTCCGCGCAGATGCGATCTGGATCTGGCTGATATCGGAGCCAATACAGTGAAATCGGATCTCAGCCTGTTTAAGGGTTTGCAGGTATTCCCGAATCGCAACAGCCGCCGATAACACCTCGCGTCCGTCAGAGCAGCCAGCCGACCAGAGCAGAAGCTCCCTGCCGACAACAGGGCAGGCAGGCAGAACGCGATTCTGCAAATCCTCAAACAAATCGGATTTCCTGAAAAAGCCGGTGACGGTCACAATTTCATTGTTTTCAAAAAACTGCTGCAGATCCTTTGAATCCGAGAGCTGTGCATCAAATACATGGGGTTTTGAACTGGATCGTGCCAAGTCAATTCCGTGCAAACAGGGTCATCGGCAGCAGTACCAGGCTGATTCTGGATATGGCGTTGATTCTCGCTGCAATCTGAGATAATTCTCCGATTCTCGCCAGCGGGACGGTTTTCTTTGCTGCCTTCGGCATATCGCTGAACATCGCCGTTACAGGATCCTGTATCCACACCTCTCCATGATTCAGGCTGAGTGCCTTGGCGCCTTCAGCACCGTCGTACAGCATTCCGGTAAGGATTCCGCCCATACACTGGTTTTTGAATTCTTTGGCAAATCCGGCAAACACATTGTCTATATTCGGTCTGAACTTCATTTCACCCACCCTGGATGCGGTTTTGAAGGTTTTCCCGCTTCGATTGAAGAAAATTTCCTGATCTCCCGGTAAAAAGTAAATTCGTGATCCCCTGATCGGTACACCGTCTTTTACGGTTACCGGCCTGTGGTAGGTATCGTTGGCCATATCGAACCGGATTGAAAATCTGAATCCAGGATTGTGGTGCATTGCAATCACAATCGGCACATGCGGTACCCTGACCTGACGGAAGATGGTACGCAGGGCGACATCTCCGCCGGCAGAGCAGCCCAGCAGAACGATCCGGTTCCAGCTGAGCTGATATCGTTCATGGTCAAAAAGCCGGAAAATGCTTTCGAGAACAGGATCACCGGTTTGAGCAAAATTGATGCTGTTTGGATTCCGCTTACGCTGTCTCCGGATGGTATCCGACAGTTTATGGATGATAGACTGGTTCCGGCTGCCGTTCTTTTCCTGAATGCGAATCTGCCTGAAGCCGGAAAGCAGCGCGTCTTCAAAAATCGGCACGTATCAGCATCTCCACCCATTTCCGTTATTAATCAATCTTTTCGGCAGCCCTGTCTTCATCCCCTTCGCTCCGATTCTCGCCTTTCAAATATTTTTCCAGTGTGGAATTCATAATGCGCCAGCCCCGTCCGACTTTGACAGCGGCCAGATCGCCGGAGTTAATCAGATTGTAAATGGTTTTTCGACTGACTTTTAAAATGGCACATGCTTCATCCACGGTGAGTATTTCCTGTTCGCTTAACATGAATCTTCCCGCATTTTGATATGCAGAGCCTGCGGCACTCCCTTTTGTCTTGGATCGACTGGGCCCTCGCAACCCGGTCGGTACGTAGGTGAGACGGTTTTCCAACCATAAATTATATACAGTAAAATAGGCATAGTTTTCCTACATCCGGAATTATTTTCCTCTGTCATTTACTGGGATTCCGCATCCTGATTGACATTGTATCCTTCAAGTACTTTTTTCGGATCCAGGAGTACTAGAAGCCCTTGCGGATTCTGGCCGTTGTTTCCGCTGGTTTTTATCACACCGGTGATATATCTTGAATCCAATCCTGTAACCATTTTGGGCGGCGGATCAATATCCGCTTCGGAAACATGCAGTATTTCTGTGACTGCATCCACCAGAAAACCAACCGACCGCTTGTTCAGCTGCATAATAATGATCCTTGAATCTTCATTCTGTTCTGCCATGCCCAAGGAAAAACGCTGCCGCAGACTGATAACGGGGGTGATATTTCCCCGCAGATTGGTTACGCCGAGAATATAATCCACCACATTGGGAACACGTGTTATTTCTGATATTCGAACCACTTCCTGGACATTTTGAATATTTACCCCAAACTGATGTTGATGAAGTTTGAAGGTCACCAGATCAATGGTCGAAGAAGATTCTTCAGTCTCTGAGTCTGTACTGCTCTCCGTTTTGTCTTCTGTCTTCACTGGACCAGAACCCGTTTTCGGGACTGCTTTATTCTCAGTCTGATCTGTCTTTTCTTCATTTAGCGCATGATCGGACAGCGGGGCCTGACTTAAAATCCCCGTATCCGTTTCGGGACTGTCCTCCGTTTCGGGTTTTGAATCCCCGCCATGCTGCTTCCGTTTATCTGCCAGCAATTCCTTGATGGATTTTTTTCTGACCGATTCCTGGGCGGTTTCCGGCTCCGGATTTACTGCTGAATCCGAATCGGGCAGTTCCAGCTTGTCTTCAGCCGGAACCTGATCGTCGTCAGGTGATTCGCCTGCACCGGACGATTCAGTAATCTCCTCGGAATCGGGCAAATTCCCGGCATTCTCCGTCTCATCAGCCATTGCCGGCGTTGAGTCCGGACCGGGTTCATCTGCGTGTTCGGGGACCAGCGGTTCTTCATGCGGTTTATCCATATCTCCAGACTGATTTTGCTTCTGTTTCTGTATTTTGCGAAGTTTTAAAATATCAATCATAGCAGTACCTCATTCGTGTTCATCCTTTAGAGTGTCCGATTATAGGTAAATTATTGATTTCCGTGCCGATTCAATCATTTCCCGTGAAATGGATTTTCGGTTTCGGGCAACTGCTTCCATCATAGAAAATGCAGCCAGATGATTGACAGGACGGGGACATCCGTCAGCAATATCATGGATCAGCCGAGCAGCATCGCTGTCGAACACGGCCGGCCCCTTGTATCCGGCGCGTGACATTCGATAATTCAGGTAGTTCAGGGTTTCTTCCGGATCAAGAGGTTTCAGGTGTACCGTAAACCTGATACGCTGAAGAAGTGATCGGTACGCAGGGTGGGAAAAACGCCGTTTCAGTTCCGGCTGGCCAAGCAGTATGATTGAGAGCAGATTTGACTTATCCGTCTGAAAATTCGATAACAGCCGTAACTCATCGAACACCTGCTTCCTTGGAATCATTTGCGCTTCATCAATCACCACAAGAGGAAATACATTTTCCTCCATTAAACCTGCCAGTCCCTGCTGCAGCTGATTCAGTACATCCCGCTTAAAAAATTTGGGTTCCTCCTGAAACAGCTGCCGGTAGATCTCCTTCAGCATGGATATGGCATTGAGCTGAGGGTTAATAATCCAGCAAATCCGGTATTCGTCCTCGGGCAGCCGGTCAACGATGCATCGGGAGAGTACCGTTTTTCCGGAACCGACCTCACCGATCACCAATCCAAATTCATGCTGTTCAATGGCATAGCTGATCCATTCCAGAGCGGTGGTATGGCTTTGACTGAAATAGAAAAAATCCGGATCCGGGGTAATGCCAAACGGATCTTCAGTCAAACCGAAAAAATCTGCATATATACATGTTTGCTTTTCCGTCATAAGATCGTATTCAGCCTTTCTCTGCAGGAATGGATTCTGCGGGACTATTGCATTTCATTAAACGTGATGGTTCCGGAGAGTTCTGAAAGGCTGCATTATACTTTATAATTCTGACAGGTATAATTGCGAAATACATTTTTATCCCACTTGGAGCAGTGTACATAGGTATCGTTACTTATATCCTTGGAATAATAGCAGTTAAAACAGCCTTCCATTTCCTCCAGCGATTTCTCATACTTCGGTATGCCGTGGTCCCGGACTTGACGTTCCTTTTTCGGATGCGGCCGGTCTGCTTTCGGCACCTTGACCGGTTTGGAAATCGGGAAAACCGCCCATCCCACTATTGCGCAGATAAGGAGCAGTACAGCGGTGATAAACGAATCCAGTATAAAGCCCAGCAGTCCAAGCAGAGTCATGGCTGACAATACAGCAATTAGCAGCAGTTTGTGTGTCATCTGAGTAGTTCCTGTTTATTGGTAAGTCAAAAAGGTACTGAAGTGGTTGTGCTCCGTTTCGTTTTACTATCATCCCATAACGGCTATGGATTCCTTTTCTTCAAGAGAAAAAATCTTATCGGTGTCCAGGACGATCAGCAGCTGATCATCCAGCATCGCCACACCCTCAATATAGCGTATATCCACACCGGATGTCACCATCTCCGGTGTCGGCTCAATGCTGCCGGATTTGATTCTCAGAACTTCCGTAACGGCATCCACTATGAATCCAACTGTCGCATTCGGTGTTTCAATCACGATTATTCGATTTTCCTTTGTTCTTTCTGTCATGATTTCAAAGCCGAACCGCTTTCTCAGATCCACAACGGGGATGATTTTTCCCCTAAGATTGATTACACCTTCCACAAACTCCGGAGACTGGGGTATGTTTGTGATTTCAACCATCCGGTTGATCTCCTGCACTTTACTGATGTCAACTCCGAAATCCTCTGAGCCAAGATTGAAGCAAACCAGCTGTCTCAATGCGGTACCTTGGTTACTGTTATCTGTGTGGGAACTGGAACTTGATTTCATATTCATGATTTTTCCTTTGCATCTGAACTATACTTTGAACCTTTGAAGCAGCTGCCGAAGAACATTGACATCCTCATTCCATCCGTCAACAGCATGGGCCAGTTCTCCGGATATTCGAGTGCCTGCTTTCGAAGCATCTGTGATCATTTCCAAATGGTCGCACACCAGTTTCATTCCGGTGTTCTGCTGTTCTGCGGCGGAAGAAATCTGCCCTACAGCATCATTCACTTTTCGAATTGGTTTTGATATATTATCCAGCGCAGACCGTGATTGCCCGGCCAGTTTTTGATTGTCCTCAGTCTGGATTGATATCTGCTGGATTTCCTTTACAGACCGATCAATTTCGCTGTGGATTTTCTTTATTTCTACGCTGATTTCTGATGTCGCCGTCACCGTTCTCTCCGCCAGTTTTCGAACCTCATCGGCAGCCACTGCAAATCCCCGGCCGGCATGCTCTGCCCGTGCAGCCTCAATATTAGTATTCTGTGCCGGCAGATTGGTCTGGTCTGCGATATCGTCAATAACCTGAATCACTTCACCGATTTCACCGAACCTGCTTGAAAGGCTGGCAATTTGGCTGGCGGCATTTGTTACAATTCTGCTTTCAGACAATAACCCGGAAATGGTTTCCTCAACTGCCGAGTGTCCGTCTTCAGCTGATTCCATGTCCCTGTTTACCATCGAATTATGGATGTTCTTTTCGCTAAGATTGGCAGTCTGATGGATGAAGTCCTTGGCCGAATGCTGAGTCTGACTTTTTCGAATAGTGAGCATACCATTATAATTCAGGCTCAGAATGACGAACAGAACAATGAATATTAAAATCGGTATTTTTTTCTGAAGCGACAGCTGTTTAAATAAAGGCATCAACATTCCCATTTACGGTTTCAGAAATCTGTGCACCCATTCCTCGAGTACACACTGCAGTCGTGATCCGGAGAAACCAGATCAAGACAAAATACATGATCTGCAAAGTAAACAGGAATATTGTCGGCAAACCAAAAATACCCGTGGGACGGATGATTTTGGTCTGGCAATCAACCCAGAAAAGGGGTTGCAAATGATTTGAACCGTTAAAAATATTTGTATTGGAAGTTATCGGAATTTAGGGTCTTTTAAGCATAAAAAGGAGTAATTACTGCCTCTAATGTCAATGAGCAATCAATAAGTAATCAAGCTCAAGAACCCTGCCAAAACTCCTGTTTGATATCCGTAAAACGGCGGACCGGAAAGCAACTCCATGCTGAGATCACCATGGATGGTTTCCAATCCGCCATTTACCAAAGGTGTTTTGACATTAGATTATACTTTGAACTGATCAACCATTTCCGATAGCCGCTGCACCTCATGATTCAGCTGATCGGCGGACGACGCCAGCTCCTGCGTATTTGATGCGGCTTCTTTTGAAACCGTGGACACGGATTCCACGGTTCTTGAGATTTCTTCTGCACCGGTGCTCTGTTCACCGGCTGCGCTGGCAACCTGGCTGATGGCCATATTGACGTTCTTGATCAGATCCGTAATTCTGACAAGTGCGTCTCCCGAACTGACAGCCAGTTCCTGCCCTTTTGAAGACTGTCCGGTAATCTGTTCCATGGCATCGACAGATATGGTCACATCATCCTGTATCAGCTTGATTTTATTCCCGATTTCAGCCGTGGCGTTTACGGTTCGTTCCGCGAGTTTCCGCACTTCATCCGCAACAACCGCAAATCCCCGTCCGGCATCACCGGCTCTGGCAGCCTCAATGTTGGCATTCAGAGCGAGCAGATTGGTCTGATCGGCAATGTCGTCAATGACCTGGATCACTTCACCGATTTCTTCAGATCTGGACTTGAGCGAGGCAATCTGATCTGAAGCAGATGCAATGATTCCGGCAATGCTTTCAATACCGTGAATGGTTTCCTGGACTTTTTCCTGTCCTATTTCAGCAGCTTCGTTGGCCTGATTGGCGTTCTCCTGGGTTTCTGCGGCATTCCGGCTTGAATCCAGAACCATGGCACTCATTTCCTCAATGGATGCGGCAATTTCACTTAACTGAGCCTGCTGTTCCTCGGCCCCAGCCGCCATTTCTTCTGAAGAAGTGGATATTCCGTTTGCGGCCTCTCCCACCTGCACTGTGCTGGATTTAATCTGCGCGATAGTCTTCTGAAGCTTCTCGATAAACTCATCAAACCATCGCGCCAGGTCCCCAAGTTCATCATTGCGGTTGCTGTTCAGGCGAATCGTCAAATCCCCTTCTCCCTGTGCAATATCCATGAACCTGGAAGAAATTTCACGAATCGGGTTTGAAATTTTAGCACCGAAGAAAAAAGTTATAACCATCGCAATGATGAAGACCAGCACGCCGCCTACCGCTGACCATACAAGCAATTGGGTTGTGGTTGCTTCGACATGGTTGAATGCCTCATAGTAGTCCGACTCATACGTACTGGCACCGATCAGCCAGTCCCATGGTTCGAAGTAGGTCAGCGCGGCAATTTTACTGCGCACTTCATCTTCATCGTTTTTCCATGGATATCTTTCAAACGCTACGTCATTTCCATCCAGGCCTTCCGCCTTTGCAATCATATCTTTTATGAACTCGCGACCATCTGAGTCTTTCGCATTGATTATCAGCTCTCCGTCACGCGCACCGCCTTTGGAAATGAGGTAACGTCCGGCATCTGTTCCTTTGGTTCCCAATACAAACACATATCCGGTTTCTCCCACCACGATATCAAGAATCGACTTCCGCAGTCCTTCAACAGATTCCTGTTTCACACCGACATAAAGCACACCGATGATTTCTCCTCTTGAATCCCAGATCGGTTTGTATGCGGTTATATACCAAGCATTTACAACAAAAGCCCGGCCCACATATGTGTCTCCGTTCAGAACCGTTGACACAACCTTGTTAAATGTGCCATCGGGATTTACTGCCGGGATATATGTCCCGATGGCCCGCGAATCATCCAGTTTTTTTACATTGGTTGCGACACGGAGCATATCGCCGACAGGATTCATGCGTTGGAAAATGGTGCAGGTCCCGCCCACCAGTCTTTGAAGCTCATCCACAACCGGTGTTTCCCTGTCAAAAGTCATGTTTCGTCCAACCCATTCTTTGTTGACCAGCATTTTTGGAAGGCTCACCTGAGTGGATTGTTTGGAAAACTGGTTTACAGCCGTCCAGGTTTCCTTATCATCTGAAAGTGTCACAGCGCCTTTCTCACTCAATATCTTTTCAGCAACATTGAGATTGTATTCTACCCGGGCGGATATTGACTCATTTATGGAACTGCATAAGCGATAGACATCCTGCGAAATCTGGGCCACATTACTCTCAATCATTACACTGATATCGTCCAGAATGTCATGAGTCATGGTAACTTTTCTGAATCCGATGATTGACAGAATCAAAATTATCGGCACAAGTGAGGATATGGTTGTTAACAGAATAATTCGTTGTTTAATTTTCATTTGAGCCTCCGTTCAATAAGCCGCAAAAAGACACAACAACTTCCAACTTTCCAGAAGGAATAGAAAAAATATCCAGTATAAGGTTTGTAGACGAATAGATTTAAAGCCGTGAATTCACCTCTGCTGTCAGGTTTTCAGGTTCCATAAACAACAACAAACCCATTACTGGGTCTCGCCCGGTTTGGGATCACATCATGTTTTCCTTTCGATGAGATCCGGAATCGGAACCACCCAGAAGGTTAACGGGTTTGTTTATCGGGTTATTAAAATTCGTCCAGCTCTTGGGAATGGGAGCAATATATGCCCTCAATACCGGGTGTAATATATATCAATGTTACAAGTTGTAACCACAAATATTTACAGTAATTACTGATTTATTTGAACTGAAGCAGATGATAAAAAATCTGACGGATTTGCAACTGTCAGATGGTTGGGAAAAACCAATGGATTGATCCCGGTGTAAGTCCAGGATCGAAGAATTCTTATCAAGTCACGGGGGATCAATCGGCAGGTGTGTCCGTCTTTAGACGGAGGAACCGTTCGATACCCTTGTTGATCTCAGATTGAACGGGCAGATCGGCAGCAGGATCAGATCTGGAACTGCTTAAGAAGACCGTTCAGACTCTGAACCTGGCTGCTGAGAATATTTGCCTGCTCCGACAGGTCCTGTGCGTTTATGGCGGTCTCCTTGGAAACTGAATTCACCGTCTCGATATTTTGAGAGATTTGTTCCGTGCCGATACTCTGCTCAGATGCGGCCGATGCAATTTGCGTTATGGCACCGCTGACGTTTTGAATGCGATCTGTGATTTCGTTAAGAGCATCTCCGGATAATTTGGCCAGATTCTGTCCGTCCAGGGATTTGCCGGATATCTTTGCCATGGCAGCAACGGAATTTTTCACATCAGCCTGCATGATCTTGATTTTTTCACCGATTTCCGATGTCGCCTTGACGGTTCTTTCGGCCAGTTTGCGGACTTCATCCGCCACCACGGCAAAGCCTCTGCCGGCATCACCGGCCCGAGCGGCCTCAATATTCGCATTCAGGGCCAGCAGGTTGGTCTGATCGGCAATATCCTCAATGACTTGAATGACCTGACCGATTTCAACGCTGCGGTCCTGCAGCGCACCGATCTGCGATTCGGCATTCTGAACGATATCGGCAATGCTTTCCATCCCGGCGATGGTTTCATTTACCCTGAGGTGGCCCGTATCCGCGGCTTCGTTGGCAAAAACGGCATTGTCCTGGGTTTCCCTGGCATGCTCGCTGGTTGTCAGGATCATGGCAGACATTTCCTCAATGGACGCACTGACTTCCTCCAACTGCCCACCCTGATTCTGGGCCCCTTCCGTCAGCTCGCCGGAACTCCTCTGGATTCGCTCCGTGATTTGTTCGAGGGACTGCGAACTTTCATACAGATGATGTACAATTCCGCCTATTTTCTCCACGAAGCGGTTTATCATCCTGCTCAGGGAGCCAATTTCATCACTGCCATCGTAGTCAATCCGCATGCTCAGGTTGCCATCGTCTGCGGCCTGTCGAAACAGGTTCCTGATATGAAACAGTTTGTTGATAAAGAATTTCTGGAGGATGATGATGATCACGACAACGGAGGCCAGAGCAACCAGGATGACAATGATATTGCTTACATTGCTGAATATGGCAATCTGATGCTGTGAACTGCCGTCCAGAGCCACCTTGTAGAATGAGTTGACTGCATTCATCTCCCAGTCCTGATGACACCGTATGCAGAGTGCTTCGGTTTTGACGGGGAAGTAATACACTATGTCATGACCCTGACGCAGTTCCTGTTCAGATGTGAATTGTATCGGAACCGTATCTATTGTGCCAACCAGACCGGTATCTGATGAATAGTGTATTTCCCCGGTTTTGTCCATCAGGGAAAACTCCTTCACGCTTTCATATTCGCCGATCTCCGACAGGATGTTTTCAAAGACCTGCATATTGCCCTTTTTCAGAGAATCGAAGGAGGACATGAATACCATATCTTTGAGGTACGTCATGTATTTTTCCAGCGTGTGGTTCATTCTCTCGGATTTAAGATGCGCAAAAACAGAGAATAGGATCACCAGCAGCATCATGGGTCCCAAAACAGAAATACCAACTTTGAATCTCAATGAAGTAAAATTATCTGACAGTTTCATAATCGCTCCGATCAGCTGGACAGTTAGTCTTCAGTCAATGCTTCCCGCATACGGTTCCAGGGGATATTGGGTACACTTTCCGCAGCAAGATACATATCATCATGGAATGGAAAATCAGGATGGACGCAGCCAATACAGGGTGTGTTGCTTTCAATACATACATTGACCTTCCCATTCCAGCGCCGTGAAGGACAGTCGGAATAGGTAATGGGACCTCTGCATCCTTTCTTCAAAAGGCAGGATTTCTGATCATCAGCAAACTTTTCCACATATTGATCCTGCTGGAAATGCTGGTACCGGCTGCATTGATTATGGATCAGTTCTCCATAATACTGACGGGGCCGGCCTTCCACCAACTCAGGCAGGCGACCTGTCGCAACGATTGCGGCCACAGTGCCCATGAGACGGTCAGGATGCACGGGGCAGCCTGGCAGACTGATACAGGGAACGCTGATGCCTTCACGTTTCAGGTATTCGGGCATGGATATGGCACCGGTGACATTCTGATTTGATGCGGGAATTCCGCCATTTGACGCACAGGTTCCGGCAGCCACGATGGCTGCAGCATTTCGTGCAACCGGCTTGAGATATTCATACAGACTGGAATGCCCCATATAACAGGCTTCTTTCATTCCGGCTGGAATGGAGCCCTCCATGACAAGTGTGTATCCGCCTTCTTCAACCATTTCGTCAATGAGATTCAGATATCGCTCACCCTGTGAAAAAGACAATGTGGGATGCACCTGAAGTCGGATCACTTTCAGAATGAATTCGAGAAATTCAAATTCGTTGCCGTAGGTTAAAGATACGGTGCAGCCTGTGCAGGACTGTCCCTGAACAAACATGACCAGCGGTCGAGAGGATTCTGCCAGTTGCGAAAATCCTTTCAGAAGGCTGGTTGTCAGCATGGGGGTGCCGATCAGACCGATAGAAAGATTTCTGCAGGCAGTCAGAAATTCCCTGCGTGTTAACATAATGCGACCTCCTTCTTCACTAATGAACTGCGCATGCCGTACAGGGATCAAAACTTCTGATCACCCGTCCGAGCTCAATACTGTCCTTCCCCGCTTCGGATACGGGGGTATTAATGAGGGCTTCTTCGGCGATTCCCGTATACTGCTGATCACGCGGTCCGAAATTCCAAGTACTGGGGACGATCATGTTGTATTTGGAAATTCGCCCATTCTCAGCAGTGATGTGATGGATCAGTGCACCCCGGGCGGCAATGGAAAGTCCCAGTCCAGAGCCGGACACCGGTCGATTGAGATCTACATCGCGGATATTTGCCCCTCCCGGCTGGTATGCATCTACCAGCTGGAAAAGATGGCCGCAGATAATATCTGATTCCACTGCCCGGGCAACGAGGCGAGCCATGGCAGAGGAAGGAAACTGATAGTTTTTCTTATATTTTAAACCCAGTTTTGTCAGGGAATTAAAGAAAGAGGGTTCCTGATTGACGACCATACGCGCCAAGGGGCCGACTTCCAGTGGCTGCCCATGGAACCTGGGTGCCTTAATCCAGCTGTAAGCCTGGTATTTATGGGGACTCGGCTGCCGATTGCGGTCGTAGTATGAATGATCAATCCTTTCGGTGACATTTCGGAAATTGAAGTTTTCCAATTCACCATTCACCACTACTCCGGATTTGAACAGCGGACTGCCCAGTTGACTGAAGGACTCATTCCCATAGTAATTGTCATGCGAGTCGCCAATGCTGAAGTAATCCTTGAACCGGGATGCAACCTCCAGGACGTCGGGGAGATACTTCATTTTGACAAACCGACTCACTTCTTCCAGAACCTGAGTGTACTTGGCAATTCGGTCCAGCGTAATGGGAGTGGTTATCCCGCCAGGCATCAGGGCATGGGCAAACGGTGCTTTTGCACCGAGAATGGCAATTCCGGCAGCACCCTCGCTTCTCACTTTTAATGCCTCGATGTAATTGGCTACCATTGGAATGGCAACATCAGGATCGCTCAGATACTCACCGTCATTCCTTGTCAGGATGAACTGGGGCTGTGTGGTGACAACCCAGTCCTTTATGGAATTGATATGAGGATCATTTCCTTTGTAGGCCAGCAATGCGGTAAAATCGGCATAATCAGGCAGGCAGAGATTGTAGAAGTGCAATATATGATCGGTCACAAGATGCATCCCAAGTATCATATCCCGAAGCAACCGTCCGTTTCGGGGTGTTTCCACCCCATAGAGTTCCTCCAGTGCGAGGATGGACGCAACTCCGTGTACTTCATGACACACACCGCATATTCTCTGTGTAATACGGGCGGCATCAAAAGGATGTCTATTCTGCAGGAAATTTTCGAAACCGCGAAACATTTCACCGGAAACACGTGCATCTGATACCCTGCCGCCGGTTAACGTGGTTTCAATCTTCATGTGACCTTCAATTCTCGTCATCAAATCAATCGTATTCGCTGTCATTTTCCATCCAGATTGAGAACTGTGGTATTTTTTGGACGCACTTTCCCCAACACAACATGAATATATGATATAACATATATTCAGACATGTATTTAGGTCAATTCTGTGAATGAATTAGTTCAACGTGCGTTGTATATTATGAATATATCGTGAAAATACCAAACAGCATCTAATCTTCGTCAAATAGGTCACATATATTAAAATTCCGGCTAATGCACAACATCTCGAATAGGATATAACTATGTCTTTGCTATCTATTGGTTGCGGTCATATCCTTGGATCAGTTCTGCTCGCAGATGTCTGTTCCAATGCTTGAAAAATGGTGTATCAGGCAATAGAAATGGACGGTGGCATGCCAATTAACAGAGGGTTGTACGAAGCAGCTGTAATCTGAATTTCCGTGACGCCAGGTTTCTCTATACTGGGTCTGGAAATTCCAAAAAGTGTATCTGTCTGATTTGTTTTTTTGGATAACTTAGTCTAATTTATTCAGCTAATAATAGGCAGAAATATTTGATTTACCTTATTGAATGCGATTATTGGAACAAGATTGTATTTACACATCGCCTGCAATGATTTATTGAATCGTTAATACAGAACAAGCTGCACGATGTTGTTTTTATCATTTCTTATTTTGGAAACTTGATATGAATAAATTTCAACCAGGAATTGATAAGGATCGCCGAAAAGGTCCCGATCTGGTTTCCAGGGCCGTTACATGGATTGCTGTATTGGGCTGGCTGCTGATGGTTATTGTACTGATTATGCTGGATCAGGCCAGTCCGGAAGTGGAAAATTTCTTTCAGTTTCTGGATTCCTACAACAGCGGCATTCGGCTCACCTGGAATGAAACCATTGTGGGGTATATATTTTATTTAATGATTGCCGGATTTATCATGGCTGTTTCGGGTTTTCTTATCAGTTTATACCGCAACCGCCGCCGGTCCGACAGTGTTCGGATTTCACTGGTATTTCTGGGAATCATCTCCCTGTTCGGCATCATCCGCTATCTCTGGGTGCATTAATTCAATCAACAGCATACAGCAGTATTTTTCGATATTACTTTTCCTGTTTTTAAAACTCAGTTGGACTGATTAAAAAAGGGAATCCCGCCACATAAGGACGGGATTCTATTTTTATTAATCCGATTATGGACGGGTTCAGTATTTCATTGCTGTCGGCGGGCGCGGCATTGGATGGACAGTTTACTATTCATACTGGGGATTGTCTTTCACATTCAGAACAGCCCTTCGAATCTCATGCCGGATAATTTCATCGGTTACCTTTTCCTTCAGTACAATGGAGCGTTCCTGTGTATAGCGGGGCGGAAGATTGTTCAGCGTGAGAGCATAGATATCTTCCACATCCAGCACTTCCGGCTCATAATCGGGATATTCAAGTAAAACTTCGGGGATCAGATCTCTGACGCGCTTTTCGTTCCGGTTGACAATCCTTGTTAACGACTGTAGGTCCTCAATATTAAAATACTGGTCACTCATGCCTTTCCTTTCGAATTTCAGACAGGTAATTAACGCTGGATTTCCAGTGGGAAGCAAGTGGTAATGGTGACTGACGGTTAATTGG
>CAZGNZ010000001.1:0-257968 GCA_964527215.1 uncultured bacterium | reverse complement strand
CTATACGGTGCAGGGCTTTTCTTTTATCCTCAATAAACGTTTTGGACGGATGTGAAATGCTTCAAAATGCGGGATATTCATTCTCTAATTTGTGGGATTGTGGCCGTAAATTTTACCTTTTGGCTGTGATTTGTTTGAATCTGAAATTTTCAACAAAATGCGCATAAAAATGAATACACGGTTTCCGGAGGGGACTCATATAATTTTATTTCTAGTTAAGTCGTAAAAAAAAAAAATGGTATTCGAGATTTCTTAAATCTTCAAAAACTGATCAGGTGAAAACATCCGGATTGAATACGTCTGCTGCTATCCGTCGTTCTACTCTGTGCCGTCTCATATTGACAAAGAATCCTGTCGCATGCTGTCATCTTGGGGAAAAAGCATTCATAGGCAGCAACTCACACCTGAAATGTCACTCATCATCGCTGAAGTATCGCGGTGTTCTTGCTTTTCCGCGTAACCTCTAATCGGATTCGCCAGCCGCCCGCCAATCATCTCGAAAATATCAGAGGACAAGGCGAATGACGCATCAACAATCCCACTCAACATAACTGCATTCGGTACCGTAAATCTGTTCAGAATTCAACTGCGGTGTATCGGAGTATATCTATTCTAAAAAGCCTGCTGACCTGATTATTTCATGAAAAAAAATATTTCGCTTTGAACCTGGTCAACCCTGATGCGATCCAACAGGATACGGATTGGCAATAATCCTGAATAATGATCTCTGCGCACGATCCGTACGCATTCATCCATTATATTTTGACCTGCGAAATGATAATCCTGCGGGTTCCGTAACGGATACAACTTCACTGAAAGGTACTTGAAACGAGGTATATATTTGCTTTTTCCGTATCAACACATCAATATTTCTATACTGAAAAGTCGCATGAAACAATAAGGTTAAATAATATTCATTGAAATGTTCGATGCAAAATTACAGAAGCATAACCAAATAATCCTATATATTATTGTTTATCATCATATGCGATTGCTTTTATGATCGATTGATGGATTCCTCCGCAGCAGTCCGAAACATATTTGATCCGGTACGAGACCAACTGACCATCGACTGTCCATTAATATTTTTTGGAGCAAGATTGAAATTGTCTGTAAATTTGTTCTGCTATTTGAAATGGGGGCGACTGGTTTCGACGGGTATAAAGCGGCTTTAAGTTGCATGCCGAGGAACTCCTGGTAACCTCGTTAATCATCTGGGAAACCAAAACAAATGCCGATTACGGCTACTCTGCTGCCGCTTAACTGACGGCTGCCATCCCTGCCGGGATTTGTCTGCGGTTTCGGTAAGGGGTGTCAAATTCAGCAGACTGGTTTGCTGCATCGTCTGGCTGCAGTAAACGAGAACCCACAGACTGGCTTGTCCGGAGGTTGGATTTTCCCGAACGACAAGTAAGAACCTCTGAAAATCCTAAGCATGTAGATACTCACTGTGGCTTATATTCGGACGGCGGTTCAATTCCGCCCGCCTCCACTACACCCTCTCTCCCATTTCAATAATATCCATGAATGCAGTTGGTCTATAAATACTGCGGCAATTTCATCCTGAAACCGAATTCCATGCGCTGACAGAGTGATTCATAGATGGTTGAATCTGTATTGGTTCCGGGCTTCCATAACATTTATCCGTTCCGCCTGTTCAACACGATATCGTTTACTGCTGCTGAACCCTCGCCTTCTGCCGCAGCCCTTTCATTATATTAAACAGTACAGGAAGTATCATGGTCCCTATCCGATGTTTCATCCGCACCGCATCTCTGCTTCTTTTGTTTACCTCGGTTCTTTTCTCAGAACCCGTTGACAAACTGCTTGACCTGGGACAGATGGATGTTCCCATTGATATACTCCAAACCTTGAACGGTGATCTGGTCATTACCGGATATACCGGCACAAGTCAGGATCACGCTCGAATTATTTACACCGCATTCATTGTCCGTCTGAATCCTGAAGGCGATATTCTCTGGAAACATGTTCTGGAGGGAGAAGGCTCCATTCGACCCCTTTCGATTTCCGAGATGCATGACGGCAGCATCATCCTCGTCGGAAATAAGCATTACTGGGGCACCCCCCACATGGAAGCCTGGGCGGCCAAACTGTCAGCGGAAGGCGAATTCATCTGGAAAAAAGATTATAAGGGACCGGCCTATACCGAGTTCAGCGGCGGGATACCCCTCGTGGAAGGAAAGACCATGACCATCGGCCGCAAACCGGACGACCCCCAGTGGCCGATCTGGCTGGCAATGATTGAACCTGACGGCTCTCTTTGTATTGATGATTATCTGGGCGGTGTTCAAAGCTTTGAACCCAAGGGGCTGCAGCACTGTCTCAATCAGGGTTTTCTTATTTCCAGTGCGATTTTGACCCCCGATTACAAACTGAAATGGTCCGTGCAGAAGTGGACCTGGAAACTGGAACGGGAGTGGGATATGCAGCTGGATTTGGATCCGGAGGACGGGGTCATAACTCCTGTTGAAACCGGATTGTTTGCAGCTGCCGGCAGTCTGAATTCCAAGCAGGCTGTCGTGCAGTTTCATCCCAGCTCAGGCAGCAGTGAATTCATCTGGAAACGCGGATATGATTTCCTAGGAAAATGCAGTTTCGGCTCAGCCGCTGCCTGGGACTCCAATCAGATGCTCCTGGCCGTCACTTACGTCCCGGACATGAAAGTCTACCCCGTTCCGAAGATTTTGACAATGGATACCGCAGGTGATATCATCCAAAAAATGGATATACCCGATAAAAGCAATTATGAAATCGTGAAAATTTTGAGCAACCGGGAAAACCAGTTTGTGATTCTTGGAAAAATCGCGCCTGATGAGCACCAATATTTCCTGCAGGATATTTGGCTTTATATCGGTGAGTTTGATTAAAAGAAGAAGACATGCCATCAGCGGTTGCGCGTCGGCGGTTTAATCCGCTGAATGAGCCGAATTATCGGTGCTGCCGGCATGCCATCCGGATAACGGCCATCTCTATTCTTCCTCTGGCGGTTCTGAAGGTTCGACGGGACCGGGCCCTGTGTCCATCCGGTTTCGGGCAATATTCCGAATTTCCTCGTACGTGTACAACCGTCCCTGATCCACCCCTTTGCACTGGGTTTTGATATATTTCCAGCGGTATTTTGATTTAATAATCTCTCCCCAGAACGGGAAGGTGCGGCACTGACTGGGACGAACATCGTATATCCGGCATTTCATTGTATCCGTATTCAAAAATATGCAGTCTTCGGTTGGATTATTCAGTTGCTGAGGTGTCTTATCCGGATCCACATACCGGCTGCGGAATTTCTCTTCAGTCATTTCCAAAAATCCGGCGATCGCACGGACTTCCTCATCCGTAACAAAAACTGCCGCTTCTGAGAAGCGGCAGCAATCACCACATCCGGTGCACTCGAAACGCAGTCCATCTTCATAGAAACGTTTCTTCACCGGGATTTCACTCTGTCAAGATTTAACCGAGAATAATGGCCACACCCAGAACGATGTCCAGTATATCTACCGAACCATCCTCATTCACATCGGCGCTGCAGGCCTGCACTTCATCAAAAACAGGAACACCGTTGAGTATGTTGGACACCATGGCCACGATATCCAGAATATCAAAGCTTCCGTCGGTATTCACGTCGCCCTGCGGACAAACCTGCGGACCGTCAGTGGTATATTTTACCGCCACTCCCTGTTCAAGCTGAACCGCTCCGGGGGCATACAGATGATTGAAAACATACTGTACACCGGTTTCCTGATCCGGTGATTCGATCCCGACAGTCGAATAGTTGCCGTTTTCATCATCATCATCATTGATCTCAAAATACTGAAAAACAATTTCCCCGTCTCCGGTCCTGGTGGGATACATTTCCGGATCGTAGAGGATCAGCTGAAAGGTTTCCCGGGGACAGTATCCCTCATCACAGAGATGGTCCAGTTCCCCGTTTGCCAGATCATGCCACTGGATAATAAAGCGCCCGTTTTCCGTATCCTGCCAGGTGTACACGCGGAATGGTTCCCCGGCATTGTACTGTCCGTCTTCATTCACATCAATGTACGGCTCTCCGTCATCCCACTGGTAGTTTCCGTTCAAATCTTCAAACGGCTCTTTCCCGTTGTCATCCAGATCATCAAAATAGGGAGCCAGCATGGCACTGGGACCCAGCGGCATCGGGATGCTGAAATTCCAGAAATAATCAATCATACACGGTTCAAAGGATGCCCAGCCGTTGGAGCAGACCGTCATGGTTTCATACGTTTCACCATAATATGTGAACGGGAAGCCGATTTCCACATCGGAGGCATGACTGTCGTCGGTAAGATAAAGGTCCGTTCCGATTTCCGAGATATCTTCCCAGCTGTACACCGGCGCTTCAGGATATGCGGTATCAAGATTGTCGTATGCCCAGTAGCCGTAATCGTCCGGAGGGACAGGGTCCGTATCCTCAATGGGACCCACAATCATGCTGAAGGAAAAATCACCGGCATGCTGTTCATTCGGATAGGTCAGAAATTCAATTTCAAAATCCACTCTGGTACCTCGCGGCAGGATGGCAGTGATGCCGTCCACCAGAATTCCCGTTTCAATGGTCTGATAGGCATCAATCGAAAATACTTCATCATAAAACAGCCCGTTGACGCTGCCGTCAGAGATGACCCGCACCAGAATATCCTCGTAATCAAAGGGACTGCCGTTGACAATCTGCAGTGCAATCTGTGCGCTTTCACCGGACACAAGCCAGGATTCCCCGGATTGAAGCAGCGGTACCACATCAAATTCAACAAAGGGCGTGGGATTGAAAACCGTCCCGTCGTCTTCCACAAAATTGAGTCTGATATGCTTCTGATAAAACTGCGGTTTGTTCAGATAAAGATCCAGGGTGCCGCCCGGTGCAACATCAGCAAAATCAATCCACAGCTCACCCAAATCATTGGAAATGCCCTTGGCAGTCAGTTCATCCTCATATATCAATGCCCCCACCACATCCTTCAGCGCCTGTCCGTCATTATCCTGAATCACGGCTGCGATAAAACTCTGATGCAAATCACTGTTTTCATCCAGATTCACTGTCATCTCCACCGGTTCCATCAGCCACACCGGCAGGCTGGGGTCCCCAATGACGCCATACACGTGATGATAAAAGGCCACCACGTCTTCGACATCGCAGCAAAGGTGCGGGAATTCATCAATCAGGGCCTGTTTTCCGGCAAAAAGGGCTGCACCAAGCTCATAGGCTTCACCGTCCAGCAAGGCATCCCACATGGCACCGAAAATCACATTGTTGTATCGTGTGTCGGTATCCAGATCAGACGGTCCCACGACTGCGGAGGCCCCTTTGGGTGTGCCGGGTGAACCGGCAAACAGCAGTTCATCACCAAAGCAGTGGGCCGGACCGCCGTATTCTTCCGAGCCGAAATCTCCGGTGTTGCAGACACAGCTGAAAACGATGGGCTGTTTCCAGCCGTTTTCCAGATCATCAATATAATCAATATGAAACTCAGGATAGTGCCAGCCATGGGAATTGCCCCAGCCACGGTAGGTGACTACGCCCACACCGTTGTTCCAGGCCTCAAACAGCAGCGGGTTGTACGGCACCTGATACCCGGCATGGAAAAACGCGGTATCCACCTGGGCATACCCGTAGTCCTCAAGCAGTTCCATGAGCCAGAGGGATGTCCATACCGGTGTCACCGGCCATTGGTACGGCGGAATTTCATAACCCTCGTTATTGGCGTAATTCCCGGCCACCAGCAGTGCCCGGTTCAGATAATTCTCCACACCCGAATTGACCACGTTTTCCAAAGTGTAATATTGTATGGTCTTATTCAGCGCCATAATCAGGTCAGTGGGTGTCTGAATGGAAATTCTGCCGATGAGAAAGTGAGGTGTCAGCGCATCGTAGGAGTCATCCGCCGGATCATCGGTGAAAAAGGTATAGGCATAATCGGTCACATCATTTTCCGGTTCATTAATGGACTGAATATGTGTGGAAGGGATCACGAATGAACCGGTGACATCCCCAACAAGGAGCACATATTCCAGCATGGGATGCTCCAGCCAGTAGCCGTGCATAAAACTCCGCATATCCAGCCCTGAAGTCACACCTTCTTCCGCGAGATTGACGACGTTTACATCATACCCCTGAGTGTTTTTAAATGCGATAAAATCACCCAGCAGTGATTCCAGCTGAGCGGTCGGCAGCACGATTAGGTATTCCCCGCGCTGATACTGGACATCCCGTTCTCCATACATCTGCTTCATTGTCAGAGGTGCCGTCACTGCATCAGAAGCCCAGAGTCCCGCCAATAGTAGAGTAAGAATTAGGTGTGTACGTTTCATATCCTGCTTTCGTTTAAAGTTCAAGTATCACCGCCACCAGATAGACCAGATCCAAGATATCAATGCGGCCGTCTCCGGTTCCCTCCGCTGCGCAGAAACGACTGCCTGTGATGGGCATATATTCAAGAATGTCATTCAGGAGAGTCACTACATCGGACACATCTACGCTGCCGTCCTGATTATAATCACCGAAAACACACTCCCCGTCGGGTTCAAATACGATCATCATCTGTTCGATATCCACGCCGCGGTAGCCAAGGGTTTCATCGGGATGGATCCAAATGCTGATTTCCGCCGGCTGATCACTCAGCTCGACAGGTCTGAAATCCTGATGGAACTCCCAATTGTGCCCCATCCAGGTATGATCCTGCTGTGCACCGCCGGCAGATACGGAAATTCCCAAAGTGTCAAAATCCCATTCCAGCTCATACTGCCAGTCCAGAACAAGGGCATACTGCTGGTAGCCTGCGTCCGTCAGATCGCTGCCTGAATAGGTCAATTGGACATCAGCACCGTCTTCATAAACCAGATTATCCTGTGATGACAGGATGTCCCAGTCCGTGAGCCACGGCCCGTCTGCCGTCCAGTCGCTCAGGTTTTCGAAACTTTCCGACCACAGCACGCCGGCCCATTTCAGGTCGATATCCAGAGTATGATCTTCGGTAAGAACCACATGGTGCATCTTCGGAAAAAGACCCTCATCAATGAAGTAGATGTCGTATTCATTCTCCCAGAGCTCCAGCTGGATGCTGTTGGTGACAGTCAGCGTATCGCTTCCGTACTCATCGGCAACCACCATGGCCGCACTGTCTTCACCGTACGCCGGATCAATATTGACTGTCAGCATATGCTGCGCCAAAGGAACCAATTGAACGTCACGATGGGATACCGCACTGCTGCTGGGTGTTACGGATACGGAATTATGTTCATACCCCCGGGCAGATACATCAATCGTATATGTTCCGTAGGTCAGGAGCCGGTGGTAGCGGCCGAACTCATTGGTCAGGCGCGGTTCCAGCATGGGACCGGAAAGTTCAGGGATGTGTACCTGCGCCCCTGCGACCGGAAGCCCGGTGTCGAGGTCTGTGACGAGACCCGTCACCTGATAAGATTCGGCACCCAGCTGATACTGCCCGAATCCGATCGTTCTGTTCATCATGTAGAATGCACCCGCCAGATTGCGGATCACCGTATCGTCTATGATTTCAGGATCATTCGGCTGCAGGTTGGAAGTCCCCTGTTCAATCAAAAATTGAATGCATCCGGTCTGGGTGTAAAACCAGTCGTGGGCATTCCCCTTGCGGGATTTGCTGGTGACCGGCGTGTATGTACCGCTGCCGCTTTCTTTGGGTATCAAGCCTGCAATGGTTTCGCCAATGGGAAAAATAACAGTGTGATCGGGAGAATACTTACCGCCTTCAATCCATTCCCAGCTGTAGATCACCTTCTCCGAAACATTTCCGGATCGTGAGCTGTGGTAGGCAATGGAGGTGGTGAACTGCTGTTCTTTTGCAAAGGCCATCATGGCCTGAATTTCGGGTTCGGACGCAGGTCCCGGTCCCCGATAATAATCATAATTTGAAATGTAATCGGTACCGCCGGGATCCACCACCCATTCTGCATCTCCGAATATCCAGTTGAAATCATAATTCCGGTTCAGGTCCACCCCGTCACTGTCATTCCCGATACCAATTTCAAAATCGAAAAGCCCGTTCAGATTGATATCCCTTTTGTTCTTTCGGTAGGACTCATCCTGTATCCACACACCGTCATCATCAAATCCATGCACTACCTGCAGACCTTCAGGGTTGTAGGTGGGAACGATCCAAATTTCCGCGGACTCAAGCAGCGGCGCCATATACAGAATATAATTCTGCAGTTCCTGGATGGGATACAGGAACATCTCAATCATCTTCATGGCAGATTCCACACCGAATATCTCTTCGGCGTGGCACTGACCGAGAATTAAAATCCGCGGTTCATCCTCTTTCACATCCGCATTGTAGGATAGACGAACCCCCCAGAACGGGAGGCTGTCCAATGAAGAATGACCAATGGTTTCCAGATGATAAATGATTCCGGAGTCATTGTACCACGGCGGTACTGAACTGGTACTGCTGCCGAATTCCTCATCCCAGGCCAGCAGCTGATCCCGAACCTCCTCGTAGGTGTGCCAACGGTCAATCAGCCGGCTTTCGCCAAACAGAAATCCGATGGCTAACAGGATGGACAGAATACGCATCACATTACTCCAGAATCTCTGCCACTGCACCTACAATATCCAGAATATCCACATTGCTGTCGGCATTGTAATCCGCAGCACAGACCTGATTGTCAGAAAATTCAATATTGCCAAGGATATAGCCCACGATGGATACAATATCAAGAATGTCCAGACTGCCGTCGAAATTCACATCACCGGAATGACAGAAGGGATCACCCAGTGTTCGTGACTGGGCATAAATATTTATGAGATCTTCCTTACCTGAACTTCGGGAGTCATCCCAGTAAATCATGTACGAACCGGTTGATCCGGCATACAGGTCAATCTTGGGGGATTCCTGTTTGAACACAAAGTCACAGATGGGAATTCCGCCGGCCGCAAACTCCGGTTCCTGGGGGAACTGCTGATATTCCTGGTAGAATATATCCGATACCAGACCGCCCGTATTTCGGGTATCTTCCCAGGCAATCATGTAATTACCTTCCATGGAAGTATACACAAACGGCTGGGTTTCATTGATATTGGGAATTGCCGTGATGGCCGATACATCGTCCAGCATAAGATATTCATCACTGAATGTCCGACAGTTGAGGTCAAAATCCAGACCGTTTTCAAAATCTTCCCAGCAGATCAGTACTTCATCCAGCATCGGGTTGTAGGTAACAGCGGGATTCTGCTGATCATTGAGGGCATCGGCGATGACAAATCCGTCCTCATCACCCAGAATATTTCCGTCAAAATCCACAAACTGACCAAACAGATCAGCATTTTCGTTGCGGGTGTCCTTCCAGACAATCAATATGCCGTCGTCAGTACTGACGCTGACAGCGTTCGACTGATTCCCTGTCCCGGCAGAGATCTCCAGTCCGTCAGTGCCCCAGCTGTCCAAATGTTCGCCGCTGCTGTCAAAAGCATTGGCATAAATATTCAGATCATCCCAGGGACCGCCCTGCCAGACCACAACGCAGCCGCCGTCAGGCATCGGTTCAATGCTCTGGACGATATCATCTCCGTCGGTACCGCCCAGCAGCAGCGCTTCGGAATCCCACTGACGCACACCCTGATCATTGATTTTCTGAACATACACATCATAATCGCTCCAGTTGCGCAGATCGGAATAGGCAAAATAGACATGATCATCGCTGCCTGTCGTTTGAACAGAATAATCCTGATTGAAAGCCCAGTTTATGGCGTAAACGGGTTCACCAAGATTGCTGCTGGACACGACCGTCAGCTGATTGTCCAGCACAATGTAGTACTGAATAAATGTGCCCATGGAATCCTTGCTTTTGAAATTCATGAATACATTGTCGCCGACACGGACGGCTTTGGGATTCTCCTGATAGGGATTCTCTGAAATCTTGAGGCCGTTCTGATTGTCAATATCATCAAAATTCTCATCCACAATCACGCCGTATATCAGGGGATTTTCACTGCCGGCCCGTTCATCCTGCCAGAACAGAAATGCCTGGTCATTGCCGAGATAGACGGATGATCCGTTATGGGCATGGCCGTCGATCCCGTAGTAAATTTCAATGCCGTTGGGCTCAAGCGTAATTCCGGTTTCCACATCCAGATGCTGTACGTACAGACCGATACTGCCGGTCCGTTTGTCACCCCAGCACACCAATGCTCCGCCGCTGCCGTCGGAACGCACCAGCGGGTTAAACTGCAGATTTTCCGCGTCACAGACAAGCAGGCCGTTATCATCAAATGCGATGGTTCCGCTTTCATCCACGTGCTGCACATAAATTTCAACCTGCGGGAAACTGTTTTCCCGCTCATCTTCCCAAACGACCCATGTTCCGCCTTCGCCGTCCGTTGTCAGACGCGGAGCAGATTTTCCAAACCCGATTGATGCCAGCGAAAACCCATTGTCATCAAACTCCGCTCCGTCAGCCACCGTCCAGCGCTGAATATAAATATCGGAATTATCACCGTAACGCTTATCTTCCCACACAATATATGCTCCGGAATCATCGGCCTTCACACGGGCACCGAACTGATGAAACTCATTGTCGCATACCGGTTCTCCGTCCGCTGCCAGCAGCGAGTTTCCGTCGGAATCCAGCAGCTGGATATAAATATCGCCCGATTCCGGGTTGTTGCGGCGGTCTTCCCAGACAACCGCGGAAACGTCACCGTTGAAATCATTCACTTTGGGTTTATACTGGAAATCGGGAGCGCTGCAGAACATGATCCCGCCTTCTTCCGGAGTGGTCCACTGGGTGTCACAGCTGGTGTCAATACGCTGGGCATACAGATCAGTGAAGTCTCCATTGCCCCACTGTTCCCAGACCAGCATGGCATAGCCGGACCCGCTTGATTCGATACTTACTGCCCCGTGCGCACCGGCACTGGTGATAATGGGAATCCCGGTTCCGCTTGCCAGAACCCCGGCCGGACTCATGTGAGTGGCATAGATATGACCGTCATTGGCGGCATTCTTATCATCCCAGATGGCGAAAGCGCCGCCGGCCCCGTCGCTGCTCATATTGGGAGCAACCTGTTTCCCGGGTTCAACAGACAGCGGAACCCCTCTGGGATCCCACTGTATCTCGCCGTCGGCGTTAATATGCTGCCCATAAATGTCCCCATCCTCCGGTTCGGCTTCATAATCAACCCACATACAGTAGCAGCCACCGTTTCCGTCGGATATGATGATGGGGTCTTCCTGCCGTCCTTCTGCAATCACAACAGGTGCACCCATAATGTTCCACTGCCTTTCACCCAGGTTGTTTATCTTCTGCACAAAGATATCCCGATCACCATATCGGGTGTCGGACCAGACGATAATCATTTCATCCGCATCCCCGATATCTCCTCCGCGCTGCCATTCAATATGGTCACCCTGACGCACCGGTACACCGTCTTCCGCCCAGTCAAACTGGGCCGCTGCCAATGAAAACACCAAAAATATGATTAAGAACCGCATAATGATTCCTTTTTAGTTTTCCAGATTAAATAACTGCAGACCACTGCGGGTGGCCACAAAAATTTTCTGACTGTCATAAACGTGGGCTCGATAGGCATACGCCGATTCCAGCCAGCCCAGTTCTTCAAATGTGTGATCGCTGTCTGTCCCGCTCCATTCAAAAAGCAGCACGCCGTCGTTCCCGCAGGCCAGCGCCAGAATACCGTCGTTATAGTGAATGCTGCGAACCGAATAACCTTCTGCGATATTAAATGTATGGTCAATATTGCCTACCGAATCAAGTAACGCGGTGTAACAACCAAAATCCTCATCCAGACCCGCAAATATTCTCTGACCAACGGAATACACGGTCTGCGCGATACCCGGTGTATCGAAAGCGGTAAATTCAACCAGCGAACCGTCCGCCTGCTGCCTGTACACCGCCACACCCAGTTCGGACAGGGTCACCGACATCAGACTGTCGGCCAGGCAGATACTTTCCGCTGCCTCATTCAGGATTCCCCAGCTGGGTGTATCATTTTCAAAAACAAACATCGGGTTTTCTCCAAACGCCGACAGGTACCGGGCATTGATTTCCGTATAATTTTCAGCGCTGCCCGGCTTGCGCAGGGAATACAGAATGGGCTGGTCCGGACGGGAATCATCCAGGATCATGCTGCGCACAATATCCCGGTTTTCCGAAAGACCTCCGCCCAGCTTGCCCGTTGCAAGATCATCATCGGGCATTCCGATATTGGTGTAGTACACACCGTCGCTGTGATCCATCAGGTACAGCAGCGGAAACTGCTCGGAGATTTGCACGGAAGAAATTTTATCCACCCCGCTTCCGTCATTGTCCATATCATTGTCGTCATAAATAAACTCATAATGGAACTGTCCCTGGGCATCAAATTCATATTCAAATACCATATAGCCGTTTTCATTGGCAGCCAGCACCAGCAGGGTATCATTCAGGTCAAAATCCTTGCAGTATCCAATGGTGTCAATGGTGATGACATGTTCAGATTTCAGACCTTCCGGGTCTGAGGGTGATATGCAGGCCTGCGTAAAAAATGCCAGTGTCAGCAGGAAATACAGTGGGTACTTAAAGTGTTTCATCTGCAAAAATTCCAATCATCGAGTTTAATAAAGAATGTCTGAATGAAAACGGTAACTGATTTTGAGCCAAATCTGGAACTGCTCAAATGATTTTAAATCCTCTACCCAGTCGTATCCCGATTCCGTGAATTTATTGCGGTAGCGAAGGTTCAGCTGGGCATTCCAGTTACCAGTCAGAGGGCGATTCATAGTGAGGGTAAATTTCCCGTCCAGATGCTCCCGGCCGGCATGCAGGGGATCCTCAGGATCATCGGTATGGTATTCCCGGTAATGAAAATCCGCTTTGAGGGCAATATCCTTAATCCAGCAATCCAGCGTTCGGCGAATGCTGCCGCCGTATTCGAGATAGTCATACGAACGGTCCTGACGGGTACTGTTCAGTCCCGACTGAAATGAAACATTGTCCGCGGACCCCATCTCCGCCCAGGCCTGAAACCGCCAGTCGCGAACCAGTGTGCTGGAGATTTTCAATTCGGTTCCGGTTTTTTCCGTGTCGAATTCCGCAAACACCGGATTATAATATTCCTTGGACTCCTGCCGCTTCACCTGAGCCCATGTCTTTTTCATCAGGGGCAGGGAATAACTGACGTACCATGATTCATAGGAGAAACTGCAGTCCTGGCGAAGCTTGCTGGTGTAGTCCCGGTCGATATAGGTTCGCAGATAAAATTCAGGCAGTTGGGAAATCTGGAGTTTCAGCCAGGAATAGGGGCCAAGATGCTGCTCCAGCCGCACGAGCCAGGAAGCATAGCCTTTTATGTCTGATTGAGTGTAGTGAGAGTATGCTGTCCAAAAAACCAGTCTGGTTTCATTCTCACCCAGGAGATACGGCGCATACTGCAGTCGAAATTCCGGTTTGAGGAACGCGGAATCAAAGTTTTCTGAATCACCCAGATAGCTGCGGTCCAGATCTGCGCGGTCCATTTCCTCATCAGACAGTTTCAGAAAATTGGAGTCGTATCCCACCGATACTGCAGGTGTCAGCACCACCGGTACCGAGAATCCGGAAGCCAGGATGGCGGCCGGCAGCATGGCTGTTAAAAAACCGAGGGTGAATTTGATAAAAAACCGGTTCATCGCTTCGGATTCAAACGCTGGTTCGATTCTGCAGCAGGCTTGTATTCTTTGCAGCGAACGTACACCTTTTTATCCCGGTTGAGCAGTTCGAGAGTCACGTTGTGAGCCCCCTGTGGAATCCTGATGTCGCAGGAACGCCATTTACCGGGGACGATGGTTTTGTCTTCCATGACATCCGTGGCATCGGATTTGTCTGCCGTAAAGAAAAAGGTCCCTTCCGGAACACCGTCGAGTTTCACCCGAATGCGGTAGGGTTCTTCCGGTCCCATCCAGTCGAGGAAGGCCAGCCTGCTCCGGACTTCCATTACTCCCGGACCGTCCAGATCGAAATTCAGCGGCTGGTTTCCAAGCAGTTCAAAATACCGGATTTTTTTACCGGCGATTCTGAGATGTACCGGATCTTCTCCATGACTGGGCGCCAGGAATATGCCGTTTTCCTTGTCCGGCGGATCTGAAGCAATGATTCGAATCAGCACCGGTCCGCTTCGGGGTTTCAGCGGTGCCAGCGTGAGGGTGTGATGTCCGGCGGGAATCTTGATGATGTATTTTCCGCTGGAAGTATAACTGTGTCCGGGATGAGCTCCGGATTTGACGGCACTGTAGAGCGCTTTCTCGTGTGAAACCAGCACCGGCTCTCCGTCATCCAGCCCAATCTGGTACCCGAAACCATGCAGTTTTTTGTTGTGTTTTGGAACCGCTTTTCGAGCGTACAGCGTGAGTTCACGGGGACCCTTGATCTGGTAGTTCAGAGGTTCATTGTGGAGTTGATAGTAGGTCCGCCGTTTTTCATTGATGGTCAGAATTTCCCGCTTCTCCGACTCCAGCGGTGAAATGACCCCGGACAGGGCCGTACTGCAGAGGAAAACGGAAAAGATCAGCCAAAACTTACAGGATTGATTCGGGTTCATAGGTCTCCATTCTGTGCTTGATCTGACGATGACTCAGCACACCGATATAAATGGTCACACCGACAGTCAGCAGCAGTGCAGTAAAAGCGATCCAGATATTATATTTCAATTCGGAATACAGTTTTCCGCTGCCGATTTCCGGCAGTGGAACGGGTGCGGACGGAAGGTCGTTATCCGCGGAAATTTCTGGAACATCCAGCAGATGCACCACAGATACCCCGGCCTGTGCAAATTCAGAAAGCACACTGCGTCCGCCTAAGCCGCGAAGTTCTTCTGCGGGAACCACACCGGTTGGAATCAGCCTTGCATTAATACTGGGACCGACGCTTGCAGCACCCCCGCCAATATTGATATAGGCTTTGTATTGATCCAGCGGCAGATTGCCCTCGTAAGTTGACTGACGGACATCCATACTCTGCAGCAGGTTGGCTTCCTGGATCAGAGCGATATTGTTCCGGTAAATGGATTCCCAAAGCAGTTCCCGGCCCCGCAGACTGACTCCTTTACCGGTATCTCCCTTTCCGCCGATGGATGCCGCAGAACTCTTGAATTCAAATACCCCGGCGTTCTTCAGGATGGTTTCCATATCCAGCCATGTGAACCACGGATCAGTGGCTCCCCATTGTGATGCGCCGACGGATGTTATGATAAACGGTTCAAGGTCCAGAACGCTCATCGCGGAATACAATGCCAGATTTGCGCCCGGCATGGATCCGGTCACGGCCACTGCCACCGGATCTCCCGGCTGACAGCCTGCTTCCAGAAGCAGATCGACAAACAGTGCCGCAAAATTGGGATTCAGGGTGGTGAGCTTGTGATCCAGATTCCCCTCATCTGTGGTAATCAGGCTGTACTGGGGCCCGACCAAAGCGGTTTCGTTGGGATCATTTTCAACATCCACGAACACGGCATCAGCTCCGGTTCGGGATTCCTTCAGCGTCTGCATTGCAGACTGCATCAGACGCGCGGATTCAATTTTCTCGGTGTATCCTCGGGCTTCTGCCACAACGGTGGATTTTGATGCGATCAAAAAAACCAAAAGATTAAACACTGCGATTCCAACCAGAACCCGTGTCTGCTGAATTGCAGGTCTAAACATTGGGCACCTCCAGTCCGGTCACCATAAGAAACAGCTGAACGACCACGGCCACGATCAGGATCACACTTGCAGTACGCGTGACTCCCTGCCTGTCCATCCAGCTGGCAATCAGACCCGGAATAATATTACCGATCACGGCCAGGTTTACCCCTTCTTCCGGGAACAGAAGATATTTTTTGGTAAGAACCCCCAGGAAAAATCCCAGGAGCAGGCTGAGAACCAGTCGGCGTTTCCCGTAAATCAGCATGACACGGGACAGTCCCTGGATGATAAAATACACCGTCAGTGCGACGGCAAACGTACTTATCACCTGCCAGGGATGGTGCAGGTACAGAGCGATGTACCCCGGAACGATTACTCCGCCGGCGGTGACACCCAGTGTTTCGGTCAGAAACAGACTCAGAACAATTCCAAGTCCGACAGCAATTTCAACATTTTCAATCATTGATACGATACTTCTTCAGCGTTGTTACAAAACTGTCTCCCCACCCGACCATATTGCCAATACCAAATATAAAATGCTTATCCAGTTTGGCCAGTTTGGAGACGGCTTCTTCAGGTTTTACACTCAGGGGATACGTGTGTACGGCAATTCGGGCTTTTCTTAATTCATCCAAAAGCGAAACGGAGAGATTGTCACCGCGAATAATAAGAATACTGGGTTTAATATAGTCTTTTACAAGACTCATCATCTGCCGCGTTCGTGAACGCCGGTCCGGTCTTGTGTTCAGGAAAACACATGTTTTTTCATCGACAAGACGATGTTCCACCAGCTGCCAGATTTTCAACGTGGACAGTGGATCATTGGCGGCAAATGCATTGACAAACCGACAGGTATTACCATTGAATTTCAGTTTCCACAGTACCAGTGCACCCGGATCCGGTTTGGCATGAATCATTCCGTCCAAAGCAGTTTTCCGGGAAATACCGGCCAGTTCGCATACTTTGACTGCGAGGGCCACATTTTCATCATGCTCCAGATATGGAAACCGGTTCATGTAATCCAGGGAAATATCTTCAGAATGAACCTCAAACAGCCGAGTATGTCGTTTGCCTGCGATTTCCCGCAGTTCTTTCAGCTTCTTGTGCTCAGCCGTAACCATGAGGCCGTTGAAGGGAATGGTATTGGAAAGCGAATAGGCAATATCCGAAAGCCGGGGCCCCATTTCCTCCAGATGATCCGGACGGACATTGGTGATCACACCAATGGTGGACTGCACCATTTTCTGCTCAGCCACCCACTGGTACTGGGGCTGTACGGCCATGCATTCCATCACCACAACATCCGGCTTCTGACGGGCAAATCCCCTCAGCAGACGAACCTGCTCGCCAATGGATGCACTGCGAAGACGATGGATCACCTGATCCTTCCCCTCCATGGTAATGACTCTGGGTGCTGAACCGGTGGTCTTGGCCAGAGTCCGCAGTCCGCCGTTTCGCAATCCGGCGGCGATCAGACGAGTAACACTGGATTTACCCCTTGCTCCATTGATGTGTATGCGCATGGGGATCCGCTGCAGGGAAATGAGATGGCGGTGGTTTTCCCGCCATCCCAGCAGCAAAAGAGTAATTATCAGTATGAACAGTATCAGAATTTCCACTGATCAGATCCCGATTAAGTCCGTCCCGGTTTTTGTTACTGTACAATATTGTTGATCATCTGGATCACATCCAGAATATTGACAATACCGTTTTCATCCATATCCGCGATATACAGTTCCAGCGGTCCCAGGGGAGTAATATTTACGATATCATTGACCACCAGCACAATATCCAGAATATCCACGCCGCCATCCTGATTTACATCGCCCTTCAGCAGTGCCAGCGGCTGCCGGGTAGTGATAAAGAGTGCGGTCTCATCTGTGATTTCCAGGGCTGCTTCCGGATATTCATCGTCATAGGTGTACAGGAGACCGTCCGTTCCCAAATGGTTTTCAATACCAACCGTGCAGTGAGAGCCGTGAATCACACCGCCGCTCTCCAGATTGCCGGTGGTAGTATTATTGAAGTCTTTGTACTGCAGGATCATTTCATCATCACCGGTGGGAGATATGGCGTCGATGAGTATAATCTGAAAGGTTTCGGGACTGTTGTTGTCATAGGTGTGCATGTCGGACCATTCTATAATGACGATGCCGGCATCTTCGTCAATATAACTGTATGCCTGTCCGCCGCCCGATGTTTTCAAATCATCCCAGAACACGGCCACCATTGGGGACGGTCCGCCGGGTCCGGGCAACGGATAATTCCGGAACGATTCGCTCTCTACATCCCCGAAAGAAATCCAGCCGTTGCTGCTTACGCTGATTTCTGTATAATCCACACCGTAAAAGGTAAAGGTGAAGGGGATATCCAAATGGGCGGACAGCTGTGAAACCGGGTTGCCGTACCCCTGATCGTTCAGGTTCAGCGATGTCCCGTCTCCGCCCAGTGAAGGATCAATTTCAATCCAGTCATAGGGAACTGCCAGACTGTAATTCAGATCTTCGGAATCATAGATATAATGTCCAAATGCATCGGGTCCGAGAGGATCCATAACCGTGACCTCGCCCACCTGGAGGTTCAGGATTACCGATCGGTCGTAACCGGCATCATTCCACAACTCTATTTCCAGACTCAGGATTGAGCCACGGATAATATCGTTGCTGGCATAAACGGAAAATGTCTGACTGCTTTCTGCACTTCCCAGACTTTCGATGCTGTTCCAGCTCAAATCTGCGGTTTCCACATCCAGCAGCTGGGTATGGCTGATGACATATCCCTGAACGTTTTCTGATGAGACCATGCCCTCGTTGTAGAGTTCTACCCGGACCTGATTGGATACGCCTGCCAGCAGATAATCCTGACCTACAACAGAGTATCCGTCAATTTCCAGTTTTGCACCATTGACGTGCATGGGTACAGACGCCACGCCGCTGACGCCGCCCGCATCCATCATATCAATTCGAAGTCCCAGAGCCTCATTCTGAACGGCTTCCGCAGCCAGAGTGAACTCATAGTTTCCGTAGTAAAGCTGGCCTAAATCAAAAAATTCAAACGTTGAAGAGGTGTTCTGAAATTCAACCAGTTCGTTATCAGAGGAAATCGTGGCAACAACATTTTCGGCAGGTTCATTGCCGTAATTGGCGAAAGCGATGGTGAGTGTGACGGTTTCACCGGGGTTCAGTATCCCGTCATTGTTCCCTGCGGAATCATCTACCGTGATGTCTGTTTCGACGATGTTAACTGCCGGACCATCACTGGAGATATCAAAGCTGGTTTGACTGGGAGCAACATTTTTCTTTGTGACAGTCACGAGAACGTCACCGGTATATTCGGTATTCAGGGGCAATGTTGCCAAACCTTCCGAATTGGTCAGAACGGTGGTAAAAATCGCATCATCATCCGCGAGCAGTGTCACCCAGGCATCCTCAACGGGAATGCCGTCGGTATCGGTAACGAGGACATCAATGATGTTGGTGCCGGCACCCACGGTTTCGGCATGTTCAACAATCAGCTGCAGCGGTGTATCGGTCCAAAGATGCAGTCCCGGATCACCCATAAGATTGTTCCAGTGGGTAAAGATGCTGACCTTATCATCCGGATTGTTTGGATAGGCATTGTAAAGGGCCAGTTTGCCGGATGCAAGGGCACCGCCTGCGGTCTCCAGCCCGCGTGAGAATATGCCTTCGTAAATACCCATCTGGACAATATTGTTATACAGGGTATGGGTTCCTGAAGTGGCGGTTCCAATGGCAGCCACACCCCCCTTTGGCGAGGCAACCGTGCCTGCGCGCAGGAAGCTTTCCGTAATGGCTGTTCCGGAAAATCCGCCGGTTGAACATGTCAGAAATGTGACAAAGGGCGTCATATAACCGTTATTGGCATTGTTGATGTTGGACGTGCCAAATCCGCTGGTACCGATGTAGCCCCGGTAGTTGAAATAGGCAATTCCTTCATTCAGCTGGCTCTGCATCCAGGAAGAGTAGTTCCCGTCACCGTAGTTGGTTCGAATGTCCTCAAATCCGTAATTCGACATCATGTTTTCGATATACTGGTTTGTAATAATTGTGGACAGGCCGGAATGAGTCGGGTCACCCACCAGCGCGGCTTTTTCCAGCCAGTTGTTTTCAACATAATATGCCTGCTCGTATGCAATTGTCTTGTTGATCACATTGGCAATATCCGTGCTGCTGTTGACGGAGATACGTCCGATCAATACTTCCGGGAAAATATCGGTGCCGTCCAGCTGTGAATAGGGGTGATCCCCTTCCCCGCTGTACCAGGACCAGTTTTCATACCAGGTGGGGATATCAAATGATCCGCCCACGTCTCCGACCAGGCCCACGATTTCCGGTGGTGGGTTCAGGGTTTCATAGGCATCTTCGATATAATTTTTGATGTTGCTGCTGCTGGATCCGGTCTGACCGGTGTGTGCCGTATATACCACCCAGCCTCTCTGATGACGCCATTCCACCAGATCGTTGAAGGATGGATGATTGATGGCACCGTTGCTGCCGCCGCCGCAGACATACAGTATTGCCGGCTGCTGAAAATCTTCATCCCGGTCGGTCGGCTCATAATTCACAATTAGGGATTCATACAGCGGTTCAAAGGTGCGGGACCGGGGCATGTTCACGATATTCCCAATCGGACGGGTGCCGCTTTCAAACACCTGAATTTCAACCTCTTCATAAATCTCCAACTGCCGGGTCTGAGGTGAATAGCTGAAGGGAATCAGGGTCACTACCGCCAGCTCCAGTCCCCGCATGATGTGCGGTTCTGATATTGAAATATTACTCTGGGGATACACTGCGATAGTGCCGTAAGCGCTGTCATCCGGATCGGCAGTTTCCTGACCGGGTTCCGGTTCTTCAATCCCGCTGGAAGGCAGAAGATCGATATCTGTCATCACGCTGGATTGCCGAACCTGGTATGTAACCTCATAGGTGATTCCGGGCTCCATCTGGAACATTGTGGAGAAAACCGGCAGTTCCGGCATCCCGGCTTCCGTTGTTTTCCCCGCGGTCTCGATTTCAAACTTCTGGAATCGACCCGTTTCAGTCATTGAAAACTGATCCAGCCGAAAGTTCAATCGTGTTTCAGAATCTGATGGTTCCATCAGCTCAAATCTGCCCAGCGTCCCGGCAGAGAGGAAGGTTAAGAAAATAAATGTAAGTGCGGTATACAGACGCGTTGTTTTCACTTAAGACTCCATTATGATTTCTTAATTATCAAATCCATATAAAATAACCCAGCGGAAACTATACCCGCCCCCCTTTTCATATCCAAATATTCTTTGTATCAATATGTAAAACTTATTCTGCCAATTCCTGTAAATATCAATGCTTTAGGTGAAGTTTATGCTTGACGGTTATATAATTTTTTTTTAACAGGGTTCATGCCGTATTCAGAACCGCTGATTACGGCCCCCGGTGTTTCATATTTTTACCCCTTCAGCAGGTTTTAATACGCAATTTCCGATCCCTTCAGCGTTCGGTTTGTGTCGGCGGGTTTTGTATCATTTCCTGCTGGAAACAGCGCTACTGTCTGAATTCGGAATCCGTCTGAATGGTCGCTTCAGACCGGTCTGTCCGGAGTATTCGGCAGCCAAGAATGCATGTGCTGCCTTCCCGGTCATCAGGCAGATCCCGGTCGTCTGCCAGCCGCTCTGTCACCCGTGCGGGGTGTGACCATTGTTGTGGCATGGAACGGTCCGGACTGCTGTAACTTTCCGCTGCAGCGAATACGAAAATCAATGAAAATACTTATTGCGGACAGCTACTGGACGGCGTCTCATGCCCACTGGGCACAGGGGTACAGAAAACACAGCCGGCATGATGTCAGAATTCTGAAGCTTCCGGGCAGACACTGGAAATGGCGAATGCACGGCGGTGCCGTGACTCTGGCAGAAATGGTTCTGGAATCCGGTTTTCAGGCAGACGCTGTCATCGCTACGGATATGGTAAACCTTGCTGAATTCCTGGGACTGGTCCGGCGGAGCCTGCCGGCAGTCAGGACCGTCCTCTATTTTCATGAAAACCAGTTTACCTATCCGAAATCCAGGCTGGATACCGATCAGCTCCATCATCGGGATCATCATTACGGGTATATCAATACCGTGTCGGCTTTGGCTGCGGACGCAGTCTGGTTCAATTCGAATTATCACCTTCGGGAATTTCACAAGGGCCTGAATGCTTTTTTGAAGCAGATGCCGGATCACCGGCTGCCGGAATCCCCGAGTAAAATATCAAAAAAAAGCACCGTCAGATATCTTGGGTTTGATTCGAATTCTTTCGATCGGTTCCAGACCCGGGACCGACTGTGCAGACTTCCGGTCATCTGTTGGAATCACCGTTGGGAATACGATAAAAACCCGCTGGAATTTCTTCAGCTGCTGGTTCGTCTGAAATCGGATGGGTTCCAGTTCAGAACCGTGCTGCTGGGGGCACAGCCCGGTCGGACGGATTCTGAAACTGACAGCCTGATCCGTCAGCTGGACCGGGAAATCATCCATCGGGGATTTGTCAGGGATCGGGCGGACTACTGCAGGATGCTTTGGCAGGCTGATCTGCTGCCGGTGGTTTCCACACATGATTTTTTCGGACTCAGCGTTCTGGAAGCAATTTACTGTCGGACCCTTGCGCTGCTGCCGACACGGCTGTCCTACCCGGAGCTGTATTCCGAATTCCCTCGAAATGCACAGTTTTACGGGGATGCAGATGAACTGGAAATCCGTTTAAAGTCAATGCTCGGAAATTTTGACGGAACTCCGCCGCCGGATATCCGGTCGAAACTGGCCCGCTTCAGCTGGGTCCGAACGGCCGCGGAATATGATCAGGCTCTGATAGATCTATAGCAGTATTTTCTCCATCAAGAAATGCTGGATGCTGTCATACAGCACATACGATTTCCCCTTCTGAACATATCCAAGCGCTTTATAGAAGGCAAGGGCATTGTCCCGGGCATTGAGAACGATCCGCTTCGCGTGCTCTCCCCGGGCGGCAGCTTCAAGGGCCATCAGAATCATTCGTCCGATTCCCTGCCGGTGAAACTCCGGATGAACAGCCATATACCGGATCTGTGCTTCAGCGGGACTGTTCAGATGCAGCCGGCCGGTTCCCCGAACAATGCCTTCCCGGTCACATACCATCCGGTGCAGCGCTTCGCTTTCCAGCTCATCTTTTTCACTGCCGGGCGGCTGATTCCAGGGTTTACGAAGCACAAGCCAGCGCAGGGTATAATAATTCGCAAAATCGTTGTCTGTTATCGGCGTACAGATTTTTAAATCAGACATATCCTATCCGGGTTTGATGGGTTGACGGATACTGTTTTTGCTGCCTGGGTCCTGCGCATGCGGCAGAAGGATATTTTAACCAATGCCGATCATAAAGCAGGGATCGTCAGGTTGCTCTGGGGGCAGGATTGGGTGTTGATTTGGCTGAGCATTCCGCCCAGCGGTAGCACCAGTTGCACAGCACCGATTCACGGGGATAAAAGTTGGCGGGGTCCTGTGAAAGTCTGATGATTTTATCCACTTCCCGAATCAGTTTTTGTTTGAACTGCTGGATTTCCTCTTCGGTGTGGGAAATGGTGACTTCATGCCCGTTTCTGAGGTAGTGCCATTTCAACTCCACTTCGGATACATTCTCAAAATTGGACTCCACTGCAATCTGATACAGCGCCAGCTGAATGTCATTTCGAGCGGACCGTTCGGATTTTATATGCTTTCCGGTCTTGTAATCGTGAATCACCCACTTGCCGGGGTTGGGATTGTCCAGCCGGTCGATGACGCCGCGAAACAGGTAGCCCCCCTCCAGTTCAAAATCAAGCTCCAGCTCCACGCCCGTCACCCCTTCTTCAAAGGTCGGACCATATTTGCTGTAGTAATTCGCCAGACAGCGCTTGCCGATGGAATAATATCCATCCGTTGAACTGCGGGGATCCGAGATGTATATTGTGTCGTGCCACAATTCCAGCCAGATATCATCATACTTCTGGCACACGCGGTCAAATGTGATGTAGGGTTTCTCCAGATTTTTTGGCTGATACAGCCATTCCAGGGTGGCATGGACGCATTTTCCCATGAATGCTTCAATGCTTTCATCGTCTTTGCGAATGCCGTCGATATAGATAAGCTTGTACTGCTCACGGCACATTTTGAATGTGCTGATCTGCGAATAGGAAAAATGATCGGAAAGTGATAACGTATGATGATTTGACAAACTAATTTACCTCTCGGAGAAGTCGATAATCTCCAAAACCATCATCCATAAAAACAAATTGTTTATTGGAGGGATAGTACCAGATTTGATAGGTTCTTCCGTACACATCCTGCGATGATGTTTCAATGGAGGAGGGTGCACCGTACTTGATGTAGATTCGTCCGCGGTCCGAGCGCCAGCCGACATTCAGTGCGCCGAAGTGGATATTGGCATAATCCACTCTTTCAAAAAATTCCACCATCAGTTCGTTTTCAGCCGTGCCCGGCGTGGGATCATGCTCCGTCCAGTAACGGATAATAAACTGACGCTGCCGGTCCGGTTTCATTTTCTTCAGTTCCTGATACTCATCATTTTCAAGAATCAGCGACATCAGTTTCACCACCTCCTCCAGATCCTGAAGATACTGGTCAGCGGAGGTTTGAATAACCGTAAACCGGACAGTCTCACTTCGGTCATTCATTGAGACTTTCAGTTCCAGTTCACCCGCCCATTCGGTCTGAACCGGGACAGCGAACTGAAACTGATTTTCAGAACCTGCCGTCTGGGGAGTTACGATTCCGGAATCCAGAACGGTTTTCCGGTATTTGAGTTCATACTTCATGCCGGACGCCGGCAGTTCTTCCTGGGCATAGAAGCGGAACCATGCCGTATCCACTTTCCCCTGCAGGAGCGTTCCCGCCAGCTGGAAACCCTCTTTTCCGGGAGTAACCAGAAACGGACGGCTCCATCCGTCGGGCGGCACTATCTGCACCTTCTCCTTCATATTCCATTCACGGCGGCTGTCGAGATCAACAACCATCAGCGAGAAGACATAGTCACCGGGAGAAAGACTCAGACTCCAGTCCGTCCAGATATACCGATGCGGATCCCGAGTGTCTTCATAGTATGATTCGGTGTATCTGTCTTTCCATGATTTATGGAATACCTGCTTTCCGGACTCCTGGTTGATGATATTGAGGATATACTCGACCCTACAGGCAAAATGGTCTTTTTCCTTCAGAAAGATAAACCGCTGATTGGGCACCCGGGCATGTACATTCACGCGGATCAGATCACCCTCCGGGTACAGTACCTGAACCATCATTTCAGAGCGGCCGCTTCGGTGTGCGGGATTTATACTCTGTCGTGACCCCGAACAGGACCAGAAAAGAGCGATGACTGCAAACATTATCAGGCTATTTTTCAAGTTTAAAATACCGACTCCAGTTGAAATATGCGATTCCGTTATTGGTGGCAAACCAGACAAATTCTCCGTCTGAACCCAGCTGGTAAATAAGTGATCCCGGGATTCCGTCCTCCTTTGTGAATGTCCATTCCCCTGCGGAATTCCGGTCGATAAGGACGGCTGAATTTCTCTCATTGATCCAGAGATAGTTCCTGTTCGGATGAAAATTAAAGACATCACCGGCATGGACCATCTCCGGATCTTCCCCGGGGATAATTTTCCAGATCATCCCGTCCGAAGCAAAAATTCCGCTGTCCGTGACATGTACTTCCCGGTAGAAACGATCATCCAGGCGCTGCCAGAATCCCGTGTCCAATTCCATCCGGTGCAGCCCGTTTGCCGCGGCGACATACAGGTACCGGGCATCCTTTTCAAAATCATAGACCTCAATGCGGTTGAATCGTTCATACTGCTTGGTGGGCGGCAGTACCAACAGTGATTCCAGGGCGATTTCACTGATGCCCCGGGCAGTGGCTGCCAGCAGCACATCGCCGATAACGGCCAGATCCCAGACCGCGTCATCCTTCAATCCGCGAGTGACGGATTCCCAGTCGCGGCCGTCAACATTCAATGCCAGTATCCCTTCCATGGTCCCGCAGAACAGGAAATATCCATCCCGAACCATGCAGTTGATATTCGTATTTCGAATCACGCTGCTTTCATCAGAATAATAGTTTATCCATCGTCCCTGATCAGGCAGCCAGCGCGACAGAAAGAGATCCCGGGAGTACTGAGAAAAACCTTTCCGCTTATATTCGCTGTCACCAAACCACCAGCTGCCGGTTTCATCCTCATACACCTCGGTGATTTCAGGCAGGCCCAGCCCCACCTGCAGCGGTTCCACCAGCCGGGAACGGAAGCGGCTGATGTAGATGGTACCGGATGCGGTTCCGATAAAGGTGTTCCCGTCAAAATCCTCCAGTGCCACGGTCGGCACAGCGTAGAAAAATTCGTCATTCAGCCGCTTAACAGACTGATATGCCGGATCCAGCTGATATCCGAACAGGGTCACATCGACGCCGGCGCGGCCGAAACGCGAATTGCCCCACTCAATATCCGAATCGTCCGGCGGATACTCCGGATCTTCCAGATACCCGCTGAATGGATTCACAAAACGGTATTCCCCTCCGTTGCGGATGCAGATGTAGTCAGACGTGCTGCCGATGTCATCCACTTCCCAGTGCGGAGGATCAAAAACCGCCCGCCGCCAATGGGAGGCCATGTCCGATTTGAAACTCAGGCCGTCTTCATGAGAACACCAGAAATTGCTGGTATGGGTGTCGTAATAGAGATGATATATCTTCAGTCCGGCCAAATCCCGGGACAGCCCGTAGTCGTAAAACAGTTCCTGATCCGTGATATTCCAGGTATATATGCCCTCATCGGTGCCGAAATACACATTGTAGTAGTCCGCCGTTACCGCATTGACGGCACCGGGCGGATGGATGATTTCCCAGTCATCCGGCTCATAGATGAAATTCTGCCCCGTCAGGCAGGTCAGAAACAGGAGTGCGGTTGTTATACCAATTCGTGTGATCATTCAGGAAGTCTCATCGACGCCCGCGAAGGCGTTATCCGGAATGCTGCGGTTTCTGCAGCAGTAAGATATTGCGGAACAGACAATTGATGTCCGGTACCTGACCAAAAATTAGCCCCTGCGGGTTTCTTTCGACAAGGGCAAATGCGGATGTACGGCTGCGCTTCGGGATCAGCCCCGGCGTGTGAGCAGACTCCGCCCGGTCATTTCCTTCGGCTGCGCCACTTCCAGAAAATCAAGTATGGTGGGGGCGATATCGGCCAGTTTACCGGTTCCATCCAACGACAGACCGGATCGGGCGGTCTTTAACAGGAAGGGCACCGGATTGGTGGTGTGTGCCGTATGGGGCTGACCGGTTTCGGGATCGACCATCATTTCCAGATTGCCGTGATCGGCGGTAAGAAACAGGGCGGCGTCCTTTTCCGCCAGCAGTTCGGTGATGCGGCCCACGGAGCGGTCCACCGTTTCGGCGGCCCGTATTGCGGCAGCCAGAATCCCGGTGTGGCCCACCATGTCCGGGTTGGCGAAATTCAGGATGATGCCTTCATACTTGTCGCTGCGGATGGCCTCCATGACACCGTCCGTCACCTCAGGCGCACTCATTTCCGGCTGCAGGTCGTAGGTGGCGACTTTGGGCGACGGTACCAGAATCCGGTCTTCCCCGTCAAAAGTCTGTTCGCTGCCGCCGTTGAAAAAATAGGTCACGTGGGCATACTTCTCGGTTTCGGCTATTCTCAGTTGACGCAGATGGTGCTGCGCCAGGATTTCTCCGAAAATATTGGTCAGCTGTTCCGGCGGAAACAGGACCGGAACGGTGAAATTTTCCTGATAGCGGGTCATCGTGGTCAGATGCAGATTCAGAGGCCGGACGCTGAAAGCGCTGAATCCGTCTTCCGTCAATGCCCTCGTAATTTCGCGCATGCGGTCGGCGCGGTAGTTGAACAGGAGAAGTCCGTCGCCGTCCTGCAGCGGCTGGGGCGTACCGATTACTTTGGGCAGGATGAATTCGTCTGTCACATCATTGTCGTAGCTGGCCTGCACGGCAGCAGCGGGTTCGTCATATTTTTCCCCGTCCGATTCGGTGAGCAGGCGGTACCCTTTTTCCACCCGGTCCCAGCGCTGGTCACGGTCCATCATGTAGTATCTTCCGCAGACAGTGGCAATGCGTCCGACGCCGATTTCGTTCATTTTCTGCTGGAAACCGGCAATGTATCTGATGCCGCTGCGGGGCGGAGTGTCCCGACCGTCCGTGACGGCATGCACCGCGATGTCACTGAGTCCGAAGTTTGCGGCAGCCCGTATGATGGTTTCCAGGTGATCCAGATGGCTGTGAACGCCGCCGTCACTGAACAGCCCCATGAGATGCAGGGTGCGGTGGTTCTGCTTTACGGACTGAAAAAGGTTTATCAATTCGGTATTTTCCGCCAGGCGGCCGGAAGCGGCATCGTCGTTGATGCGCACCAGATCCTGCCGGACAATCCGGCCCGCGCCGATATTCATATGCCCCACCTCGGAGTTGCCCATGACGCCGTCGGGCAGACCCACCGCCGGACCCGAAGCTTCCAGGGGCACCATGGGACAGCCGGCCATGAGACGGTCGATGTTGGGGGTGTCTGCAAGAAGGACAGCATTGTTTTCCGATTCCGACCGCAGTCCGAATCCGTCCAGTATCATCAGCATGAATTTCAGCATGGTTTTTCCCGTATTTATTAAACGATGAAGTCTTCTCCGGAAATGGCGGACACGCCTTAACAGCAGGATAAAATGCATTTCCAGAACATTTATAATACGGTGAGATGATAAAGCATTGGTAACGGAATAATGTTTGAATTTTGTGTCCGAGAGGGGCGGCGGTTAAGCACTGTCGAACGGACTGCGGATTTAATGAATAATGTTTATATGAGGTGAGACGCTGATTGCGACTTCACATAATCAGCGAGTACAGATATAGGATTTTTCAGCCTCTTCGCTGTAATTTTAATCAATCAGTTTTTGAGTAACATTTTTCATTGATTCACTTTAACATCGTTGTTTCCCGTTAAATCGCAGCAGGATTTTAATAATCATATTCCAAATATACGCAATTGCGTTTAGCGAAAAGGTCAATGCGCCATTTACCTCGTCCGTCAATGTTTTCAACAAGGCTGACAGAGAGCCGGTAAAAAAATAATCGTTCATAAGCAGACTAAAAAATCATCGAAAACAGCTGCGTTTTGCGCCGTCATGGCAATACATAATTAAAAGCACCAAACCGGTGCGAAAAACAATGAATGCAGGGAGAAAGATATGAGAAGATGGATATTATTGGCTGCTATACTGTCACTTTTTCTCAGTTCATGCAGCGAGAAAAAAAGCGAACAGCTAACGGATTGTCGAGAATTAACAAAAATGTATAATGATGACATTGCGCTAAGGCAATCCGACTCTAACGATCCATTGGAAATAAGCGATAGGGTAAGAAGAAAAAAGGTTCTGCAGTTATTGGCAGAGGACAAGATTGTGACTGATAATGACAAATTTCACGCAGCATATATTTTAAATCACACAGGACTCGTATTTTGTGACGGCAGCGTAAAAAGCGTCAGTGCAGAAAATTATTATTTGGCTTATCAATTGGCAAAAAGCTCATTTGAAAATGGAAATGAAGAAGCTCGTTATTTTACAGCTGCGTTTTATGACAGGTATCTGCTTTACACAAAAGGATTTCAAAAATACGGAACCCAGAGAGTATTTGAAGACAACCAGGAATTATGGGCTCCAATAGACCCACTTACAACAGATGAAGAACGAGAACATTATGGAATAGAAAGTTTGAAAGAGCTGCTTAAAAAACACAAAATGAAAAGTGGTAAAAATTAAATGGCTGTGTTCAATATTTTTTCTGTCTATAGATTAAAATAACCAAAGGGGAACAAATGAGAAATAGAAAAACAATATCCATAATATTTTTGTTTGCAGTTCACCTGCTATTGCCAAATACAATAATGCTTGCACAGACCAATGCACCCATTTCTGATTTTTATCAATCTGTAAACAGTGAATGGATCAACCAGACGGTTTTGCCGGAAAACTATGTTGTAATAAACCAGGTTGGTATCCTTTGGGAAGAGATAGAAAAGAAATCAATTGAAATTCTAAGCGGCAGTTTAACGTATGAACTTGACGATCAACACTTGTACGCTTTAAAACAATTAAGAAGTTTTTATAATAGCACCTCCGGAACTATTGAAAATCCGAAGAAACGTGTTGCAGAAGTGCAGAAAAACTTCCCCATGAATTTTGGAATAATCTTCTCGAAAATAACGGTCACTCATCAAAAAGAAGCAATGATCAGGGAAATCATTGATTATCTTTCTTTGGCCTACCGATACAAAATTGAACACACTGATATTATTGGGAAGGGTTACAAGAAGTTTTTCCTTAAAAAACTGGATAATTTGAGATTTGAAATTGGAGCTCCTTCAATATCTGATTTTCCCGAAATTCCTTTACTGTCAAACACCTCCTATTCGGACAACCTTAAACTGGCAAAATCATACAAAACTGAAATGGAAAAGATTCAGACTGACTGGCGAACACCTTATGAAACAGACTGTTTTTACTATGCAGGAAGCAATAAAATTATTCTTTATGCCGGAATGTTATATGATTTTGACAGCAGTGACGACATCATCTATCTTTTTGCTACCCTTGGAAGGACAATTGCACATGAAATGACACATGCTTTTGATGTAGTCGGAGAAAATTATGACATGGACGGAAAGAAAATGAATTTGCTGAGAAAAACATTTTCAGGAATCCTATTCAGTAAAGACAACAGGAATGCTGTACATCAAAACTTGATTGATCAATTCAACAGTTATTCCTATCATGACAGTTTATTTGTTGATGGGGAAGTAACATTACAGGAAAACCATGCAGATTTAGCCGGAGTTGAAGTTTCAATATTGGCATTGGAAAATTACTTGAAGGATAAAAACGAAAACATATCCAATCATGAGATAAATGAATCGCTGAAAGAATATTTCGTCCAATATGCCGGATTCTGGAAAGAAAAATCAACTACTGAATTTAAAATTGTGTCATATAAAAGAGTACACACACCTCAAAGATTCAGGGCAATTGGACCTGTTTACAATCAAAATAAGTTTTATCAGCTTTTCAATATTAACCCTGAATCGGAATATTATATTCCTGAGTCTAAAAGAGTATCGGTATGGTAGGGAAATATAAAAACGCCCTGACTCAATGTCAAAAATCACAGCCGAGACAGCAGTGAAATCAAGCGGCAGTACCGTTTCAGCTTTCTTGTGATTATACAGGAAAGTACTGCGCATCCGCTGCTGTTCCTGGTGCGGACTTGTGCTTCGAATTGAATCTCACCTTGCCCACCCATGTTTTCAGCAAGGCTGGAAGAAAGCCGGCAAAAATCATTGCCCTCCGGAAGACTGCGGCGGTGTTTGGGAATTTGCGGAATTTATTACAAATATTGAAGCACCCTGATAACGAGGAATATGACAGCATCATCGAATGGATGGGGGGTGAATTTGACCCTGAATATTTTAATAAAAATGAGATTAACAACCGACTGAAGCAGCCCGATTTTGGCTTTATTGAAATTCTAGTCTGACGATAAAAAAAACAGATGACGCACAATATCCCAAAGCTTACAGATTTGGAGATTTACCTTTTTGCATTATTCCTGACTTCAATGCTTTGACAAGTTTTCCCCGCGCTGTCTGCCGCTGATCTGTTTGTTTTGCTGATTGCCCTATCCCCTCCTCGGGATTTCGTTATCCCTGCCCACCGAAGCCTGACGGATTTCCGGTCTTTTCAAAAAATGCGTCAATGACGCTGTTTCCGCATGCAATCGCCGTTGGACGAATTGATGTCAGACTCTGCGCTGGAGCATCATTCCGACAGCCGTCCCCATGAGCCGATCCTTTGCTGTTTCAATCAATATTCCGGACTGTTTAATATTGAGCATGGAATTCTCGGCGCTATTGTCTGATCTGTCCTTCTGGCTGCCTGCAGCTGCGGGATATGCGGAAATCCACTATCGATTTCCATTCTCGGGCAGCCGGTATTTCATGCGTGAGCCGGAAATTATTTTTGACGCCCCGTATCGTGTTGCCCCCGAAAAATCCCTGTCGGTTTTTCTGATTGTCAAGGATGCGCACCGGTACCCTGTCACTCTGGAAAGGGTCGTTGTCAAAATCCGTCAATATTCAGAGGCAGTTCTGGAACAGCAGTTCAGCCTGAATACCGAGCTGCAAAGCCACTGGTTCAGCCGCGAATTTGTACTGCCGACCAACCAATTGACCGGCCCGGCAGAAGTTGATGCGGTCCTGCACTATCGGATCAACGGAAAATCCGGAATCTGCCGAACCCACAATCTCAGGCAGCTGGAACCGAAAGCCATGACGGTCTATTTTGGAGATTCGAATCTGCCGGGAAACACTTTTTCGCTTGCCGGCGACCTCCACTGCCACACCCGTCTGACGGAAGACATGGTGGAATTTGGCGCTCCGCTGTCAATCACCCGGTCTGCCGCTGACAATTGCGGACTGACGTTTCTGGCCGCAGCAGATCATTCCTACGATCTGGATGACTTTCCGGGCTCCTGGACGGACACCGATCCTCGGCTCAGGAAATGGCATGACTCCCGCACCAGGATCAAGCAGCTGAATTCCGAAGCTTCCGGTGCAGTCATTCTTCCCGGTGAAGAATTAAGCCTGTTTAACGGGCGCAGGAGAATTGTTCACGGCCTGATTCTGAACAGCGACCGGTTTTATTCGGGCCGGGGCGACGGTGCCGAGAAATGGTTTGATTTTCACTGTGAACACGATGTGGAATCCGTTCGGGAATCGCTTCCCGATTCAGCCCTCTTCATTGCCGCCCACCCTTCCGTACCTGTACCGTTTTTTCAGTGGCTCTTTATCAAGCGGGGCCAATGGCGGGAACGGGATCTGAAGTCTGACGCTGTCACCGGATTTCAGATATTGAACGGTTCGCTGGATGCCGGTTTTTTCCGCGGCCGCGAAATCTGGATTAAACTCCTGCTTCAGGGGTTCAGGAAATTCATTTACGGCGGAACGGATGCTCACGGCAATTTCAATAAATTCAGACAAATCAAAACCCCGATGCTGAGTCTGCATGAATCCGACGACCAGGTGTTCGGCACCTGCTGGACCGCTGTCCTGAAAGACAGCAGCACGGCTGACTGTCAATCCATACTCAACGCTCTGAAAACCGGAAGATGCTATGTCAGCAATGGTCCTGCCGTGAAAACAGAGCTGACAGCAGCCGGCGGGAAATACCAGATGGGAGCCGCTGCACCCTTCGGGAACGCCATTGATGCAGCCGTCAGTCTGTTCTGCGAGTCCACTCGGGAATTTGGGCCGCTGGAGGAGATCGTTTTATACAAAGGTGACCTGAATCAGCAGCATGAAACGGCAGTATTTCAGGAAAAACCCGATGAAGAAACCTATTCCCTTGAGGTCAGAATTCAGCAGAACGGAAGCCGAAACTGCTATTTCAGGGCCGAGGTAAAAACAAAATCCGACCGGGGAAATCACATGGCTCTCTCAAATCCGATCTGGATTGAACCCGGTCATGCATCAAACGATTGAATCTGTAATGAATATTGAAAAAACCCTCTAAAATCACACAGCAGCCAAACAATGGACATCGCAAAATTCACACTGCCGAACACTCAGGGAAATCTAGGAAAACCGGGATTGTTTTTCACAGCGATACTGATCAGCACCGCGCTGATCCCCACCGGCTGTCATCATCATCCCGATCCGCGGTATTCACCTCGGCAAACCGATCACATACAGGAGTACGGTCCGGTGGATCGCAAAGCCAATCCTGAAACACAGGCATTGTTCTATAATCTGAAATCACAGATGGGCGAGGGTATTCTGTTTGGGCATGAAGACGACCTCGCATACGGAATTCAATGGAGCAACGTGCCGGGAAATTCTGATGTGAAGGCGGTGACCGGTGCCTATCCGGCTGTATTCGGCTGGGATCTCGGCGATATTGAAAACGGTGCTGAACATAATCTGGACGGGGTTCGATTCGCGGATATGCGTTCATGGATAGCAGATGTCTATGCCATGGGCGGAGTGAACACCATCAGCTGGCATCAGGATCATCCCGTCACCGGAAAGGATTCCTGGGACAGAACTCCCGTCATCCGTACGCTGCTTCCCGGGGCTGAGCATCATCAGGCATACCTCCGTCGCCTGGACCTGCTTGCACAATATCTGAAAACACTGGAAACACCGTCCGGTTCGGGAATTCCCGTAATTTTCAGGCCTTATCACGAGAACACGGGCAACTGGTTCTGGTGGGGACGGGACAGCTGCACGCCTGCAGAGTTTATCGCTTTCTGGCGAATGACAGTCCAGGTTCTCAGGGACGACCATCAGATACATCATTTGATATATGCATATTCTCCGAGTTGGGGTTCCACGGCAGACTACGAGGCATATTATCCGGGTGATGATGTTGTTGACGTCATCGGTCTGGATGCCTATAACGGAACCCTGGATGCCGGAAACGGAGATCAGTTCATCGCCTGGCTGGAGTACATCGTTGATTTCGCCGATGATCACGGAAAGATCGCAGCTCTCACGGAAACCGGCCGTAACGGAATTAGACCGAAGGACTGGTTTACCCGGCATTTGCTGAATCCCATTAAATCAAGCCCGAAAGCGAGCAGGATTGCCTATCTGCTTGTCTGGCGCAACTATCAGACAAACCATTGCTTTGCTCCCTATCCGGGACACCCTGCCGAAAGAGATTTCCTGTCCTTTTTCCATGATGAATTCACCGTTTTTCAAGACAGTATTCCGGATTTGTACCGCCTCCCGCCGCAGCGGAATATCCGGCAGCCGAGATATCCATGATTCGATTCCGGCACCACTTTTTTCGATAATATGAATCAGGCAGATCCTTCTGCAGGGCTGAAGGTATTTTCACGCATTCCGGCCGTTATCGAAAACACGCCGATATTCATAAATTATCCGATAGCGGACAATGTGATTTAATCGTAAATTGCCTGTTGCCAAAGCCGCTGAATTAGGGATTGTCAGGTGATTTCACTTCTGCGGCGCAACCTTCCTGAGCATCATTCTGGATATAACTGAAGTATGACCAAAACGGGTTCTTTAATCTTAAAGGATAACTTTGAACTGACCGCTGTGAGTGATCCATTTTGTGATCTGACTGCAACGGACAGAATCGATTTGCTGAATCAGCCGCTCGAATATATCATTCCTGATCCTCATATCATCTCGGAAATCCAGTTTCACCTGAAAAAGAAAAATCCGGATTTAAAATTTCAAAAAATCCTTCCGATCCGTCACTCCCTTTCTCCATGGCAGTGTTGTTTCACCCGTTTTACTGATCAGAAGGGAGCCTGGCAGTACTTAATCACTCTTTTTCCTGAAAGCCGGTCTGAATCCAAGGATATAACCAGCTCACTGGACAGCTTACTGAGCTCATCCATTTTTCAGAAGACTTTTGATAACCTTCCTTTCGATATCATCATTCTGGATCCCGAGGGACGGATTATCATTCAAAATGAACATCAGGAGAAACGCTGGGGGACGGCTCGAGGGGAACATTACGAAAGCAATCTGTTCGGGGAAAACCAGATCGAATCATGGAAAATGGCTTTTTCGCGGGCTCTTGGCGGACACAGGCATATCCATGAATTTAAATTCAGTCTGGACGGACGGCCTTATGATACCATACAGCTGGTCGTTCCAATCGTGGACAGCGACGTGGTATATGGTATCCTGTGTATTACGATTGATCTCAGCCACACTTCCCATGACACCAGTGACATCCTGAATCCGAACGAGAATCTGGAACAGTATATTCTGACCAGCGGAGTCAGAACACAGCAGCAGATTATGAAGATTCTTGAGAAATCCAATCTGGAATCCCTTGGAGAAATGGCAGGCTCACTGGCCCATGAGATCAATCAGCCGCTTTCTATCATCTCCATCGGATTGGATACGATTCTTTACAAGCAGCAGACGGGTGAACTGACAACAGATTTTCTGGAGGAGAAAACATCTCAGCTGTTTCAGGATATCGGACGAATTGTGAAGTTGGTCAAACACCTGCAGATCTTTGCTTTGAAACAGGACAGCAGCAGTGTTGAAATAGTCAATGTGAATGATGTGGTAGCGGATACGCTCAAGCTGATGTCGGCCCAGCTGGAAACGCACAATATCCATATTTTCCTGGAGCTGGATGAATCTGTCCGAACCACGCTGGGAAACCGCTACAGGATTGAACAGGTGCTGTGGAATGTTCTCCTGAACGCCCGGGATGCGCTGAATGAAAAATATCCGCTTCCGCCCCATGTAAAGGAGGCCAAACGGATAATCATTCAAACCCGAAATGACAATGACTGGATTTATCTTGAAGTGGAGGATGACGGCGCAGGCATCCCGGAGAATAAAATCAACCGGGTGTTTGATCCGTTCTTTACCAGTAAGGATCCCCAGCATGGAACAGGTCTTGGTCTGGCAGTGGCTTACGGGATTATCAGAGATATGAACGGAAAAATAAAAATCAGCAGCCGAATCGGAAAATACACGCGCGTTATGATTCAATTACCTCACTACAGGATAGATCGCTAAATGGAAAAGCCACTAAGTATTTTAATTCTCGACGATGAAATTCGTATTCGTGAGGCGTTCAAGGATCTTTTATCCAATTTCGACTTCGACCTGCATCTGGCCGGTCTGCCTTCGGAAGCTTTTGAAATTCTGAAAACCACGGAAATTGATATTGTCCTTCTGGATATTCGCATGCCTGAAATGGACGGACTTCAGGTGCTCAGCAAAATTCGTAAGGAATACCCTGATATTGAAGTGATTATGGTAACCGGGCACGGCAATATGGATGTGGTTATCAAGTCCATGAGACTGGGAGCCTTTGATTTTATTGCCAAACCAGTGCGCTTTATTGATTTACGCCGTGCAATTGAAAAGACGCGCAGATATATTGAAATTAACAGCCGTCTGGCTGATGCCCAGCTGAACAACTCTCTTCTCAGCCGCGAAATTCAGGCCAATATTGGCGGAGAAATTATCGGTGACAGTCCCAGCCTGAGGAATATCATTGACCAGATGCATCAGGTGGCACAAACCGACGACACACCCGTGCTGATCACGGGTGAAAGCGGTACAGGGAAGGAACTGGTGGCCAGAGGCATCCATTATCTCAGCTCACGCAAGGAAAAGTATTTTTATGCCGTCAACTGCTCCGCCATTCCGGATACACTGTTTGAAAGTGAATTCTTCGGTCACACAAAGGGTGCCTTTACCAATGCGACCGAGGCCAAAATAGGCTGGTTTGAAATCGCCCGGAACGGCACGCTCTTTCTGGATGAAATTGGCGAGCTTCCGATCAATCTTCAGACCAAATTCACCCGTGTGCTTGAGGTCAAGAAAATCAGTCGTATCGGATCGCATACTGAATTGGATACCGATGTCCGAATAATATCAGCCACCAATCAAGATATAGAAGATATGGTCCATGACAACAGATTCCGTACAGATCTGTATTTTCGCTTGAATACATTTCATATCCATGTTCCGCCACTGCGCGAACGGCAGGAAGATATTCCGATTCTCCTGGAGTATTTCACCAAATATTTCAGTGACCGCATGAATAAGCACATTGTAAATATTGATCCCGGTGTATTCAGTATGCTGGCGGAATACCGATTCCCGGGCAATGTCAGGGAACTTCGTAATTTGGTTGAACGTGCTGTAATTACTTGTATTAAATCATCCCTCCATTTACGCAATTTTTCAGGATTGTTTTCACCAAAGATATCTGAAAGCACTGAAAATCCAGAACACAAAAATCTGAATCTCAGGGATATGGAAGCCAGGTACATTCGGCTGGCTCTGGATCGCTCAAATCAAAACAGGGCTCAGGTCGCAAAACTGCTGGGCATCTCCTGGCAGGCACTTGACCGTCGTCTTCGAAAATATGACATACTAACCAATTAATTAAGACCTGTACATCTTATTTACTTTTATTTCCGGCGTTCCAACCGCCATGTGAACCACCGGTTTGAATCATCCTCCAAACCACCTGCTTTGGTATTTCCCGATACATTCGGCAGCAACCCCAAATCAAAACCTGTGTAAAAATGGAATGAACTCTGGCGATCCGCACCGATTGTGGATTGCATTGCTTCAAATCCGCGTTTTTCGCAGCCTACCGCATTTTTTTTAACGCTGTTAACACTGGCCACAGCCCTGCCCCATTACCGCGTCACCAGGATGTGGATTCGTTAATGCGATTACACTCAGTGAAATCCCGCAATTCGGACTATCCGAATCCGATATTTTATCCATAAACGGATAATCTGGCAATACCACCATAAGTTACATATTAACAGTATAATAAAACATTCATCAAGCCTTCGGTCAGAAAATCCTATCCGAAAGCAGATATTCCACACATTCTGCAAAGGCAAAAAAACATCTTCGACTGGTTATATCATACTGTAAAAATAATACATATGTAATACGGCAAGATAGTTGCATAAATAATAGGCATTAAGAAAGGAAGTAAATGGAGTTTATATGGGTGTTTTAATTGTTTCTCACAGTCGTTTTGCCAGCAGCAGCATTCTGGACGGAATGATGGCGATGTCACTGGCGGACACCGTTTATGAGGCTGACAATTTGGAAAAAGCGATCCAGATTCTTGAATCACGATCTGTTCATACCGTACTCCTGATGGTTTCAACGCTGCGTGATTTTGCCCTCGTGAAATACATCAACAAGTTTCATCGAAAGTTACAGCTGGTGCTTATGGCAAATGATGAATTGCTTGATGTGATTGAAACCATTCGTTCTGGTGATTTCAACACTGCGACAATTCCGTATCGCCTGGAAGAACTTGCTGCAATCAACAAATCTCAATCCACAAAAAGTCTTGCCGGCTGACGAATTCACAGACAGAATGCACCACTTGAAACCGCAAACTGATTCCCCGTTTTCATTCGACGGCTCGAACGCCTCAAAGCGCTCGGCCATCCGCCTGTTTATTGCGGCAGCGGTGCTGCTATTGTCTGTCAAATTCCTGTTTTCCGAGAATCCTGACTGTCACGTTTCACTCGCTGTGACCGCTCCGGAATCCGTGGAAGCCGGAGAATACCTGAATTACACGGTGACACTCACAAATCCGTGCGATGAGTCCGCTGCCGGCGTGCTGATGTCTGACCTGCTGCCGCTTGATGTGACTTACATCAATTCCACCGGCGGCAGTTATGATTCTCAAACCCATTCAGTCAGTTGGAATTTCAATGAACTGCTTCCTCTTTCCTCAGATACTCTAACGATTGTGACCCAGGTTGCATCCCCGCTGCAGAACAATACGGAACTGAGCAATGAAATTCTGGCAGTCGGAGACAGCGGACTCAGCGAATCCGCGACCTGCCTTACCACAGTGGAATCTGATCCGGTGCTGGTGATAGACAAACTTTCAGAGTTGTTTCTCAATGTCTGCAGCGGCGGATCAGATGATTTTGATTTCGAAGGCGGGGACAATGACGACGGATGGGGTGACGACGACGATGACGATGATGAAGGCGGGGATGATGATGACGACGATGAAGGCGGGGATGACGACGATGACGATGATGATGACATCCCCTACAGCGACTGCGACTGCTATCTGGGTGATCTTGATGACTGGGACCCGGATTATGGCGGAGATGACGGCGGCTGGGGTGACGACGATGACGACGATGATGACGATGATGACGACGACGACTGGAACGGCGACATCTGCCATCTGGATTATCAGCTGGTGATTTCGAATATCGGAAACGACGCGGCCACAAATGTGGTTGTAACAGATCACCTGCCGTTTGAAACCTATTTCATCTCAGCATCCCACAATGGAAGTTACGATGTCTGGTCGGAGGAGATTTCCTGGTCTGTCGGTACGCTGCAGCCTGGAGAAATCGACACCCTGACCCTGACAGTGGGCATTTCCCCGTTTGTTTCGGATGGAACACTGATCACCAATACTGCGGAAATCACCTGCAGTGAGGATGTCACTGACTCCGACTACACCACCACGTCCATCAATGCCATGCCCGCATTTTGGGTTGCGAAAAGTGCCCCGCCCAGTGCAGATGCCGGTGAAGAAATTACCTATGCGGTTACCATCACCAACTTCGGAAGCGCAGTTGGCACCGGTATCGTCGTGACTGATGAACTGTCTGATTATCTGCAGTTTGTCAGCGCATCGGACAATGGATCCTACAGCAGCGGCAGTCATGAGGTCACCTGGACGATCAGCTCCATAGAGGCCGGAGAAACAGTTCAGCTGGTTCTAACCGTTCAGACCGACGCGGTTATTCCGGACGGAACAGTCATCCAAAACGAAGTCGAGCTGATATCCTTCGAGGGGGCTGCAGGCGAAGGGTCTGCTGAAACCGAGATATCCTCCGCGGCATCAATGTTCATCAATAAATCGGGACCGGCGCTCAGTGAACCGGGGGCTTCCATCGAGTATGCACTGCAGTTTTCCAACGAGGGATCCGACCGGGCGCAGAATGTCGTTGTCACGGATACACTCTCAAACGATGTCAGCTTTGTCAGCGCCAGCGATAACGGCTTTTACGACATCGGGCTTCACACCGTCACCTGGCTGCTGGGTGAGGTAGCTCCCGATACTCCGGGCACTGTTACTCTGACGGTGGAAACTGCCGACGGTCTGCCGGACAGTTCGGTCATCATCAACACTGCCTTCCTTGAATCGGATTCAGAATTCCTCATCAGTGATCCGGTAGAAACCCTGATATCATCTGATCCGCAGATTTATATACAAAAGACGGCGGCAGCGGACTCCATCAGTTCCGGTTCCGTAATGGCATACACCATTGCGGTTCAAAATATTGGCACCGGAACAGCCAATGTCACGGAAATCGCGGACATCCTGCCGGTACAATTCTCCTATGTTCCCGGGACCTCATCAGGTCTGACCAGTGATGATCCGACAATATCGGATAATGTTCTGACATGGTCGGGCAGCTGGAATCTCAGCAGCAGCGCACCCGATCCCGGCTATTTGTCATTCAACGTGAATGTCGGTCTGGATCGCGGAACCTACACCAATTCGGCACAGGCAGACGGAGACAATTTCGATCCGGTTACTACGGGATCAACGGCACCGGTGCAGGTGCTCGGTCCCCTTCTGACCCTGATCAAGGAAGTGGATCATGAGCTTGCGGTGCCGGGAGATACCCTTAATTATACCATCCATTACAGCAATATCGGCGATGACTATGCCAGCCTGGTTCTCATCCATGAAAGCATTCCGGAAAACACCCATTATCTGCCCGGATCCTCGGCCGGTGAATACATGACCGTCACCTACAGCGCCGACGGCGGTTTTACATACTCAGGCAATGAAAACGAAAACATCACGCATCTGCAGTTCATGCGGACAGTACCGTTACTGGATGGTGAATCACAAACAGTTGAATTTAAAGTTATTATTCAATGACAATACCTACAATGGAGCAACCAGTGAAAACAATTCAATTCCCAATACTGCTGACAGTCTGCATGGGCCTGCTGCTTGCGCAGCCGGAATTATCCATTCAGATAACCCCTGAAAAACTCAGCAAAACGCCGCAGGAGCAGGAAAGCGGCGAACTCACATTTTCACCTGGGGACACACTGCGCTACACGATTTCTGCAGCCAATATCGGTGATGCGCTGATGACTGAAGCGGCTGTGGTGGATCCTCTGCCGGAAGGTGTGGCGTACATCGCCGAAACCGCCTCCTTTGATGATGCTGACGTCACTTTCAGTATCGACGGCAGCAGATTTCAGGAATGGCCACCAACAAAAATCAAGCTTGATGAGAACGGAAATCCCGTCGAAATACCGGCAGAGGCAAAGGACGTCACGCATATTCGCTGGCAGATTCTGTCCGATCTGGAACCGGGAGAATCACGTGAGTACACATTTCTGGCAGTCATTAAATAGAGAATATCAATGTTAACCAAAATACAAAACTTCAGAAAAACCAATGTCCGCCGTAAACACTGCGGGCACTCGCAATTAGATGCGAAAAACCAAGAAGATAGAAGAAAGGAGACAGTTGTGAAGCTACTACGCTTTAATACTGGAATATTGATGACAGTTCTGCTGTGGTCGACGGCATTCGGTGCCGGGACCCCCTGCGGAACAACCATCACAAATGTAGCCTATGGGGATTACAAGGATGCCAACGGCAATTCCCTGGCCCAGGTTACATCCAACACGGTTACTACGACGGTCAGTCAGGTCGCCGGTGTTGACCTGCATCCTGCATTGCTGTCAAACACCATCCCGACCCAGTCAACTCATTTGTCATCCCTGACATTGACAAACACTGGAAACTGCAACGACCAGTTCACCCTTTCCGTGAACACCACCATTACCGGTGATGCTTCCTTTACAGTGGAACTGTATCACGATATAAATGGAAACGGTGTTATTGACGGATTGGACGCCCCGATTGCCATCACCCCCGAGATGGCGGCTGATGAAGAGCTTGATCTGATATACCTGATCACGGATATCACGAACGGCGGAGCACCTGACGGTGCCAATGTCGCTTCGGTGATCACGGCCGTATCAGAGTTTGATGACACGGTAACTGACACGGCAGATACGGATCACACCGTGGCCGCTTCAGTGCTGGATGTCACCGTCACGCCAAGTGACGTCAGTCCGCTGCCGGGTGAGACAATCACATATTCAGTCTGCTTTGAAAACACGGGGTCTGCAACCTCCTACGACCTCACCTTCATCGGAGAAATCCCGGAAAATACAACATATGTACCGGGTACTCTCGGTTACTATCCGACGGATGAGTTTGCCAATGCCAATCCTCTGACTGATGCAGATGACGGGGTGGAATACCCCCCGGCCACAGAAGGTGATTTCAATGTTACCAATGCGGATCTGGTCACAGTTGTTTGGGGAGATGCCGCTCCGATGGATGAAGGCTGTGTTTTCTATCAGGTTGTGGTTGTTGACGGCACACCTGCCGGAACCACCATCCAGCCGGAAGTAGATGTGACATTTGAAAACGGCGAGGGGACACCCTACCCACCGGGTACCTATCATGGTGATCCTTCCATTGTTGATCAGTTCGCCGGAGTCGAAGCGGGTGATGATGATACCGCAGTCGCTGATCCTGGTGATGAAGTGACGTACAGTATCTGTTTCACCAACACAGGAAACGGTGAAGACGTATTCAACATTTCATATGTCAGCAACTTCTGGTCCTGGACTTTCTATTTTGATTCAAACGGAAACGGAAACATCGATCCGGACGATACCGAGCTGACAGACACCAATTCCGACGGTGTTATCGATCTGGGTACTCTGGATCAGGACGAAACGGTCTGCATTATCGGCACCAGTGCCATCCCGGCCGGCACCAATGACGGGACGGTGGATGTGATGACGGTAACGGCAACATCCGTTTTTGACGACACTGTTTCAGACTCGGGTACCATTACGACCACCGTAACGGCCCCAATTCTGAGTCTTAACAAATCCGTGACACCGGAAGGAGAACAGCCTCCCGGAACTGTGCTGACATACAGAGTAGATGTTCTGAATGCCGGTACAGGTCAGGCAACCGACGTGGTCATTACGGACGCAGTTCCTGCCCACACCACTTACATATCGGGCAGTATGACTGTAGCCGGGGTTGCCAAAACAGATGCCGCCGACGGAGACAGCGGAACTTTTTCCAGCAATCAGGTGGAGTTTCAAATCCCGACAATGGGCCCCGGCGGGTCAACATACATAACCTTTCAAGTAGTCATTAACTAAGGAAACTGGAGCAATGAAAAGAAATTCAATTATATTAATCGTCACAGCACTGGCCATGAGTTTGGTCTTTGCAGCCGGTACGCCTGCCGGTACCAGCATCACCAACGTTGCTTACGGCAACTATAAAGACGCCAACGGAAACTCCCTGGCGCAGGTAACTTCCAATGTTGTCACCACAATCGTCAGTCAGGTTGCCGGTGTGGATCTCATTCCGGACCAGACATCCTCAAACATCGCAGCCGGCGGTGTTAAACTGTATCCCATGGATGTGGTGAATACCGGTAACGGAGATGATGTATTCGATCTGAGTCAAATCTCGCAGATTACGGGTGCAGGCGAATTTGATGTGGAAATCTATCTGGATGAAAACGGCAACGGTATTATCGACGGCAACGATGCCATTATCACGGATACCGGCCTCCTTGCCGCGGATGAGTCACTGGACATCATCATCAAAATCACAGATACCACCGACGGCGGAGCTGACAACGGCACCGTGATTCAGACTGCGGTAACGGCTGTTTCCCAGTTTGATGATCAGGTATCCGACAGCTCAAACCTGACCACGACCGTCTCAACAGCGGTAATGGAAACTGAAATCACGCTGGATGATGAAAATCCGCTTCCCGGCGGTACCGTCACTATTTCGGTATGTACGGAAAATACCGGTTCAGCGATTGGCTTCAATACTTCACTGATCGGATTCATTCCGGACAATACAACCTATGCACCTGAAACCATGGCTTTCTACACCAGCAATGACTATCCCAATTCCAATCCTCTGACGGATGCTGACGACGGTGTGGAATATCCGGTTGAATTTGCAGGCGACTTCAATGTCACCAATGCCAACTCTGCGACTTTCTTTCTCGGTGATATCGCACCTCAGGAAGAATACTGTGTTTTCTATCAGGTAGTTGTGAATGACGGCGTGCCCGAAGGCACAACCATTCCGGTTGATGTCACGGTTGAAACTGAAAATCCTGAAGGTTCACCGCTTCCTCCGGAAGAAATTACCGGCGGACCAATGGTTGTGGGACAGGTTTACGGCGTGACCGCAGGCGATGATGATCTGGCATTCGCTGATCCGGGTGATGAAGTGACATACAGTCTCTGTTTCACCAATGACGGTAACGGCGACGATATATTTAACATTTCGTATGTCAGCAATTTCTGGCTGTGGACTTTCTACTGGGATTTCAACGGCAACGGTACCATTGATCCGGATGACATCTTGTTAACCGACACCAACAATGACGGTATCATTGATCTGGGGTCCCTTGCAGCCGATGAAACGGTGTGCATTATCGCGCTGACAACCGTTCCTGCCGGTACGAACGACGGCACGGAAGAAGTCATTTCTGTCACCGCAACTTCCGTCGGTAATCCTGCTGTCAGTGATTCCGGTGAAATGGTTGTGACCGTGACCGCACCTTCATTGTCCCTGGTCAAATCCGTGACTCCGGAAGGTCCCCAGCCTCCGGGAACGGTCCTGACTTATCAGGTAGATATCATGAACATCGGAACCGGTCAGGCCACTCAGGTTGTAATCACCGATCCGATTCCGGCCAACACCACTTACGTTGCCGGTTCTCTGTCACTGGCAGGGGTTGCCAAAACCGATGCTGCCGACGGTGACAGCGGTACGTTCTCCAATAATACCGCTCAGTTCACGATTCCTTCTCTGGGCGCTGGCGGTTCGACGTACGTTACTTTCCAGGTAACCATCGACTAAGATCGGTGACTTGAGTCATCGAAACTGAAACTGTCTTTATTTTCTTGGTTATTACCGGGTGGGCGGATTTTTTCCAGTCCACCCGGTATTCAAGAATTCAGTTTTGATGAATCTCCGGCATATATGAGAATATCCATTCGCAGCATGATCCATTGCTTTGGTGCGGTTCTGGCTGGTTTGCTCAGCCTGATTACATCCGTATCCGGACAGGAAATATCCAATCGGGCATTTGCAGAATTCCTGGATGCCGGCGGTGCGCTGTTCAGTGACAGTACCAATACGGTCATCACTGATGTTGCAGTCCCTGACATCCTGCTGCAAAAAAGCGCTGACGAGCAGTCAGCAGCTCCCGGTGATACGATTGTCTATACCATAACAGCTGAAAACAACGGCATTTTTCCGATACCGGAAGGGGTCATTACAGATACCCTCAATGCCGCAGTCGGTTTTCTGGATTCAAGTCCCCCTGCATCAATGCAAAACAATGTTGTTATATGGAATTTCTCGAATTTTCAATCCGGAGAAATCCTCCAATTCACCCTGCGCGTTGTCATACATCCCGAGACACCTGTTGGAACTCAGATCTCCAACCTGGCAGTTTCTGCTGCCGGAACCATACCCTTTGTTTCTGATACCACAATTGTTGTTATAGACCAGTATCCTGATGTGAATTACGAATTTTCCAAAACTGTCAATACTGATTTTGCCTACGACTCGGATGTCCTCACCTATACTATTTATATAGAAAACAACAGTCCATATCCAACATCCGGAACAGTGATAACGGATATCCTGCCGGATGAACTCACCTATTTGTCTTCTATTCCAAACGGATTTCAAAACGGCCAATTCATTACCTGGGAATTGGGTTCACTTCTGCCTGGTTCGGATATTGAACTTGTGCTAACGGCTGAAGCAGCCGGTTCATATCCAATAGATGCTCTGATTGAAAACCAGGCAGTGCTGACCGATGACACCGGTACTGAACTCCATGCCGCTGCTGAAACGATTCTCAACCCTGCAGATTCTCCGTATCACATTGCGGTGACTCCGAATCCGGATATGATCCCGGCAGACGGACAATCCGCTTCTCTGATTACGGCCAGTGTGACCAGTTTCTGGGGACTGCCGGTACCGGACGGTACTCAGGTGGAACTCGAGACAACTGCCGGAATCTGGTCCAATGAAGCCACTGTGGTAACCTTATCGACGGAAGACGGGATTGTGTCAGAAATTCTGACATCTGCAGTCAGTACGGATGAAATCATAACTGCAGAAATAACGGCCACCGTACAAACCGGCACTGAACCGCCTGACAATATCTCGGATCAGACTCTGGTTCATTTTTACCCCCTGGCCGTCGCCGGGCGGATCATGGACCACAGTACCAATGTGCCCGTGGTAGCCGCGCAAACTGAACTGCGTGACTGGGACTCTCTGCTGCGCTGGTCTGATCAGACGGATGCTGACGGGATGTACCTGCTGCCGGTAACGGAATCCGGAGAATATACCGTAATCGGCACTGCAGAAGACCATTTCGGCCGCAGCACCGGTTCTGTGAATACGGTTGCAGTTGATATGATGTCTGGAATAGGACAGTCACAGATTCTGAATCACAGCACCATTTCCGGTTCTGTGACAAACCTGGCCACCGGTGTGCCAATCACGGTAGGCGACATCCGTATTTATCTCATGTCTGACGATATACGGACTGATTCCACTTACACGGATGAAAACGGAAAATACGCCTTCAACGGGCTGTCTGCCGGTACTTATCGGCTTCAGGCCGTCATGGATCCCCAGAATGAACTGGAGTTCATTCAGATTGGCGAAATGCCTGCTGCTGATCTGCCCGAAGCCGTCTGGCTGATCAATGCGGATATCCCCATGCATCTGCCCGTTCTGGACATCCGGAAACAGGCAGACGGAGATATTTTTGATGCAGGTGATTCGGTGACCTACGAGATTATCATCGCCAATCCTGAATTCCTGACCATCCACAACCTTACGGTGACAGATACCCTTTCAGACTGGCTGACACTCCTGGATTCCACCCCTGAAGCATCTCTGCAGGACAATGTGGTTTCCTGGAATATTCCGCAGCTTTACGCAGGAGCATCGGATACCTTATTTCTTACTGCCCAAACCGCCAATCCAATCCCCAATGAAACGGCGATTCCCAACAGAGCCGTCTGTTCAGCCCCGGGACTGGAAAACCAGTCTGACGAAACCGAAATTCTGGTCGTTTCCGCGCCGCAGCTGGAACTGACCAAAATAGCTGATATCGAAATCTTCCCCGGAGATACACTGATCTATACGCTCATTCTGGATAATATCGGCTCGGATACCGCTACCCAGGTAACACTGAACGACACACTGCCGCCGGAACTGACCCTTTACGACGCAGACGGCGATTATGCATATGACGATTTCAGCAAGGTTTTGACCTGGGTCTTTGACGACATGCCCGCTCTGACATCCCATACACTTACCATCCAAACCGTGGTGGATGTTCTGCTGCCCGAAGGAGCCACATTTGAAAATACCGCCTCTGTCACCTGCATTGAAGGCAGTTCGGACCAATCCAGCGCTCTAACGACAAATGTCCTGCCGCTTTCCATCGAGCTTTATGCCGTACCGCCCTGGATTCTGGGTAACGGCTTGAACAGCGCGCTGCTGTATGCTCCCGTGTATACATTCCTTGGCAATCCCGTGGACAAACCGGTGGATGTTGATTTCACCGCGACGGAAGGGACCATTCCTGAGGCATTGCTTACCACGCAGACGGATAATGGCATTGCCCCATCGCAGCTTGTATCCAGCATTGTTCTCAACGAGACTGTCATTTCGCATGTCACCGCGACCGTTCGTTACGGCAGCTCCACCTATGACACCGCCGAAACCGATGTAACTTTCTACCCCAGCGCCGTAGCCGGATGGGTGATTGACTACAGCGATGTGTCAATACAGGGTGCCATTGTCGATGTGTATAACTCCGGAGATGATTTTGTCGGTGCAGACACGACAGATACCGAAGGCTATTACCTGATACCCATTACAGATCCCGATGAATATTACATCGTCATCACCATTTTGGCTCCCAACGGTGATCCCATCCCTGTCGGCCAGGATATTGACATATCCGACGATGACCTCAATGAAAACATCATCATCACCAACTGGATTTCCATCTCCGGATGGATCATTGATATGGTAACCGGCGAAATTATTGCGGAAGGCGGCATCCCCATTATCCTGAACGGTTCGCCGCCGGACTCACTCGGCCGCAGCCTGGACCGGTCATTTGTTGAGGAGGGTTTCACAGATACCACGTACACCGATGAAACCGGCTTTTATGCATTTACCCAGCTGTATGAAGGCACCTATGAAGTGGAAGTGCAGTATGATGGTGAAGAAGAATACGCCAGTATGGGCAATATCGTTCTGGAAGACCTTACCGAAGGTTATTATGTCATCAATGCCAATATCGGGCTGGACCGTCTCACCCTGGCCACCTACAAGGAAGTGGATATTGAAAATGCCGCTGTGGGCGATACGCTGACCTATACCATACACTTCGGCACCGAATCATTCCCTGTGGCAGACACCACCTGGCTGGTTGATGAATTGCCAACCGGTCTGGAAGTGCTGCTGAATACGATCGAGCACCCTCAGGATATCACCTATCACTCATACGATCCCGTCCGGAACGACCTGACATTTTATGCACTGGAATTCTCGGAAGCAGAGATGGATTCCGTACGGTTCAGTGCCGTGGTCACTTCGGATGTACTCAGTACCGGCGGATATATCGTCAATACCGCTTATCTGTATTCCGGATTGGATACCGTTCGCACCACCGCGGACGGGCGCAGCGATGCGGATACCCAGGTTTCCGCGCCGGTGCTGATGCTGGAAAAAACCGCCAACAGACAAACCGCAATCCATGGGGATTACGTTACCTATACCCTTGAAGCCCAAAATGAAAGTTTTGGCACCGTCCTGCACCAGCTGACTCTCACCGATCATCTCCCGAACGGATTCAAATATAAAAAAGGAAGTTCCTACCTGGACGGCAGCCGGATTGCTGACCCGGTGATTACTGCACTGAACAGCCGGCAGCAGCAGCTGGTTTGGGAACTGAATGAATCCCTGACTGCCGGTTCGATGGCCGTTCTGAAATTCCGCACCGTGATTGGATTGAATTCAAGTCCGGGAGACTGCGAGAACCAGGCCTGGGCCAGCGGAACACCGGGAGGATCCGCACCGGTAACCTCCCCGGTAGCAACCGCAACCGTTTTGGTAAAACCCGACGGTCTGCTCACGGACGGACTCATATTCGGCAAGGTATTCTATGATGAAAATGAAAACGGACTCCATGACAGCGGTGAGGCAGTTCTTCCCTATGTCGAGCTGATTCTGGAAAACGGGATCAGGGTCATTACGGATGAATTCGGCAAATACTCCGTGCCAAATGTGCAGCCGGGTGAACATGTCATTCGCCTGAACCGTTACACCATCCCGGAAGGGTCGGTGGTGCGCATCAATTCCACGGATTTCATGAACGACCCCTGGTCTCGGTTGACAAAAGTAACTCCCGGCGGCATTGCAAAAGCCAATTTCCCCATTGAAGAACCCGCTGCAGGTGACATATCACTTGAGCTGTGTCAGATACCCACCCTTGAAATCAGTCTGGAAGTGCTCAATCCCAGCTATCGTCTGCAGGAGTTTGAGCCGTTTGAAATGGATACCCATTTTAATTTTGACAGCGGCAGCGCGGTACTGGACAGTACCGATCTTGAGACCGTGGATCTGATCGGCAGTTTCATGCGGATGCAGGAATTCGTTGTTCTTGATGTGATCGGGCATACGGACAATGTCCCGGTGTCCTTCGGGATGTTGTTTAAAGACAATTATGAGCTTTCCCGCGCCCGGGCCAATGCTGTTGTGCGATATCTGGATTCCAGATGGCAGATTTCTCCGCAGCGCGTGCATACGGCGGGAATGGGACCTGATGAACCGGTGGCAGCCAATTCCGCATCTGCCGGACGAGCCGCAAACCGTAGAATTGAACTCAGATTCAGTTCTCCGGAACACCGGCCGCAGAATCCTGAAAGTCTGGGAATCCAAGCCCGGGCGGAATACACAAGCGAATACCCGCTGGCAGATGTGCGGTTCATCATGAGCATTCCGAATGGTTTCCGGTACGTGCAGGGTTCCGCCCGACTGAATGATGCACCGTTCGAGAACATTGCAGTCGATGACCGCAGCCTGATCTGGAATCTTGGCGGGTGGCAGTATTCCGTTGACCAGACCTATAACTGTGAATTGGTTCCGGCAGATATCGGTCCCATTCCGGACAATGGCAGCGTCACGGGCCGGTTCGAATACACCAATACCGTTGGGTACCGTCTGGCAGCCGGTGAACTGACAGCTCCCTTTGCCGTTCGGGCAGACGGTCTGTATCTGAAAACCGTCACCTTGAACTCCCGAACTGGCACGCTTTCGAAGGAAGCCGTTGATCAGCTGAATCAGGTTGCGGAGCTGCTGCAGTGGGAACCCGGACTGGATATTGACATCGAAATCCATTGTCCTGCTGACAGCAGTCTGTCTGAATCCCCTGATGCTGCTCAGGCAGCCGGAATGCAGATTCAGGAGTATCTGACCGATGCCGGGATTGCACGGAACCGGCTGATTCTGCATATGTACGGTCCGTATTTCAGCGACAGCCGAATGCAGCCGCAGGCGCACGATATCATTGCCGGATTGAAACTGCGCCTGAACCGTGTCGGCAGCAGTCTCCCGGAAACGAATCCGGTCATGCACCGATTCCTGGAAGTACCGGTTCAGGGGATCACATCCGACGGATCATGTCCCGATATTCGGCCGGATCCCCTCACAGTAAGTCAGAAATCACTGACATCGGGTGTACGGGCGGTTCAGTTCCATCCACTTGAGATTTTTGCATTTTTCAACTTCGAATCCGGCAGCGCCCGTCTGAGTGCAGCCGATCAAAATCAAGTCCGCAGGATCGGTCAGTATTTGAACTGGCAGCCGGGGGTCAAACTTGAAATTATCGGCCACACCGACAGCGTTCCCGTATCCGGCCGGCTGGAATTTGCAGATAACTACGAACTGTCCCGGGCGAGAGCAGAAAACATCCGGAGTTTCCTGGTCGGCGATTTGGGCATATCGGAAAGCCGTATCCGCACCAACGGCAAAGGGCCTGATGAACCGGTGGCGGACAACAGCACCCGTAAAGGCCGGCGTCAAAACCGGCGAATTGAACTGAAGTTCACTTCACCGCAGCGCACCGATCTGTCCAGAGCAGTGCTTGAGTTGGAAACCGTCTTCAAAACCACTGCACGGGATTCACTTGAAGGATACCGGTTCACGGCAAACCTGCCTTCAGGATGGGCATACACAGCCGGTTCCGGACGGATTGCCGGTCAAAACACGGAGCCGTCCGGCAGTTCAGCCGCCCTATCCTGGAATCTTCCGGCTATTTCATCACATTCAGATCTGATCCTCTCCTACAGCATTCAAATCAATGATCCGGACAAAATATCAGCTGAGGACAGCGTTGCCGCTTTTGTACGGAATGCAGAACATCTTGAATCCGGTCAACTGTCCACTGCTGCACATGCATATATCGAAAACATTTACCTCACTTCCGCCCTTTCCGCGGAATCCATCCTTTCTTCCGGCGCCAGTTTGCATCCTGAAACGAAGCAGGTCTTGAATGGGATTGCTGATTTTCTCCATTGGCAGGAGCATCTGAATCTGAAAATTGTGGGAATTCAACCGGCAAATAATGAAGAAGCCGATTCAATGGGGGATAAAATCCAGGCGGTCACACATTATCTTACCCGTGATCGGGACCTGGCAGAAAGTCGGATCCAGGTAACGTTCCTCAGCTCGCAGTCAGCAAATGGAGAAGCCGTTATTGAATTTCAGATTCCGGTCCCGGACAATTCAGATTCTGCAGAACATATGCCCGGCAGATCTGAAAATTCCGTCATTACCTTCCATGACGGCTCTCTTCGGGAATCGGCAGCGGTCCCGACCATGTACGCCAACTCCGGGGGGGAAATGGAGCTGCGCCTGAATGCAGATATCTCTCGGATTGAAAAAGCGGATCGGGTACTGCTGAAACTGACAGGGAATGAAACGTTCCTGTTCACTGCAGAGAGCGGAAAACCGCTTTCGGAAATGCAGGCTGAAATTTTAATCGACGGAACTGACCCAATACGGACGTTCCGTTTCAAAGGACAAAGCAAAAGCGTCCCCGGGACTGTTATTCTGCCTGTGGAAATACAGGCGCTGATAGGGACCAGAGCACTCAGAGTGAATTACCAGACAGAAATCGAGATTCGAGTGAAATAGTGCAGTTCAGATCCGGCCATATTATCCGTTCATTTGCAGCAGCATTCCTGCTGCTTGGGATGACGTTCGGTCAGGTGATTATGCTGTCGCCCCGTGAGGGTGATGTAACCAAACTGCATCGCATCGCCGTGACTGTGGCCGGGAAAGCCGGAGCCGCAGCGGATCTGTTTATTAATGATGAGCACGCTGCTACCGGTGAATTTCGAATTGACGGTAAATTGGATTTCCTGAATATACCTGTTCCGGACGGACCCGTGAACGTCCGTGTGGACGCGGTGGGTTCCAGAGGCCGCATATTCTCCGTAAACCGCAATATGCACATTCTGGGGCCGGCCCACGAGGTTGTTTCGCTGGAGGAGAACCTGGAATGTGTGGCCGACGGCAGTTCCCTGAAACATGTGGAATTGGAAATCCGGGACGCCTGGGGATTCCGTCTGGATCATCTGAAAATCGCATCTGTCAGTATCACGTCCGGTTCTATCGCGGAACCTGATTTTGATGACATGTCTGCCGGCCATCAGCTGGCCATTGACAGCGGAATCCTGCGCGTTCCCATCAAAGCCCCCGTAAAACCGGGGACCGCGGTGATAGAGGTCAATATTGACGGTCTCATCCAGCAGTTTCCCATTCGGTTTGCCCGTCCGATCGAACCTCTGATTCTCACTGGATTTGCCAATGGCGCACTGATGAGCAATGATGACGGTTTTGAGGACTACGAGCTGGCCGGCCAGGATATTGTCAGCCGCAAGGGGACCATCCTTGACGGGGATCATGCATCCCTCCGCGGACGGACTGCATTTTATGCCAGGGGAACGTTCCTGGAAGAATACCGCGTGACGGCCTCCTTTGATTCCGACCGGAAAAAGCAAAACCAGCTTGAGGATGATGATGATCCGGCCAGTCAGTATTCACTGTACGGCGATGCCGGACAGATCATGTATGATGTTCAAACCAATTCCAAGCTTTTCGTGAGGGTGGAAAATGACAAGGCATATGCGGTGCTGGGCGATTATCGAACCGATCTTCAGGATACCGAATTTGCATCCTACAACCGCACCCTGAACGGCTTGTACACCCAATATAAATCCGGAGCATTCCAGGTGACCGGCTTTGGTGCGGAAACCGACCGGGGAATGTCGCTGAAGCGTATCCGCGGAGAAGGCATTTCCGGGTTTTATTATCTGGGTGATACCGACATCACACGCTTCTCTGACAAAGTGGTGCTGGAAACGAGAGATAAATATCATTCCGAAAAAGTGCTGGACCTGCAGCCTATGATTCGGTATCATGATTACGATATTGACTACGAGGACGGCACGCTTTTCTTTAAGCAGCCGGTTCCAAGCATTGATGAAAACGGGAATCCTGTGACCATTGTTGTTTCCTATGAAATGGCCCATGACGGTCCCCAAAATCTGATCGGGGGCATGCGGATCAAGGGCCGCATCAGCGGAATCGATCTGGGAACCACCCTGGTGGCCGAGGAACAGGAACCGGGCAATTATTCTCTGTTGGGACTGGATGTCAGGGCTCCCGTGAATGACTGGCTGACCGTTCGTGCCGAGCTGGCCGCATCAAAGCACAGTGATGAAACCGATGACAACATCAACGGCCTGGCATACAAGACAGAGTTTATCGCCCGCCCTCAGGATGACCTGACACTGGAAGGATACTACCGGGAAGTGGACAGCAGTTTTGTCAACATGTCCCAGAACAGCGGTAAGAGTGAAAGAGACACCCGGAAATACGGTGTGTCCGCATCCTATAAGAACATGAAAAAGGGAACCCTGAACTCGGAGTTCTGGCAGGAGGAAAAGAATCCCGGTCTGTCAGCTGAAACCACCAAACGTGTTTTCACACTTGATTATGAAAAAGTATTGAACAGCCGCGGCAGCTTCGCGGTGGGCTTTGAAAATGCATACCGCACCAGCGGAGATGAATCCAGTGAATCATCCCTGCTGACCGGGAAATATTCCCACAAACTGAACGATAAACTCACCGGATCATTGGAATATTACCAGAACCTGAAATCAGAAGATCAGTCCAAGCCCACCAGCCTTCTGCTGGGAATGGGTTGGGAAATGACGGAGAAGATTCGGTTGTTCTTTAAGCACCGCATCATCGACAGCCGTTCAAAACCAAATGAAACTGTATTTGGGTTTGAATCCAAAGTCAGGGAAAATACGGATTTCACAGGTAAGTATGAAATGGGCGGTGCACTGGGTGAAGACCGGGCCAAAGCCACAATCGGATTGCGCAATAAATGGACTGTCCGTCCCGATCTGACGTTTAACCTGGCCTTTGAAAATACCGCGACAATCGATTCATTCCAGACGGCGACACAGGATCACAATGCTGTGTCTATGGCTTATGAGTACCTTCCGGAGGCACCGTACAAGAGCTCAGGCAAGTTTGAGCATCGCCAGGATGACACAACGGTGAAGAAGGTGTTTACCTTTGGCGGGTCGATGCGTCTGTTCCAGGGATTCAGCGGTATCACGCGTCTCGAACATTCGCATACCGATTACCGAAAGGAAGTTTCCGAGGAAGTGGTAAAAGGCCGGTATCAGTTCGGAATTGCCTACCGGCCGGACCAACACGACCTGTTCACGGTTCTGGCCAAACTGGAATATGCAACTGAGCGCAATTCCCATGTGAACCCGGATGTACGAAGCGACCGCCTGATATTCAGTACCCACGGGTATTACCAGCCCCGTCAGGAGCTGGAGTTTGGGGTCAGGGCTGCCAGAAGATTTGTACTTGAGGAAGAAGGTGATCTGTTTGATGATGAAAATGCCGTGAACTATTTTGGGCTGCGCACCGAGTATGACTGGACCACCCGCTGGAGCACCGCCCTGGATCTTCGTCTCCTGAATATGGATGCCACGAATGAATGGGAATTCGGCAATGCACTGGAAGTGAATTATCTGGTATATAAAAATATCCAGCTGGGTGCCGGATATATATTCAATCGCTATGACGATCCGGATTTTTCGCAGCTGGACCAGAGTCTCTCCCGCTTCTACATCAACTTCAATGTTAAATTCAGCGAAACTATTTTTGACTGGCGGTAAGGCTGAAAAGGTTGGCGGCCTGATCGCCGGAAGAATCCATGAACCCGTCTTCAACGGCGGGTTTATGGGTTTTTTCGGCAGCGTGTCTATCCCATTGACGCTCGGAAACAAGAGAGGTATCTGAATGAAATGAATTGTCTACTGATCCACAATACAGCCAGACAGTATGCAAATTCGTTTCAAAAAATATTGGATATCTCGGTCGTATTTAAATAGGTTATGTGAACGATCATACGATCAAATTCTATAATTCGATTTTCAGATTTCAAGTTCCGGTTGTACGCAGAATAAATAAAGGCTTTTTACGACATCATCCGGATGCCATCAGAGTTTGCCATGTTGGATTGCACAGCCGAGACTGACTGAAATCTGTATTTGGTTTCATATCATGAAATCAATCCAAAGGCTGACGAAGCACATGGTGAGAAATCGTCCATCACCATTTCAATTAAGTTCTCTTAATTTAATTTCACAGTGCAGATCACAAACACCGAATAAACCCATCTCTGCTGAATTGGAAAACATGTTTCATTTTGGCACAGTCCCTTTAAATATTGACCTGAAAATTTACATCGCGACTGTTCTGCACCGTGTAAGATTTCTAATTATCATTGGGCACTGTTTTTGTATAAGGGACTATTTTTGTCGTATTAATAAACATGATTGACAGTAACGCAATTCAAAGAATCAAAGCTGCAATTTCCGGAGCAGGCGGTTCCGTTATGAGGTGTGTTGGCCGCACCCTCTTTATACTGACTGTTTTCGCCATACACTTTCCGGATTGGGCGGCTGCCAGCACGGTGTACGGAATCAGTGCAAACTCCCCCTACTCCATCTATGCCTACGATACGATCACGGATGAATATACTTTTGTCGGAAATGCGGCCTTCGCCAGTTACGCATTGGGTACGCAGCCGGGCACCGGTAATTTGTATTTCACGAGTAATTCCTCACCTTACAGAGTTGGGTATTTTGACACGGAAACCCAAATCACCACCATCATTAACAGTGATGTTGGTTTTGCAATTTCACCGCGCATGGAATTTTCACTGGACGGCCGCCTGTTTGGTACACGTCTGAATACCAATGACTTATACGAAATAGATCCCGTCACCGGATCCGTCACGTATTTCGGTACTCTCACCGGAGCGGATTTCACGGCCAACTCCGGTGATATTGATTTTTATACCGTGAATGATTTCTACATTATTTCCAGCGGTAATCTCTATACCGTCAATTTGAATGACCTTGAAGCAAACTTCATTGGTGACTGCGGCGTCAGTCTGACGGGACTGGCTTATACTTTTGAAGGGGATTTATACGGGAGTTCACTGGGATTTTGGTTCTTTCCGGGAAGCCTGTATCTGATCAACCAGCTGGATGCCAGTCTGACGCTGCTGAATAATCCGCCCGTTACATTTTATGACTTGGGAAATGTCATATTCTTCGGAGACCCGGAACCGGAAATCAGCATCACCAAGTCGGTTTCTCCCGCCACTGTCAGCAGCGGTGGAGTCACCGAGTATTCGATTACGATTTCAAATACGGGTAACGGTCCGGCCGACATTTCCGGCATCATCGACTACCTCCCGCTGCCGTTCACATATATCCCGGGTTCATCGTCAGGCAGTCAGATACAGGATCCTGTCATCGAAGGCAATGAACTTATCTGGGATGAAGACTTCACACTGGATGCGGACACGGAAACAACCTTGAGTTTTCAGGCCAATGTGGGTCTTCAGAGAGGATCCTACTTCAACAATGTTTCTGTTTACGGTTCCAATTTCGATATCATTTCTACCGGAGAAACCGCAGCGGTACAGGTCATCAGTCCGGTGCTGTCTTTAACCAAGGTTGTGGACCAGAGTCAGGCCGCACCTGGAGATACCATTCTGTACAGTATTCACTATCTGAATTCAGGGGATGACTTCAGCAGTTTTGTTATGATTCATGAGACCATTCCGGAGAATACAACTTATGTAACCAATTCGGCTGAAGGGAATCTGATGACCATTCAGTTCAGCCATGACGGCGGATTCAACTATGATTCCAGCCAGACCCCGCCGATAACCAATATTCAGTTTCAGCGCGGCACTTCCCTGCCTGCAGGTTCCGGCGAGACGGTCACATTTAAGGTAAGACTTGATTAACGAACGAGGAGGTATCATGCGATACTATATAATATTTTTCATTTGTATTGGGTGGCTGCTCGGACAGCAGGGGCCTCTGCTGAATTTGGACGTCACCCCGGAAAAAGTGAATAAAACCCCCCAGGAGCTCAGCGGCGGCGAACTCACTTTTTCTCCCGGGGATACCCTGCGGTACATCATAACAGCAAGCAATGTGGGTGATGATGAAATGCGTGAGCCCACCATTGTGGATCCCATTCCTCCGGGAGTGGTGTATGTGCCTCAATCCGTGACGGGTGATCCGGCCGTTATCACATTTTCGCTCGACCAGGGCAATTATTTCCAGGAATGGCCGCCGGTAAAACTGGTCACCGATGAGAACGGTGAAGTGGTCGAGAAACCGGCTCCCGTTGAAGACATCACCCATATCCGATGGGAAATACAGGATATTCTTGCTCCTGGCGAATCCCGGGAAGTGACGTTTCTGGCGGTGATCCGATAATGGCCTGAAACAAGCCTTTATGACCAAACATGATAATGCCGGAACTGTTTTCTAATGTCTGGACGCACTGACAAACAAGGTAGTATATCCTAAATCTGAAATAGGTAAACCATAATAATACAATCATTAAGCTGCTTCAGTATGCTGAGGCGGCTTCAGACTCAATGAAACTGAATCCATTGAACAAATTTAAAAATCATCAAAACACACTCTCTGTTATACGAAGTATAACAGAGAGTGATGGAATTCGCCGAATTCCAAGCGATTTCAACACAAGGATCCAGAAATGGATCAATCCAAATAGAACCCAAAACAGAAAGGAGACTGAGATGAAACCATTGCGTTTTAGCTCAATTGTAACTTTGATTGCCGTTATGGGAAGTCTGGTACTGGCAGCCGGAACCCCGTGTGGAACGGAAATCACAAATGTTGCTTACGGTGACTACGATGACGCCAACGGCAACGCTATGCCTCAGGTTCAGTCCAACGTGGTATCCACAATCGTCAGCCAGGTGGCTGGTGTGGATTTGAACCCCGACTATCACTCCAACACGATTCCCACTCAGGCCGTGCACCTGTCATTCATCACGTTGACCAACACCGGCAACTGTGACGATGCATTTGATCTGACTCTGGAATCGGAAATCACCGGAACCGGAACCTTTGACATCACCCTCTGGCATGATATCGACGGTAACGGCATCATTGACGGTCTGGACAGCCTCATCACGGTTACCCCCAACATGGCGGCTGACGAGGAACTGAATCTGATATACCGGATTGAAGATACCACTCCTGGCGGCGCACCGGATGGTGACAATGTGTACACCAACCTGATTGCCACTTCCCAGTTTGATGAAACGGTCAGTGACAATTCCGAAGCCGACCATACCATTGCAGCAGCGGTACTGGCTGTATCCGTTGAACCCAGCACAACCACCCCGGAACCCGGCGACGTGATTACGTTCTCGGTCTGCGGTTCCAATACTGGAAGTGCAATCTCGTACGGTGTCACCATTATTGGTGAAATCCCCGCGAACTCCTCCTACGTCCCCGGCAGCATGGCTGTGTACAGTACGGACGACTATGCCAACGCCAGCCCGCTTACCGATCCTGACGACGGTGTGGAATATCCCCCTCTGACCGAAGGTGACTTCAATGTGACCAACGCCGGTCAGGTAACCATTGTATGGGGTGATGCCGCTCCCGGCGAATCAGGCTGTGTATTCTATCAGGTCGTTGTGGACGAAGACACACCGGAAGGTACCGTCATTGAAGCCGATGTCACAGTCGGATTTGATAACAGTGAAGGCACACCGTATCCTTCCGGCAACTATACCAGTACACCCGCTGTGGTGCAGCAGGTATATGCCGTCAGTTCCACCGGTGACGAAGTTTACTTCGCAGATCCCAGTGATGACGTGCTCTATCCCATCTGCTTTACCAATGACGGTAACGGCGACGACATCTTCAATATCAGCTACACCAGCAATTTCTGGTCATGGACATTCTATTTTGATCAGAACGGAAACGGTGTCATAGATCCGGATGATACTGAGCTTACCGATACCATTAACGACGGAATCATTGACATTGGTTCACTGGGTCAGGATGAAACTGTCTGCATTATCGGCATGACCACGGTTCCCGCCGGCACCAATGACGGCACCAGTGATGTAATGACGGTTACCGCCACATCCGTTGGCGACCCGACAGTCACTACTTCTGGTACGGCCACCATTACGGCGACTGCTCCCTATCTGACACTCAGCAAGATGGTGACCCCCACCGGGAATCAGCCTCCGGGCACGGTTCTGACTTACCGCGTGGATGTCATAAACGCCGGTACCGGCCAGGCCACTGGCGTGCTGATTACGGATGCCATTCCCACAAACTGCACCTACGTTGCCGGATCACTTTCCGTGGCCGGTATTGCAAAAACCGATGCCGCTGACGGAGACAACGGAACATTCTCAAATGATTCAGTCATTTTTGATATTCCCACACTCGGCTCCGGCGGTTCAACATATGTTACATTCCAGGTAACCATAGATTAGGAATCAAGCCATGAATACATTAAAACAATTTTCACTGCTCCTGCTGCTTACGGCTGGCTTCCTGATGGCTGCAGGCACTCCGGCAGGCACCGAAATCACCAACGTTGCGTATGGTGACTACGATGATGCCAACGGAAATGCCATGCCCCAGGTTCAGTCCAATGCCGTAACCACCATCGTCAGTCAGATTGCCGGTGTGGACATCATACCGGATCAGACTGCCAGCAACATGAGCCCCCAGGGCAGCCATGCATATCCCATGGATGTTATCAACACGGGTAACGGCACTGACAGTTTTGATCTGTCTGAGCTCTCGACCGTCATTGGCACCGGCTCTTATGAGATTGAAATCTACGTGGATATCGACGGAAACGGCATCATTGACGGCCTCGACAGCCTCATTACGGAGACCGGTCCGCTTGCCGCCGATGATTTCCTGGATATTATCGTTCTGGTGACCGATATCACACCCGGCGGCGCTCCGGACGGAGATGTCGTTTCTACGGATGTGACTGCCGTCTCGCAGTTTGACGGAACGGTTTCGGACAGCTCCACGCTGACCACAACCATTGCCGGATCCGTGATGGACATCACCATTTCCAATGACAACCCCAGCCCGATACCGGGAGATGTGGTTACGTTTACGGTGTGTGCCGAAAATATCGGTTCCGCACCGGCTTATGAAACCACACTGCTTACCTCCGGAATTCCGGACGGCATGACGTATGTCGCGGGCAGCATGGGTTACTCGACATCCAGCGATCCGGGAAGCGCACTGCCCCTCACCGATCCCGATGACGGCGTTGAATACCCGCCATCCACTCAGGGTGACTTCGGCATCTCCAGCCCGAATTCGGTAACCATCAATCTGGGTCAGATGAATCCGAGCGACTACTACTGTGTTTTCTTCCAGGTGACCATAGATGAAGGTGTCCCGGAAGGATCGGATATTCCCATAGATATCGTCGTTGAAACTGAAAATGATGAAGGTGATCCTTATCCGCCTGAAGAGTATCAGGGCGGTACGGTTACCGTTGACCAGCTTTTTGACGTATCCGCCGGTGATGATCTGACCACAGTCGGTGACCCCGGTGACCAAATACTCTATCCGGTATGTTTCACCAATGATGGTAACGGGACCGATGTTTTCAACATCACGTATGTGAGCAACTTCTGGACCTGGACCTTCTACTGGGACTTCAACGGCAACGGAGTGATTGATGCTGACGATGTTCTGCTGACGGACACCAATAACGACGGGATACCTGATCTGGGTGAACTGGATGCCGGCGACACCGCCTGCATCATCGCCGCCGCCACTGTGCCGGCAGGAACAAACGACGGCACCGTCGAGCAGGCACTCATTACGGCAACCTCCGTTGGTGACCCTGCAATATCCGACAGCGGAACGGTTACCGTGACAGTAACGGCACCATACCTGATCCTTTCCAAATCCGTGACACCCACCGGACCGCAGCCGCCAGGCACGGTTCTGACCTATCGGGTGGATTTGCTGAATGCCGGAACCGGGATGGCGACCAATGTTCTGGTCACCGATGCAGTGCCGGACAATGCCACTTACCAGGCCGGAACCCTGACCATTGCCGGTGTATCCAAAACAGATGCCAGCGATGGTGATACCGCGTCCTTTGCCAACGGAACAGCGTCATTCACCATTCCGTCCATCGGACCCAGCGGCACGACATTCGTCACTTTCCAGGTGATGATTGATTAGGGGGTGAACCTGCGCAATGGTTTTTCTCCGTTACACAGTTTCTTTTCTAATTTGGATTGCAGTCGGGTCGCTCCGGCCCGGCTGCTTTTTCAACTTACTGAATAACGGACTTAACCTGCGCCGCAAAGGACATTAGGTTGCGTATTTTAAGACACATAATATTCCTGACACTGCTGCTGCCTGCAGCCGTTTTCGGACAGACCGATCGGGATGATCAGCTGGTCAACCGTGCGTACGTATTGTATATGGATGCCAACGAACTGACATTCACTACAGATACAACCAATACAGTCATCACGGATATTTCAACTGCTCCTCATCTCATCATCACAAAATCCAGTCCGTATGAAAATGCGGTTCCCGGTGATACGGTACTCTATACAATTACCGTTCACAATTCCGGGAATGCTGCAGCGGAATGGGTGACCGTGCAGGACACCCTGCCGGAAGGTCTGGCATATCTGAGTGCCGATCCTGAAGCGGAAGTGAATGGCAGTCTGGTCTCCTGGACCATTGAAAATCTGCCTGCCGACGATACCTGGCAGGCCGGTCTGGAATGTTATCTGTCGGAGAGCACCCCCTTCTCAATTCTGAGCAATATCGCAGTGGCAACCACTGAAGACGGGTTTGCGGCTGAAAGCAATCCGGTTGATCTGACTGTTGACGAATCGGGAGTTTACGCCGCGTTTGAAATCGAGAAATCAGTGGATTTGACAACTGCTGCTCCGAATGATACGCTCACCTATACCCTTGAATATCATTATAACGGCAATACTGCCGGCGAAAATACATTATTGATTGACCATCTGCCGCCAAATCTGCAGCTGCTGGAAATGATTCCGCCCGGGAATCCAGCCGATAACATGATCACATGGTATCTCGGCACACTTCAGCCGGGCACCATTGATTCGGTTCGAATCATGACCCGGATCACGGGGAATCCTCCTTCCGGAACCGAGCTGCTGAACAGAGCGGTCATTACCAATGCATCAGGAATTTCCGACAGCGACTCGGCTGTCTGCCAGATTCACGTCCCATATTCAATGACGGATGTTAATCTTGTTAAATCGGTTGATCAGGAACTTGTTCAGCCCGGGGATACGCTTCAGTATCAGATAATAGTATCCAATACCGGCAGCGAGACCATTTTCGATGCGGTACTCACGGACAGTCTGCCTGATGAGCTGAATTTCCTGAATGCAGATGGAACCTATAATTATCAATCCGAAACCGGTGTAATTCAATGGACTTACGATCTCCTGTGGCCGCAATTCAGTGACACCCTGATGGTGACTGCAGCGGTGGATCCGGAAGCTGTATCCGGCACAGAAATTTTGAATCTGGCACAGATCAGTATCGATAACAATCCTCAGGCTGCAGACAGTGCTCTGACTGCGGTACAGGTATTCTCCGATTTCCTGTTTGTGAAAGACGTCGATAAGGGTTATTCCTTCACCGGCGATACCCTGAATTATACCGTTTATCTCGAAAACACCAGCGAGTATCCCTCACCCAATACACTGATACACGATGTGCTGCCTGACGGAACACAGTTCATATCAGCATCTGAAGGCGGAACCGAAAATCTGGGTATTGTCAGCTGGAATCTGGGTGAGGTGAATCCAGGCGACAGTCAGCTTTTGACCATATCGGTTCTGGTTACCGCAGACCTGAATCTGGAACTCCTGAATGTGGCGCATATTACCAATGCCGCCGGTGTTCATGAGTTCGATGATGCCGTGACGCTGATCAATCAACCGGGCATTCCGCGAACCATTCAGGTGACCGCAGAGCCCGAGTACATCCCCGCGGACGGAATTTCCATCACGAATGTGCAGGCACTTGTGCTGGACGTCAACGGTGACCGGGTACCTGACGGCACAGAAGTGATCCTCACTGCTGATGCCGGTCTGTTCCAGAACGGAACCAGTGAAATCCTGACAACCACACTCAACGGAACGGCTGCCGCACCACTGACCTCAGTTGTCAGCAGCACGGAGATGATCCCTGCCATTGTCACCGGCACAACCTGGCTGAGTGACCTGCAGACCATATCCGATTCCGACACGGTCTGGTTTTATCCCGCAGCCATTGTGGGTGATGTCTGGGATTTCGCAGATGATGCGCCTGTGGCTGATGCCTTGTCTGTTACCTTGAATTCTTCGGATGAAACCGTCTGGAGTATGTTAACGGATGAAAATGGTCAGTATCTGATACCCATTCAGCTTACGGACACCTACCGGATTGTGAATTCAACAGAGGATATTTTTGACGATCCCATTTCTTCACAGCATGATCTGACAGTGGACCTCTCTGAACCGGGAGCGGATTTGTTCCGGGTAAATTACGGATCCATCAGCGGACGTCTGACGGATGCGAACCTCCAGCCGATTGAGGAAACGGATCAGCTGGTAAAACTGTATCTGGACGATGAGCAGCTGGATTCTGTTCTCACACAGGCAAACGGTGCTTTTGCGTTTGACAGTCTGAATTCCGGTACCTACCGTATTGAAGTTCTGAGAACCGGTGTGCAGCCGAATCAGTACGGAGAAATAAGGAATATCGAACTGGACTCAGGCACCTGGCTGATAAACGTGAATCCGGTTTTATATGAACTCTCTCTGACTGTCGATAAATCCACTGAAGAAAACAGTTATCTGGTATATGATGACGTTCTGTACAATCTATCCATATCCAATCATAATATTATTCCAGTCACGAATATAACTGTCACGGATACCCTTCCCAATACGATGGAATACCTGAATTCCTCCCACAACGGCACGCATACTGACGGAATCGTTCAGTGGGTCATTCCCCAGATGAATGCGGATGAAACAGTGAATATTGAACTGACTGCGGGATTTGTCATACCCATTGCCAATCTGAGTCTGCATGAAAATGTCGTATCAGTCCAGGCGGAGGAAACCGGTGAATCTTTGAACAGTGCCGTGGTAGAGGTGATCTCAGCTCCAAATCTCGTACTGGAGAAAATGGGACCCATCGAGGCATTTCCAACCGATACCCTGACCTACAATATTCTGGTGATGAACAACGGATCCGATACCGCCACCAATGTTACGGTTTCGGATACACTCGCTCCCGAGCTGTTCTTTGTTTCTGCAGACAACAGCGGCACCTACGATTCGTTCAGTCGTGAAGTTCGTTGGGTGATCCCGGAACTGCCTGCAGGAGACTTCCGCTCATTCAACGTGGATGTTCAGCTCGATCCTAATCTGCCGGACGGCATGCAGGTCAGCAATGAGGCGTTTGCGGTATGTGATGAAAACATCAGTGCATATGATATTGCAACCACAACCAATGTTCTTCCGCTGACTCTGGAGTTGTTTGCATCTCCCAACGCTATTCTCGGTAACGGCGTGAACTTCAGCACACTCATCGCACCGGTGAAAACCTTCCTTGGCAATCCGGTACCGCGAAGTGTTCCCGTAACATTTACTGCAGACCGGGGAACCATAGATCCCAATCTGGTCACCGTTATGACCCAGCAGGGCACCGCGTACTCACAGCTGGTGTCGGAAGTGGTGCTGAATGCCACCATCGTTTCCAATGCGGACGCTGTCACGTACTACACGGATACAGATTTCGCTTATGACACGACACAGGTGATTTTCTATCCCAGTGCCATTGCCGGGGATGTCCTTGACTATCAGGGCAATCCTATCGTGGGCGCTATCGTAACCATCCTGGATTCCAACGGCGAAACATTGGGATCAGATACGACCGGTGTCACCGGTGATTATCTTGTACCTGTGTATTTTCCGGATTCCTATACCATTAATATTACCGTATTCGACCAATCCGGAAACCCGATCACATTGGGTCAGATCCTGGAAATTTCCGAGGATGATCTGGCTGACAATGTTATTATTCCCAATTGGGTTTCCATTTCCGGCTGGGTAATTGACGAGGTCACCGGCGAAGTGATAGAGGAAGCCGGTATCCCCGTGATTCTGACCCCGGTTCCGGATGACGGCATGGGACGCAGTGCATTCCTGGAGGATATGGAGAATGACACAACCTGGACGGATGCCACCGGATTCTATGCATTCACGGAACTGAATCCCGGAAATTATCAGCTCCAGTTGATCTACAACGGAGTGTCGTCCTACAGCAATGGTGATCTGGTGCTCAATGAACTGGTTGACGGGAATTACATCATCAATGCCAATATTGCACTGAACCGTGTGTCACTCACCGCCTATAAAACCGTACAGGAAACCACTGCAAATGTGGGCGATACATTGTCCTACCGCATCGTATTCGGGACAGATTCATTTCCGATAGCTGATACCACCTGGCTCATTGACATGCTGCCGGACGGCCTGGAATACCTGCCTGAATCACTTATCCTCTCCGAGGGTATCCAGTTTGACTCTTTTGATGACGTTACCAACACCCTCCGGTTCTTTGCCCCCTATTTTGCTGAATCTGAAATGGATACGGTATCCTTCCGGACCCGAATCGAATCCGATATATTTACCGGCGGAATTTATGACATCGAAAATGTTGCCATGGCGGTAACTGGCCAGGATTCGGTATATACCAGTGATCACCCCGCCACCAATGCCGGCACCATACTGACCCTTCCCTTCCTGTCTGCAGAGAAAAAGGCAAGCCGCCGTTCCGCTGTCACCGGTGATTATGTGAATTATACAGTCACTGTTCAAAATGAAAGTGAAACCACGGATCTGACGCAGCTGTTTGTTGAAGATTTGCTCCCCGAAGGATTTAAATACAAAACCGGAACATCATACCTGAATGGTGAACCGGTTCCTGATCCAGTACAAACTGCAGATCAATCCGATCAGATTTTCCTGCGCTGGGAACTGGCAGATGAACTGCCGGCAGGCAGCTCAGTCAAACTGCAGTACCGCACTGTTATTGGTCTGAACGCACCCGTCGGCACCCGGATCAATGAGGCTGTCGCAGGGACAGAGACCGGCGGAACAATCATCTACTCCGCACCCGTCACAGCAGAAGTACTTGTAAAACCGGACAGCTTCTCCAGCAGGGGATTCATTTTTGGAAAAGTCTTCTATGATTATAATGAAGACGGCCTGCACAACTCAGCTGAACCGGTACTGCCGTATGTTGAACTGGTAATGGAAAACGGTATCCGCGTTGTATCGGATGAATACGGTAAGTACTCGATTCCAAACGTTGCTCCCGGTGCCCATGCAGTCCGGATCAACCGTGCCACACTGCCGGAAGATGCAGAGGGCCGCATCATATCCAACGCTCAGCTGAACAATCCCTGGATGCGGAAGGTGGATATGATTCCCGGCGGAATGGTCAAAGCCAATTTTGCACTGGAAACCCCGCAGCACGGCAGTTTGGATGTGGATGTCTGCCAGGTACCGGAGATCAGCTATTCGCTGAAAGTCAGTCCGGTTATTTATGAATTAAACGAATTTGAGCCTTTTGAACTGAGCACCCATTATCACTTCGAATCAGGAAGTGCGGTATTGCATCCCGATGATCTGGCTCAGGCAGCCAAGCTTGCCCGCTTTATGATCCTGCAGGACAATATCAGTCTGCAGATTATTGGTCATACAGACAATGTCCCGGTAACAATCAGGGAATCATACAAAAACAACCAAGAACTCTCTGCTGCCCGGGCACAGAACATCCGCAACTATCTGCTTCAGAATTATTCCATTGCACCGGAGCGTATCGCCGCATTCGGTAAAGGGGCTGCGCAGCCGGTTGCATCGAACCATACAAAATCTGGCCGAGCCATGAATCGGCGTATTGAGCTGCGCTTTGTTGCCTCCCAGGTCGATCAGGCTGAAAATGATCAGCTCACAGTCACAATGAATTTCGAGTATCATCATTCAGCACCGCTTTCGATGGTAACAGCGTCAGTCGCGATTCCGCAAGGTTTCCGGTATATCGGTCAATCTGCTGAATTCAGGGGTCAGCCGATCACGGCAAGCCGGACAGCCCATAATCTCATCACCTGGCAGCTGGGCGGAATGCAGCACCATTTTAATGAAACACTTCGCTTCCGGATTGCGCCCGCGGCGGAAGGTCCTCTGCCTCATATCGGACGAATCAGCGGGCATGTTGAATACACGAATTCTGAAGGGACCGTTCACACATCCGAGCCGGTTGAAGCATCATATGCCGTTGCTGCGCGCGGCCTGGTTATCTCATCGCTGACTGAATCAGAAGGTCTGAATCTGCTTTCAGACCGTTTCAGTCCGGAAATTCTGGAAACCCTTGACGAAACTGCAGAATTTCTGAAATGGCAAAAACACATAAACCTGGATATCCTGACTTACTCCGCCAATCCGGACTCTCCCGCGCTGACTCGAACAAACCGGTTTGGCGAACAGGTAAAAATGGTGCTCACGGACCGGCATGGCATTGCTCCCGACCGCCTGACGGTGCTGAGTTACGGCGGGTTTTTCACCAGCGGAAACCGACTGGATCTGAGTATTCGCGCAAATCGCATTTATCCGGCAGAAATCCGTCCGCTTCTGCCCGGCAGTCGAACGGAAGAAATAAAAACCGGGAAGGCAGCCGGAACCGGCTGTCAGGAATCGGCTGAAACCATTCTGCATGCTGAATTGCAGACACCGGAGATTCTCACCCTGAGAGAAAATCTCCCGCTGAACATCAATGCAAGGTTCCATTTCAAGTCGAACTCCGCCCGGCTGAGCAGTGTGGATATGAACGAATTGTGGAATATCGCCCGGCTGATGAATTTGTACAGCGACATCACGCTTGAAATAACCGGGCATACGGATTCGGTTCCAGTGCAGTCCGGATCTGCTTATAAGAATAATTATGAACTGAGCCGGGCAAGGGCGGAAAATATTCAGAAATTCCTGATATCCGAATCGAAAATCGATGGTGAGCGCATCACATCCCGCGGCAAAGGACCGGACCAGCCAATCGCCGATAATGCCACAGCGGAAGGCCGCCGTCTGAATCGGCGTATTGAACTGCAGTTTAGTTCCGAAGAACTGTCTGCTGAACTGCCGTCGCTGGAATTCCGGATTCCGCTGCATATCAGCGGCAGTCAGAGTATTCGGAAACTGGAATTTGAAATTCCGACTCCCAAAGGATTTATCTGGGCTGAAGGGAAAAGCCTTTACAATCATCAGCCTCTTAAAACTGAGATGAACGGCGGACTGATTACGTTATCTCTTCCGGTCAACGGTAAAAATATATCCGGTGATATTACGGGTGCATTCCTTGTGCAGCATGCAGCAGAAACAGGATCCGTAACCAGACTGGAATGCCGGGTGCAGGCACAGTATTCTGATGGTACACGGGACGAAATCGGACGCATGAACCGCTGGGTCCACACGCCGTTGGATCGTGTATATCTGGAAACCCCGGTCAGCCGGGAAGATTTTATTGACGGAAAGCCTATTCAGCCACAGATGCTGATCAAACTGAACCAGATCGGCAGACTGCTGAATTGGCAGCCGGAACTCAACCTGACCATTCTCGGCATGCAAACTGCCGAGGATGATTTTAACCGGGTAGCCGGATGGTCACTGACCGTCAGCGATTTCCTGATCAGGGAATATAACATTGAATCCGAACGCATTCATTCCCGCGTGGATATACACAATGCCGGATCACGGCTGACTCAGCCAAACCTGATGACCCTGCTGATAACGCCCGTGAATACCCAGAAATCATCTGTCATAGATAATTTGATCCCGGCAGTCATTCATACGGAAATGGATTCACATACAGGTGCAGCCGGTCACACTGCTCCGGTTGTCATCATGCCGGATTCCAACGGTCGATTCACAGTCCGGCTGGTTCTCCATTCCGACTCCCTGCCAGATGCCGATCAGCTTCTGGGCACCATTACGATTCCCAAATCAATGGCATTTACCCGTCAAGCCGGTGATGTGATCCAACTGTCAGCGCCACTGTCGGGTCCGGTTGTGAATCTTGTGCAGGAAATTCACCTGACAGATTTGGATTCGAAGACAGATAAACAGTCCATCCGGCTGAATCTGGAATTCCGGCAGGGACAGAAAAAACTGAATATTCAGTATCCTGAATTAATTGAGCTGGAAGTACGATAGTTTTGCGGAAACTCTTCAGACATATTAACCTGCTTTTCACCGGCGCTTTCCTGCTGACGGCATGGATCAACGCCCAGGTGATGGTGGTATATCCTCTGGAGGGTTCGGTGACAAAACTGCATCGGATCGCGGTAACGATTGCCGGTAAACCGGGAACTCCGGCCACTCTTCTGATCAATGATACTTTCGTTGATTCGGCTGAAGTCCGGGGTGACGGCCTGTATGACTTTATCAATGTGGAAGTCCCGTCGGGCCCCATTGAGCTGAAGCTGCAGTCCAAAATGAAAACCGGAATGACCATGACCACTACCCGCACAATTCACGTGCTGGGTGCACCCAGTCAGCTCCATTCGGAAATCAGTGAAATCGTGCTCCCGGCAGATGGATTTGCCAGTCAGGAGGTACGTTTTGAAATTCAGGATGACTGGGGATACCGCATTGATCACATCAAGATTGCCACTGTCTCACTGACAAACGGCTGGCTGGCAGAAGCCGATGCAGACAGCATCTCCACAGGGCATCAGGTGAAGATAGAAAACGGATTCCTTTCTCTGACCATCCAGGCTGCTGATCATCCCGGCACCGGAATCCTGGAAATTTCCCTGAACGGCCACTATCACCAGTACCCCGTCAAATACGAGGTGCCGGCAGAACCGTTTATTCTGGTGGGGATGGCAAACGGTTCACTGTCCCAAACCAACGGTGAAAATGACATTAACATGCTGGCAGACATGGATCCCATGGATAAGCAGGGAACTGTCTTTGAGAGCGGCGATGCGAAAATGAAGGGCCGGACAGCATTGTATGCTGCAGGGACGGTGAGTGATGACATCCATATCAGTGCGTCTTTCGATTCAGACCGTAACCGTGAAGATCAGTTTATGGATGATTTTGAACTGGACAGCCAGTATCCCATTTACGGTGACGCAGGTACTCTGGAGTATGATGCACAGGCACAGTCAAAACTTTACGCCAGGATCGAAAAGGACGGCAGCCATCTGCTGCTGGGTGACTTTACCGCCGATATGGGATCCACAGAATTCACCGCCTACAACCGTACATTCACTGGTTTGACGACTGATCTGAACTGGGATAACAGCCGTCTGACCGGGTTTATCTCCAAATCCGACCACAGTCTGGTTCTTGACCGAATCATGGGCGAGGGTATTTCGGGGTACTACAATCTCAGCAGCCGCGAACTGATTCGCTTCTCCGAACATGTTTCCATTGAAACCCGGGACAAATATCATTCTGAACGTGTATTGGAATCCAAACGGGCACTGAGATACACGGATTATGATATCGATTACGAAAACGGCACACTGATGTTCAAACAGCCTGTACCGGCAGTAGACGGAAACGGTAACCCGATATACATTGTTGTGAACTACGAAGTTGATGAGAATGCTTCAGAAAACTATGTCGGCGGCATTCGATATGAGAATCTGTTCCTGGATAAATACCATATTGGCGGATCATTCATCACGGAAGAGCAGGATGTTCGTAATTTCGTGCTTTCCGGGCTGGATGCCAGAATCCCCATGAGCGACAGGCTTGCGGTAAAAGCAGAAGCTGCCGTCTCCCGTTCCCTGGACGAAATGGCTCAAGAGCTTGACGGCACTGCCTGGAAAACCGAATTCACCTGGCAGCCGACGGCCGCGATGAAACTGGACGGATATTACCGGAATGTGGACAGCAGCTTTGTTAACAATTCTCAAACCAGCGCCGGAAGCGAAAAAGGATCAACCAAATATGGTTTCTCGGCAAAGTACCGCAGCAGTGTCATCGGACAAGTGAGCACAGACTATTATTATGAGCTGTATGGTGCACACACTGCCGATGAAGAAACCCGTGAGGTCATTTCCGCCGATATCAATAACCAGCTGAATGAGCGAACCCACCTCAGTCTGGGCCTGGAAAATGCCCGCATCACCCGCATGGAATCGGACGGTACAACCGATGAGCGGATATCATCTGTGTTGACTTCAGAGCTGGCGTACCGCTTTTCAGATGCTCTGGACGGCAGCCTGGAAACATATTCGAACCTGAATACTGATGATAAAGCCAAACCCAACAGTCTGTTGCTGGGTCTGGGATACACTGTCAGCGAAAAAGTCAGGATATTCTTCAAACACCGTCTGGTAGACCACTCTGACAAAGCCAGTGAAACCATATTTGGCCTGGAATCCAAGGTCAGCGAGAACATGCAGATTGACGGCAAATATGAGATTGGCGGTGCACTGGGTGAAAACCGTTCCCGGGCGTCAATCGGGTTGCGGAATAAATGGTCCGTCAGAGATGATCTGACCTTCAATCTGGCATACGAGAATACAGCCACATTTGATGATTTCCAGACTCCGGTACCGGAGCATGATGCTGTATCCATGTCGTTTGAGTATTTCCCGGAAGCCCCCTATAAACTGACCGGTAAATTCGAAAACAGACGGAATGAAACAACATTGAAGCGAATTTACGGAGTGGCGGGTTCTTTCCGGATGATGGCAGGACTGAGCCTTCTGGCAAAAACCGAGCATACCCGCACCGACTACCGAAAAGAAATTGATGAATACATCATACGCGGCAGGATTCAGGCAGGACTTGCATACCGTCCCGAGATGTCGGATATCTGGAATATGGTTGGCAAGTTGGAGTATATCACTGACAGGAACACGCATGTGGATCCGGAAATCCGGTCCGACAGACTGATCACAGCCTTGAACATGCACTGCCAGCCCGTTCAGCGCTGGTCCTTCAGCAGCCGGCTGGCATACCGCCGAATACTGGACGAGTCCGGTGACCTGTTCAGTGACTGGAACGGTACTGCCTATTTTTATGTGCGTCCGGAACTCGATATAACTCCCCGCTGGAGCACTGCTCTTGATTTGAGAACCATATGGATGGATGCAACAGATGAGCAGAAATTAGGAACGGCACTTGAGCTGAACTACCTCCTGCGCCAGGATATGCAGCTGGGACTGGGATATACTTTCCTCAAATATGAAGATCCTGATTTCTCCAGTCTGGACCAGCAGCTGAACCGTCTGTATGTTACCTTCCACCTGAATTTCAGCGAATCCCTGTTCGACCTGCGCTGAGGGTCATTTTTATGACCAGCACCGTTTTTTGCCTGTCTGCTGAATCCCACATCCGTCCAATACGTTTTATTGAAAACCTGTTCATTATTGATCAAAAATGTGTTAATCGGAGACTCACTGTACCTCTGCCTTACCTGAATCCATGAATTTGGAGGTCCTTTTCTTCGAAGAAAAGGACCAAAAGAACCTGCACAACAGACCAATTTCATCTCGATTGAACCTTCCAATGAATCAGACAAACCCATCCCATCGATTATGAATTTCCCCGCCCGTCAGCTGACGGGTGATGTATCAGTAATTGATCGGGTCGTTAACCCGGAAATTTCATGAGACTTCGTAATGAGATGATGAAAATGTATTGATGCGGAAAAGCAAAAAATGAATTTCCCCGCCGCTGAGCGGACGGGGTATCATTAGTGATATAATCATTTATTATTTCGCCGCCACGCCAAATGGCGGATTTCCAACAAGCGGCGGGGAATGCACCCAGTTACACTCGTCCGCCCACTGGCGGATTCAACACAATTTAGTGCTGAAATTCATCAATGATCGTGGGTATGTTGTCGGTCTTGTACCGGATTAAAATGATTTTGGAAAGCTGTGACTGAATCCCCTCCTTTTGAAAAATGACTCTGCTGAAGTTTACAAATTCTATTGAACAGATTTACCTTACCGTTTAAAAATCTCTCGGGATTTCACCACAACAAATCGTAATATTTCCCGGACGACAAACGGGGGATATTGCGATCTCGCTATCTATTAATATTTATACCGTTTTATCGTTGTTTTTTAAACTGTATTTTTGATAAGTTATAGAGTTTCTAATACAGCTTATCTAAATATCAGGTGGACAAATTATGAAGATGGATCCCAGTGAACCATTGTACACAATCGGTGTGGTTTCCAGAAAATTCGATATTTCTCCGGAAACTTTGCGATTGTATGAACGGGAAGGTCTGCTCATCCCCCATCGTACTGAAACCGGGCGGCGATTGTATTCCGAGATAGATTTGGAATGGATCGCATGTATTCGGCGTCAGATCACGGAAAACAAATTGAATATTGCCGGTATCAGACGTTTGCTGGCACTCATCCCGTGCTGGAATATCAAGCCATGCGGAGAAGAGGAGCGTCTTGAATGCCCTGCCTATATGTCCAACGACACGGTTTGCTGGGCACAGGAGGTAACCGGTGAGACATGTCAGAATGCAGACTGTCACAAGTGCGAAGTATATAGGCTTGCAATTGAAGTTGGTCATCTTAAGCAAATCTTTGAATTCACTAACAAAGAGGTCAGAAAATGAATCGATCCTCGTTGATGCCCGGGTTTTTGATCCTGCTGTGGATTGCGCCGGTGCTTTTAATATATTCAGCGTGTGAAAAAATCGATCCTGTCGGACAGACTGATGTCGACACCCTTGATTTTTCCTGCGAAAGCTGCCATATCAATGAGGCAGTACTTCAGCAACTTGCACCTGACGAGGGTGGCGGAACTGCCGGTGGCGGTGGCTGAGGCGGAGCTGTGGTGCCGTTGGCACCCTGGGAAAAAGTTTTCATTGATTTGAAAAGTTCCGAATCCGGATTTGATGATGTTGATCCCACCCATGCCGTTCTTGGCTGTGCCGGCTGTCACGGCGGAACCCAGTTTGTGACGGCGGCTTCCACTTCTTCGGAAGACCGGCATGCCGCAATGGAACTGGCACATACCGAAATGATACGCGATCCTTCTGCCGCACCTGAAGAAACCTGCGGTCTGTGCCATACGGATATTGTTGAGCGGAACGAACACAGTATGCACACCAAACTCTGGGGTGAAAGATTCAAAGTGGGAATGCGTGCATTTGGTGAACCGGATCTCTCCAATCATCCTGAGGTGGAAGCAGAATTTGAAGGTGAATGCGGTAGCTGTCACACCACCTGCGGTCAGTGTCATGTCAGTCGACCGGAATCGGTCCACGGCGGTTTTCTCGCAGATCATGAGTTTAAAAGAGAACCTGAGCTCCGAAACAACTGCACCGCCTGTCACGGCAGCCGGATCGGTGTCGATTATTTCGGCGATGAAGGTGACGACGACGGCATCACTGGCAATCTGAAAGATGTCCATCTGGGAAAAGGATATACCTGTACGGCCTGTCACAATGAAGATTTGCACGGGGATGGAACGGAACTTGCCAATCCTCCCATCTCACGGTATACTGTCAACGATCTGCCTACGTGTACCGATGCAGCATGTCACAGCCCTTCGCTGGCGGACAGCAACCTATACCACCAGGCACATTGGCCCGGTGATAATTTTGCCGATGATATTTCATGCTATGTTTGTCATTCACAACCTTATTATAACTGTAATAACTGTCATACAACCGGTATCTGGAAAGACGGCTACGGTCCGGTAGCCGGTCAGGACGATGTCAATTCCGGTGCCGGGGATTATCTTGAATATCCTGAATTTCGCATTGGCTACAATCCGGCTCACGATGACCCCACCGGAGACTACTCACCCTCACTGCTGGCACACGCCGACAGCCGCTGGGTCCTTGTCAGGCATATTCCTGTTGCCCGAGATACCTATGATGCCTGGGGAGTCGGACTGACTGAACTTCCGGAAAACCATTTTAATCAGTTTGAAACCTGGGAATACACCAGCCCTCACAACGTTCGCAAGTGGACTGCTCAGACACTGGTGGATGATGCCTGGGCGGAAAGTGATACCCCTCTTTACGACGGTACAACCTGTGCCGCCAACTGTCATTATCATACCGGGGACACCTATAGTGATCCCGCAAATAAAGATATCTATCTCACAATGGATTACATTGAAAACAATTACCCGAATGAAATTGAAGCAAACATGACGGTGATGCCCACCGCCGGCGGTGAGTGCGGCACATCGGCCTGTCATGTAAACTGATCCCTGATTTAAGTACTTTAAAACAATAGGAGAACAATAGAATGAAAAGCTTGAAATATATCCTGCCGTTACTGGTGCTGAGCCTGTTCATCTTCAGCGGATGTTCCGATGATGATGATGACGACAAAGGTGATTTCAACACGCTGATGACCTATCTGGAAGCCAATAACATGGATATGGATGATATTCTGGCCGACTGGATTGTCGCTGCTGATGCGGTGAATCTGGCCCGTCTGCCTGAAGATTATTACATCATTGATATCCGCAGTGCTGAAGTCTTTGCTACCGGTCATATCCCGGGAGCCCACAATGGCTCACTGGCCACCATTCTTGACGATGCCGAACCCGCCGGCAGCGAAGATATTCTGGTGGTCTGCTATACCGGGCAATCCGCCGGACATGCTGTTGTGGCACTGCGCCTCATGGGCTACAGCGCTCAGGTCCTGAAATTTGGAATGAGCAGCTGGCATTCTGATTTTGATAATTGGTCCAGTAAAACGGGTTATGGCGCATCCGGTTATGATACCTGGGTATATCCCGGATCCATCAATATCGCCAGTGATATGGAATATGGTTATCCTGACTGGGAATCTTCCACAGCTGATGGTGCTGCCCTGCTTGAGGAGCGGGTGGAAGCCATGCTGGCCGGTGGATTCAAAGGTATTTTGTACAGCGATGTTCTGGATGATCCCGGTGCTTATTTTATCAATAACTACTGGGGAGCTTCCGATGTCGATCTTTACGGACATATCGAAGGTTCACACCGCATAAAAGAAGACTTGACCCTGGCCGCCGGTGGAATGGAATATCTGAATCCCGATGAAACCATAGTCACCTACTGCTGGACAGGACAGACATCTTCCATGATCACCGCTTATCTGACCGTTCTCGGTTACGATGCCACCAGCCTGAAATTTGGTGTCAATTCAATGATTTTTGATGATCTGACATCCCACAATTGGCCTGGTTCGTTCGACTACACCTACGAATAAGCCTTTCGCCAAAGCGAACTTTTTCAGGGAGCAAATGCCATGAATGTGGGTTTGCTCCCTTTCAACCTTTTTGATGAATGAGATTATGAAAAGAATTTTTGTATTGCTCATCATTGCGGGGATTGGATTTGCCGGAGGTCCGAATCTCACGATCACCCAAAGCATGATCACCCCCCGGCTGAACATGTTCAACGACACCTCCGGCGACCTGTACCGCTCAGATGCACTGGATGACACTGTTCACTACCGGACCTTTCTATCCTATCAGCAGTCCTACGGCAGTCTTGTTTCCTTTAAAACCGATTTGTCCTACGGCTCCCCGAATTACCGCTTTACCGACGAATTTCAGATTCACAGTGCTGATGTTTCCCTGTACAGCAAATTCGGCACATTGAATCTGGGGCGGCTCAACTACTGGAATTCATTTGCGAACACCAAGTATGACGGCGCCCGTTACAGCATGTGTCTGGGAAAATTCGGCAAGCTGGGAGTGAGCGGTGGATCGATCCCGCAGTTTGCAGAGACCGAAGAAGATCCAACCATGTTTATGGCAGCCGACTGGACAGCCGGAACTGACGGTGGAATGGGATTTGGATTGAATGTAATCAGTTATCTGTATGACAACGATGAACTGGATGACCCACTGATTATCGGCGGTTCACTGAACGGCCGGAATTTGCTTTCCTTCAGCTACCGGGCCAAATTTTCATTCAATGTGACTGATGAAAATATCCATTCAATGCGTTTCAGACTCAGCCGGCAGTTCAATCAGCATGAATTGATTTTGAGTTTAAAACAGCGTCAGATTTTCACGGAAAATGTATTCCCGGGACTGGATGAAGACCTTCTGGTCGCCCCCACGCTGTCTGCTGGAGTACAAAGCAGGATTGCAGAGTTTGCCCTGTACAATCGCCTGATATACCGCATGTCTGATGATACCAATATGGGTTTCAGCAGCAGCATTCAGTGGCGCTGTCTGCAGTTTGGTCTGATCAGCAGCCAATCCGGTGATTATCAGAATCTTGGCTGGTTTGCCGGATTAAATCGACACATCACCCAAACCATCAGTGCCAATGCGGGTATCTCGCTGAATTCTTATGATTATGACGATCTGATAGAAGCCCGGGACACCATTGGTGCCCAGCTGAGACTGAACTGGAGACCCTGTGCCCATCTCAGTTTCCAGGTATATGGAATGTATATTGAAAACCCATATTATGATGAAGACGGTCGAGGAGGTATCAATGTTTCGTATACTCTGTAAAGCATTGCTGACAGTCAGCTTGTTAGCGGCTTACGGATTCTCAATGGATCCGGATCACATCATATTTCCGCATGATCTTCATATTACGGATGTCGAACTATCCTGCGACTACTGTCACAGCGGTGTTTCAGACTCTGAATCTCTCACACCGGGATATCTGCCGGATATGGATTTCTGCTCCGAATGTCACGATGTGGAAGATGAATGTGAACTATGCCATTCCAATGTGGATGAGGCCGACACATATCCCCTGATGGGATCCACATCCGGCGTGGACTTTTCCCATGCCGCACACCGGCCATCCACACCAAATTGTGAAACCTGCCACAGCGGAATCACCTCAGATGACGGTGAAGCGCTGCGCCAGCCATGGCCAAGGGCAGCCTGTTCACAATGCCATCAGTCACATGAACCTGCCAGCCATGACATCACCTGGGATGAGGACCACGGTCTGTCCGTCAATCACCCGCAGGCCGCCAGCTGCAGCATGTGCCATACGGAAAAATTCTGCGATGACTGTCATCACCATTCGGGTTTTGAAAAAAGTACTCATCCACCGGCCTATATTGTGGCTCACGGATTGGAAGCCCGGCTGGATGCAGTTGAATGCATGACCTGCCATCAAATTGAAAATGACTGTCAGTCCTGTCACATACAGCGGATGATTATGCCAGCCGATCACAATCTGACAACCTGGGGCATAATCAACGGCAATGCGGGAATGCATGCAGATGCCGCAGAATCCACACCCGAAGTATGTCAGTCCTGTCATCAGCCGCACTACTGCCAACGCTGTCATGGAGGTTAATATGAAAAGATATACCGCGTTAACCATTTTGATCGTCACCGCTCTGAGCTTCTGGTCCTGTACTGAATCTGTTCAGCCAGATACCCACAGCGACACCTGGATGAATCAAAACAGTGTTGATTTTCACGGCCAGATGCTTGCGACCCGTGGTTGGGAAGGACTCGAGTCATGCAAGACCTGTCACGGTACTTTTCTGGATGGCGGACATTCCGGTGTTTCATGTACCATGTGTCATGCCGGAGGTGCCAGCGGCCACCCGGGTACCATCGATCATCTGAGATCCGGAACTGATGATTTTCACGGCGCAGGGATGGATCCCAACGGTTCCGAGGACCAGGCGGAAACATGCTGGCAGTGCCACAGTCTAAACAGCGATGGACCAGTTGCCATGGGCTGCCATCAGTGCCATGGGGCGGAAAATCCCATTTTCTAACGGATGAAAAAGTGAGGAAGTTAGTTATGAAACGATTTTGGATACTTTTTTTGCTCTGTGTACCATTCATGTGGGCACAGGATGCAAAGTTTGAATATGTTGGTTCAGCCAAATGCAAAATGTGCCATAAACACCAGTTTGGTGCCTGGGAAAAAGGTCTGCATATTGGTGCAATGGAAACCCTGAAATCCGAACAGTCAAAGAAGATTGCAGAAGAGATGAAACTGAATGTACCGGCCTGGCAGGCACCTGAATGTCTCTCCTGTCATGCGACTGGTTTTGGATCAGGCGGGTTCGAGGTGAAGGATGAAAAGTTCTGGGCCCAGACAACGGACAAAGGCAAGCCCACCAAGGATGTCAAGCGGATGACCGGTTTGAAAGGCGTCGGCTGCGAAGGCTGTCACGGTCCGGGCAGTGAATATAAATCTAAAAAAGTGATGAAGGCCATTACGGTCGGCACTACTGACGGCGCTTCTGTGGGTCTCATTGAACCAAATGAAGCTCTTTGCATATCCTGTCACAATGAAAAAAGCCCGACCTATAAAAAGTTCGTTTTTGCTGAGCGTATCAAAGAAGTCGCTCATCCCACACCGGAGGATAAAAAGAAATAACTTCGGTTTACACTCCAGAAAAAAATGCCATACCTGTTTTCCTGAACAGGTATGGCATTTTTACTTTTTAACCGACACAACTCACCCATACAAGGTTTTCTCCCAGCCATACTTTTCTGTTTAATCGGATAATAAAATCTCTGTAGTTTTATATCCGGTTCCGGAACTCTTATCCTCTTACATATAGTAATATCCAAATATACAATTACCGGAATCTATCGAAAGGTAAAATATGCTTCGGAATAGAATTCTGCTGTTTGCCGGTCTTGTCGGAATTTTAACGACCCCAGTTCTAATGCAGGACAATGAAACCTGTGAAGCCTGTCATGACGATGAGAAACTCTCACAAGTGAAACATGGTGTGGAAGTGTCTCTGCATGTGACATCGGATCATTTATCAGGAACCCCGCATGAGGACTTTGATTGCATTGACTGTCATGAAGATTTAGACGGCATAGATGATTTCCCTCATGAAGAACGTCTGATCATACCTGACTGCGGTATCTGTCATGAAGATGCCCAGGAAGAGTTCATAGACGGATTTTTCGCTCCGCTGCGGGCAAAAGGATATACCGCTTTGCCGACTTGTTCTGACTGCCACGGAGCTCATAAAGTCAGTTGGCAAGGTCAGCCGCGGCAGGTCTGCGGAACCTGTCATCAGGATATCCTGGATGAGTTCCTGCAGTCAGCACACTGGCATGAAGACACCCAGACCGGTGATGTCACCTGCGTCTCCTGCCATTCACCGCACAATAAGCATGAAAAGCAGCAGTATACCGAATTTGGATGGAAAATTCACCTCGCGGAATCCTGCCGAATCTGTCACCGGGAAAACGTTGAAAACTACTTCAACAGCGGGCATTATGAACAGCTGACTCAGGGCAATCTTGAAGCGCCTATATGCTCTGACTGTCACGCCAGCCACAAAGTACTCTCCCCGCGTGATCCGGACAGTCGAGTGTCTGTTGCAAGACTGGATATGGTCTGTACGAAGTGTCATTCCGGCTATGAAGCATCCATCCACCAGCCGGACCGCCTTGAGGATCCCCGAATGACAACGTGTGTTGTATGTCACACCGGTCATGAGACCGAAATGGTGGGTACCACTCGAACCACGGTGTTTGATATCGAACTGGACCGTGTCTGTATTCGCTGCCACGGGCAGGATCTTATCATTGGTGAAAATGATGCCCATGGTATTATTCACAGAACCGAACTGGAGAAAATAGCAAACGGGGAAGCCTCCAACTGCGGAGACTGCCATACATATCACTACATGGCACCGGAGCATTCCCAGGACCAGGCTCTGGAAAAATCCTGCGCGGACTGTCATCCGGACGTGCAGAAAGAATACGAGCAGTCCTCTCATTATATCGCCAGACAAAAGGGTCATTTTGAAGCTCCGGGCTGTATCGAGTGTCACGATGAACGCAGAATCCAGAAATCGGATGAGAAATTCATCGGACAATCCACCATTGACCTTTGCAGCCGCTGCCATGCGGACCGCAGTCTAACCATGAAATTTCAGCTGAACGCACATGTCGTGGAAGGATACAACACATCTTATCACGGTCAAATGTATCAGCTGGGATATCAGGGTGAAGAATTTGCCACCTGTGTCTCCTGTCACGACAATCATTCAATTCTGCCTTCCGATCACCCGGCCTCCAGTATAGGAAAAGAACGCATTATTGAAACCTGCAGCCAGTGCCATGAAAATGTCAGTGAGAATTTTGTTCAGTATCTGGAACATTACACTCCAATGACTGAGAAGGAAAACCCTGTCCTTCACGGCATACATCTGTTTATGATCTGGCTCCTTGGCGGCGTGTTTGTTGTATTTGGCGGCCATACACTGCTCTGGCTTATTCGACTCATGATCCACAGGTTAAGACACGGCCCCATCCATCCTCCTCCAAAAACCAGCCGTCGCGTAAAGAGATTCAACCTGTTCGACCGAATTCTTCACTTTTTCATGGCCGGTGGGTTTCTGGTGCTGGCAGGAACCGGTCTGCCTCTAAAATACAGTCATTCAGAGATGGCAAACTGGTTTGTTCACAATATTGTCGGATTTCATGCTGCCGCATTGGCTCACCGGGTGGCTGCAGTAATTCTGTTTGTCGTTATGTTCATCCATGTATTCATGCTGATCTATAAAGCGACAGTGAGAAAACAAAAAGGACTGTTCTGGGGACCTGACAGTTTAGTACCAAATCTCCAGGATTTTTCTGATTTCTTCAATCATCTGGCTTATTTCATCGGATTGCGGAAAAAAGAACCGGAGTTCGGCCGCTGGACATACTGGGAAAAATTCGATTACTTTGCAGTTTTCTGGGGCATGATTGTTATTGGAATCAGCGGTCTGACACTCTGGTTTCCGGAACAGTTTGCACGGGCATTTCCCGGCTGGCTGATCAATGCCGCGCATATTATCCATTCGGAAGAAGCTCTGCTTGCAACTGCATTCATTTTTACGGTGCATTTTTTCAACACCCATCTGCGCCCGGGCGCATTCCCCATGGATGAAGTCATATTCACAGGCCGGGTAACAGAGGAAAGATTCGCCAAAGAGCGGCCCAGAGAAAAAAACCTCCTCAGTGATTCTGAATATCAGGAAGCCCTGATAAACCCCACCCATCCCGTATTAAAAAAGCTTCTGCTGATTATTGGTGCGATTTTCCTGATCGTTGGTTTCCTGCTTCTGACACTGATTATCGTGGGCACCTTTTTCTGACCCAAAACGTATTCCAGCTGAACTTCAGATTCCAATTTCCAGACCGGTTCAATCCGGTCTGGTCTTTTTAGTCCGGATGTTTCATGAGGTTTCGAAATGAAATGGCGGAGACGATTGATTATGAAAGGCCTGCAAAGAGATATGAATCCGCCGGTTGGCGGATTTTTAATCCGTCTCCTGACTGACAAGTGTGACATGGTGGATTCCCCGCCGGTTATTGAAAATCCGTCATTTGGCGTGGCGGCGAGACATATAATGACCCGATCGTTTACTGATACCCCACCCGTCAGCTGACGGGCGGGGAAATTCATCGACATTGTACCGGACAGTACAATGAGAACAAATATCGAGCTAATTTAAAATCAGTCTGCTGACTGTCTGTGCAGAATCAACCAGAACTATCATAAACCGGAAATTATGAAACAGTTTACGCACAGATATTCTCATGAAAAATTCGGTTTAAATTTTCAAATTATATCCTTGAATTAAGCAATCCCATAAATATCCTACACTGAAATATTTGCATTGGGTGTATTTCAATATTTATTATAATTATTATCTATTATTTATATTAATTGCATTTATTGATAAACATTATATTATATTTAATACATTTAGGTCTTGTTATCACAATAACTCATCTGCTAAATTCACTCATCCTATCTTAAAGGAATTAATCCTAATTCCGACCAACAACAGGAGGTTACTTCATGAAAAATGCACCACTGCTACCAATTGTAATAATATGCATGTTCACTGTCCTGCTGTCACAGACAGTAACTGTGGAACCATATGGTGTTTCGCCCCGCGAAGCCGGTCTGGATACGTTGGACATATATGAGTATCGATATACGGGATTATTGAATGTCGGTGTTGAAACCACCATGTTCCTTCAGGGTACATCCGATGCTGTTCTGACAGCCCCTGTCTGGACAGTTTTGTCTGCACCTGCCGGTTCTGCCTCGGTACCGGGTCCTTCAGAAAATCCTGATGAATATACTCAGGTAATTTCTTTCATGCCGGATCTGGAGGGTACATATATTATTGAATTTTCTGATAATGGTGTTATGGCCGAGGTCACTGTTAATGCAGCCCACTATATTGGAATAGATGACGGTTTGTGCGGTATGTGTCACTCAGATCAGCATTCGGAATGGGAAATGACTGGTCACTACTCCATCTTTGAGGAAGGAATGAATGGAACACTGAGTGACCACTATGCCAGCTACTGTCTGGACTGCCATACAACCGGTCACGATATTTATGCGGATAACGATGGATTTGATGACTGGGAATTTGTATTTCCTGACTCGGCTGATCTGGTTGACAATTACGGCTCAGAGGACGGTCATCTCTTCCCGGGTGTGTTTGATCTGCTTTATGATTTTTACCCTGATGCAATGCAGCTGGGTCGGATTCAGTGTGAAAGCTGTCATGGACCGGGCAGTGCTCATATGGGTCAAACGTCCGATAACCGCATGGTATCCAACCTGGAATCCGCAAATTGTGCCTACTGCCACGATGACGGTCATTATCATGTATATCCGGAGCAGTGGGATATTTCCGGTCATGCAGCACCCACATCATACCCGACCGGACCCGGCAGGGAAAGCTGTGTCAGATGTCATACCGGAACCGGATTTATACAGTATGTTGACGGCGTTGAAACCGATGATCCCGATTTCGATCCCAGTTATATGCCGATCACCTGTGCCACCTGTCATGAACCGCACAGTGCTGAAAACATGTATCAGATACGTACTCTGGCGGATGTTGAGCTGAACAACGGAGAAATGGTCACCCAGGGCGGATCCGGAAAGCTTTGCATGAACTGTCATCAAGGCCGCCGTGACGCAGACTCCTACTCCGATGAGCCGCATTCACATTACGGTCCGCATTATGTTCCGCAGGCAGATATGCTGGCGGCAACCAATGCGATCACTTTTGGACTTGATCTGCCCACCTCACCTCATCTGGCCGGCATTGAGAATTCATGCACGTCATGTCATATGGGTTCGCCGATGACCGATGATGAAGGACATTCGCTGCTGGTCGGCGGGCATTCATTCTCGGTTGTTACGGAAGAGGGCGTTGACAATGTAGCCATCTGCACTGACTGTCACGGTGATGTGGGTGATTCATTTGATGAAAAAATGTTTTATGTTGACGGCAATGCGGATCTTGACGGCGACGGCACACCTGAAGGGCTGCAGCACGAGGTTCACGGACTCCTTGACATATTAGGAGCCATGCTGCCCCATTCCGACGACACAACTCATTATGATCCCCATGACGATGTGGATGAAACATGGTCGCTGACCGAATTGAAGGCCGCTTTCAACTATGACATGGTGTATTATGATCACAGCTACGGCATTCACAACCCGGCCTTTACCGTTGCATTGCTGAATGCATCCATAACCGCCATGCAGAACGGTGCTCTCGATGGCGATATCGTCTCAATTGATGATATTCCCAATGACCAGGGAGGCCAGGTCAAAGTGATTTGGGATGCATTTGTTAATGACGGCATCGCGCCTGACCCGGTGGAGTTCTATACGATTAAACGGTATGATGCCTATGATGATACATGGACTCTTGTCGGGGATCATCCTGCGGACGGCAGCGACCGGTACTCATTGGTAGTGCCCACATTGTTTGATTCCACATCTGTTGACAATGCTCTGACTTCATTCCAGGTGTATTCGATTTCCCAGGCAGGGATGATATACGAATCCACCGTTGCAGAAGGATACTCTGTCGACAATCTTGCACCAACCGTTCCGTCCGGATTCCTGGCAGTCTATGGAAATCAGTCTGTTGAAATCAGCTGGGATGAGCCGCAGGATGCGGATTTTCAGTATTTCACAGTCTACCGAAACGGTGAGTTGATCGGCTACAGCGCCACCAGCAGTTTTCAGGATGTTGGCCTGTCGTCAGGCGGTGAGTACATGTATTCAATCACGGCTACGGATGTTCATGAGAATGAGTCCGAAAATTCACCTCTGGAATCAGTGATGGTGGGTGATGCCGGTGATGTGAACGGCGATTTCAATATTGACATTCTTGATATTGTTCAGATTGTCAGTGTAATTCTGGGTCACTTGGAACACACCAGTTATATTGATTATGCAGGTGACTGGAACGGAGACGGAGCCATTGATATTCTGGATGTTGTGGCTGTGGTCGCCCACATCCTTGGTAATGACGTTTTGCGTCTAAATCCTGTTTCAGAAGCTCAGCTGCAGGTTGGCGGCGGAGAGATGAAAATCACGTCTGACGGGGAAATTGCCGGTTTTGAAATCAGTTTCCAGGGTGACCTCGTAATCACATCTTCAAACCTGCCCGACGGCTGGCTGGTTGATCATTCAGATACCCGCCTGGTCGGTGTAAACACCAACGGCAGTGAGACTGAAGATATCCTATTGTATTATACCGGTCTTGTTCAGGTTGAAACCATGCTGACTGCCGACTGGAGCGGCAACGGTGTGTTTGCGGTGGTGAATTCCATCCCGGATGAGTTTGCACTCAGCGCTGCATATCCCAATCCCTTCAACCCTGTCACTACTGTTGATTTCTCCTTGCCTGAGGACAGCAGACTGGAAATTATCGTTTACGATGCCATGGGAAGGGAAATCACCTCTCTGTTCAGTGGAAATATGCCGGCTGGATATCATTCCATGAACTGGGATGCTTCCGGTCAGGCAAGCGGTGTCTACATCATACGTTTGATCACGGAAACCGTCACAGAATCCAGAAAGGTTATGCTGCTGAAGTAGCAGTTGGACCATTTCAGCGAGTGAGAATTGGTTCAACCCGATCGGTTTTCCGGAAAACTCTTTGAATCGAATTTCCGAATCCGACGCTGAAAGGACGAGCACTCACGCTGCATTTCCAATTCCCCAACTGGGGACTGATCACTGATGTTTGATTTTCAGAAGAAGATTCCTGACTGGAAACGTTTTTCTGAAGAACCAACATCGGAGTGTTGAAACCGGTATGCAGATAAAAAAGTTAACAACAGGGAGAGGACGACCTCTCCCTTTTTCATTTTCAGCGGTTTTTATTCGGCATGAACAATCAATCAGGACTGCCAGGTTTTTTTTGAACAATGTTCATTAAAGAGGACATATTTTCTTTTATATTTGTACATTATGATCTTAATATATCTATATCCTAAAATATAGATACTTTATAGTTTATTGTTGATGGATTTGAAACCTCGCAAAGAAAATAAACTGCTGGAAGAAGACCATCCGGTTTTTACCATTGGAATAGCAGCGGAAATAATCGGGGTTTCTGTTCACACGCTTCGGCTTTATGAAAATAACGGGCTGATACTGACACAGCGGACCAGGACAAAACATCGTTTGTATTCGGTGAACGATATTAAGCGCCTGACCCATATTCGCTTCCTGATCGAAAAGCAGGGATTGAATATTGCCGGCATAAAAGCGCTCCTGGCACTGATTCCCTGCTGGAATATTCGGGGATGCAATTCTGGAGGCAATGCACAGTGCAGTGCAGTCACATCAATCACCGGGCCCTGTTGGCTTGCTGCAGACAGTTTATCGAAATCCAGCTGCAGAGAATGTGAGGTATATCGAAATCTTGAACCATATAGGAATTTAAAGCGGTACCTGAGATACACGACTGGTACGGACACATCATGAAATCAACAATCATGAAGGAAAAACCATGCACTTGCTCAAACAAATCGATACACACCGTTTACTGATCTTTTTTTCTCTCATTTTAGGCTGTTTCGCTTTTCCGGCAGCTGGCGAAGAGGCTGAAGAAATTGATTCGGATTCATGCAGCGACTGTCACGAAACGGGAATTCACGGGACAGTTATTCAAGACGATCTTTCGCATTCCATCCATGAAGATCTTGAGTGTCAGGACTGTCACCAGGATAAGGAGTATTACCCTCATGAAGAGGCCTATCTGGATGTCGGCTGTGAGGGCTGCCGAACCTGCCATGATGACCAGTCCGAAGAGTATCAGGCTCACGGACGTGAAATTGTCGGGGAGTGCGGAGATATCCCCTCCTGCGCTGACTGCCACGGCACCCACGAGGTACTGCCTCCGGATATAAAGCATTCTCTGGTGCATCCTACCAATCTTCCCGCCACCTGCGGAAGATGCCACGAAAACCTGGACCTCATCAATCAGTATGATCTGCTTTTGTCGCATCCGGTTGAAATGTATTCCAACAGTGTTCATGGAAAAGCCACAACAGGCGGGATTTATGTCGCGGCAACCTGTGATGACTGTCACAGTTCAGGCGGCAGCTCGCACCATATCTATTCACCCGGTCATCCTGAATCCGCAATAAATCACTTCAATATTCCTCAGACCTGTGGAAAATGTCATAGAGGAATCGAAAATGATTTCATGGACGGCATACACGGTAAGCTGGTTGACAGAGGAGAAACGGATGCCCCGGTCTGTACGGACTGTCACGGGGAACACGGCATTATTTCACCCTCAGATCCCCGATCTCCCGTATCCGCGGCAAGGCTTGCCGAAGCAACCTGCTCTCCCTGCCATGAATCCACCCGGCTTAATGAAAAATACGGATTGCCGACAGGACGGCTGAATACTTTTGTTGACTCTTATCACGGATTAAAGAGTAAGGCGGGCGACACGCATGTAGCCAACTGCGCATCCTGCCATGGCGTCCACCGAATCCTGCCAAGCACGGATCCCAGCTCAACCGTTCACCCCAACAATCTGAGAGCGACCTGTGGTGAATGTCACCCCGGAATCTCGGCCAAACTGGCCAGCACTGCCATTCACAGTGTTTCGGGTACAGGTCTGCAGACTACCGTGGCGGATATCGTTGAAAAAATATATATCGTTGCCATAGTCATTATTATCGGTTTTATGGTGATACACTGGATTCTGGACCTGTATCGCCAGCTTCGCCTTGTCATCAAAAAACCCCAAATTCGCCGAATGAAGCTGCATGAAGTATGGCAGCACACTTTTTTAATGGTTTCGTTTATTGCACTGGTCATTACCGGTTTTTCACTGCGTTTCAGCGAGTCCTGGATGGCAAAAACCTTCTTCGGTTGGGAAGGCGGATTTGAGATGCGCGGTCTGGCCCATCGCTATGCTGCCGTTCTGTTTATTATAACGGTATTGTGGCACACGATCTTTCTGTTTACCCGACGCGGCCGCCAGTTCCTTGTGGATATGTGGCCCAGACTGCTTGATTTTACTCAATTCGGTCACAGAATTGCATTTTATCTGGGTCTGTCAAAAACATCTCCGCGGTTTAAAAGATTCGGCTACGTTGAAAAAGCAGAATACTGGGCGCTGGTCTGGGGTACTGTTGTGATGATCGTCAGCGGCCTGCTGCTGTGGTTTGACAATTATTTTATTCAGTTTTTCCCGAAAGGTGTCCTGGATGTGGCATTGGTGGTCCACTACTGGGAAGCCTGGCTTGCCACACTGGCTATTGCCATCTGGCATTTCTATTCGACTGTTTTCAATCCGGAAGTGTATCCCATGAATCCGTCATGGCTTACCGGAAAGATGCCTGAAGACATGTATGCACATGAGCATCCGGATTATGTTGAAGAGGCCAAAGCAGAAATGGAAAGAGATTTAAAAAACGAATTAAAGAAAATGAAAGAGCTGTCACATATTTCTGAAAACAACCGGAAGTAAAGGAATATTCAACCATGGATCGAAAATCATTCTTTAAGGCAGTGGGACTTTTATCCGGGACTGCAGCAGCGAGCACCGTCCCTTCCCACACCAATACGCACATTACTTCTGCCCAGAAGGCCACGCATGATGCCATGCTTGATCCGGATAGGATAGGAGTTCTGTCTGACCTGACTCTTTGTATCGGATGTCGGAAATGTGAATATGCATGTGCAGAAAACAATGGACTGCCGCATGATGACATTGCTTCGTATGACGATCCCTCTGTTATGGAAGAATTTCGGCGGCCGTCAGACCACCAGTACACCGTGGTTAACCGATATCCCGGAAAAGGTATCGACGGCTTCCCGCTGGATGTAAAAGTACAGTGCATGCACTGTGAGCATCCTGCTTGTGTTTCTGCCTGTATTGTAGGCGCTCTGGAAAAAAATCCGAAGGGGCCGGTTACATATGACGCCAGCAAGTGTATCGGCTGTCGTTACTGCATGGTTGCCTGCCCCTTCCAAATTCCCCAGTATGAATACAGCAATGCCCTGACACCCAAGGTCATGAAATGCGGACTTTGCTTTGAACAGAGCATTGAAACCGGTGAACTCCCGGCCTGCGTTTCGATCTGCCCGCGTGAAGTGATGGTTTTCGGAAAAAGGAGCGAGCTGCTTGAACTCGCTCATGAACGTATTCGAACACACCCGGACCGCTATGTGGATCATGTTTACGGTGAACATGAAGTCGGCGGCACCAGCTGGATGTACATCTCAAATGTGCCCTTTGAGGAGGTTGACCTCCCGGTACTGTCCAGTGACTGCCCCGCGCACCTGACTGAATCCATTCAGCATGGTATTTTCAAAGGATTCAGTGGACCGATTCTTCTGGCCGGTTTGCTGGGCCTGGCAATGAAACTATACAATAAGGAGGAAGAATAATGTCCACTGCCGTCCTCCCCGTCAAACGTATCCCCTATTTTACGCCTGGAGTCTGGATTCTCACTGCGCTGGCCGCCCTTGGGCTTGCCAGTGCATTCTACCGTTTTGTTTTCAGTCTTGAAGCTGCCACGAACCTTGACGGTCAGTATCCGTGGGGTATCTGGATTGGGATTGATGTGGCCTGCGGTGTGGCCCTTGCAGCCGGTGGATTTACCTCCAGCTTCATTGCCCACATCATGCATCGCGAGCGCTACGCGGTACTTACCCGGCCGGCACTGCTCACTGCCATGCTGGGATATACCTTTGTGGCTTTGGGAGTGGTGATTGATCTCGGTCGCTACTACTGGATATGGCATGTTCTGCTTCCTTCAATGTGGCAGGGCAACTCAGCCTTGTTTGAAGTCGGCATCTGTGTTGTCAGTTACCTGACAGTACTTTATATTGAGTTTATTCCCATTCTGACTGAACGCTTTCGATCACGGGTGAATCTTCCGGGTATCATGAAGAGCCTGAATAACGCCACGGAAGGACTGCTCAAATTCCTGGACAACACATTCGGCAAGGCTATGTTTATATTTATCATTTTGGGGGTGGTGCTGTCCTGTATGCATCAAAGCTCGCTGGGTACGCTGATGGTGATTGTGCCTTCGAAACTGCACCCTCTCTGGCACACACCCATTCTGTCGCTCCTTTTTCTCCTGTCCGCCTTTGCCGTGGGAATCGCGATGGTGATTTTTGAATCCCTGCTGGCATCATGGTCTTTCAAATTGAAACCGGAAATATCAATTTTAAGTCAGTATGCCCGTTACCTGCCACTGCTGCTGTGGATTTATCTGTTTGCCAAAACTCTGGATATGGTGAACCGCGGGACTTTTCACTATGTTCTTGAGGGAACTGTGGAGTCCTGGTTCTTCAATGCAGAGATGCTCATTGGCGTGATATATCCCATTGTGGTTTTGTCAAGCCGCAGATTTCGGAAACAAATCATCTGGCTGTTCAGCGGCGCTGCGGCAGTCGTAGTTGGTGTGGTCCTTAATCGGGTCAATGTATTCATCGTCGGGTATCAGCCCCCATATGCCGAGTCCAGGTATATTCCTGCAATCACCGAGATACTGGTCACTGTTGGATTCATTTCACTGCTGATTCTGGTATACCGGTTTTTTGTCATTCATTTCCCAGTGATAGAAGAATTGGAGCACAAAAAACATGCGTAAATCAAATATTAAAATCTCTGCAGCTCTGCTTCTTCCGGTACTCAGTTTTCTTTGGTCTGCCGGAACCGACGATGATTTCCACAAACAGTCACTGAACCGCTATTGTGCCACATGTCATGTATGTGACCAGCCTACGAAGGAAGATCCCTGCCTACTTGATTGTCCACGCCACGAGGGACATTTTGAAGGTCGGCATCAGATTACCGAAGGACCTGAAATAGTTATCATGGATCACCTTGCGAATCTGTACAAACCCGTCTTTTTTACTCATAAACTCCATGCCGAAATGTCGGATATGTCCGGTGGGTGCGAGTTATGCCACCACTTCTCGGAACCGGATAAACCGGTACCGCCGTGCCGCGAATGCCATGATGCCACAGGGGATTCCATCAGCATTCAGAAACCTTCTCTGAAAGCCGCCTACCACCGGCAGTGTTTGAACTGCCACCGTGAATGGAGCCATGAATCCGAGTGTAATATCTGTCATGAAGTTGCAGACGATGCTTCCGGGAAAACTGCTGCAGTTGATAAATCGGATATTATGGGGATGACTCATCATCCGAAAATCGTCGCGGAAGAAAAATATATTTATCACACTCATCTCCAGGATGGGCCCGTGGTGACTTTCCATCATACAGATCATGTTGACCTGTTCGGTCTGCAGTGTGTGGATTGTCATCAGGGGGACGGCTGCCGGAAGTGCCATGAGGAGCATATCAATCCCACGGAGAAAACCATGGCTGTTGATGATTGTGCGTTGTGCCGCAACAGCTGCTGCAAATGTCACGTCGCCAACTGCAATTCTGAACAGGAATGCGGCTTCTGCCACAGTATGGAAGAAAAGCCTGCTTTTGATCACGCCGTTTCAGTCGGATGGCCTTTGAGTCCAAGGCATGACGGGGTATCCTGTGAAAGCTGCCATGGATCGGTCAAGGACTTTTCCTCACCGTCCGTTAACTGTACCAGCTGTCACATCCACTGGCTGGCCGGATCCTTTGATCATGGGGTTACAGGTCTTATTCTAAGCGAAGATCATGAAGACCTGGACTGTTCAGACTGTCATATCGATGAAGACTTTGGTGAACCGCCGTCCTGCGAGGGTTGTCACGAGTCGGACGAAGCTGAATATCCGGATGATCTGCCTGGCTGGCGGGAATAATCGTCACACACTGATATTCACGAACTCACGGCATGTGCATTTCTGATTTATAAAGGAGCGGTCTTCAGTTTCCTGATCAGCGAACTCGGCCGCTCCAACCCAGTTTTGTACGAAGTGTATGGAAAAAGTTCGTTTCCGGCAGAGTAATCATGCGTGCTGAGTAGTTGGTTTTCCGAATCCGGATTGTTTCAGTATAATCCAGCGGCACACTGATCTGGCCGTCAACAGCCATATCCATTCCCGCCTGATCCTCCGCAAAAGATACACGTATTTCCACATCGGCAGGAAGAACGATGGGTCTGGCTGAAAGACTGTGGGGACATACCGGTGTCACCAGAATCACATCCAGATCAGGAGAAATTATCGGTCCGCCGGCAGACAGCGAATATGCTGTTGATCCAGTGGGTGTGGCAAAAATAATACCGTCACTTTCATACGTATTCAAAAATACATCTGAAACATGTACATGCGTTTTTAAAATACGGGCCCGTCCATGTTCTATGACGACTTCATTCAAAGCGTAGTACGTTTCCGGGTTCGGGCGTTCCAGGGTAGCTTCAAGCAGCGTGCGTTCAACGATGCTGTAGTTGCCTTCCAGAATATCCTTCAATGCACTTTGATAATTATCGCCGGTGCCTTCGGCCAGGAATCCCAGACGCCCTATTCGAATTCCCAGTACCGCAATATCATGACGACCCACCTGCCGAACAGTTGACAGAAGTGTTCCGTCACCGCCAATTGACAGCAGAATCTGACATTCTTCAGCAATTTTCCGGATATGCATCATGGGGATATGCGAAATCTCGGACGGCAGCTCCACCTGACGGACATCTTCCGACAGAATAAAACTATGATCCGAATTATCCAGCGCTCTGGAAATTTCCCCAACAATTTTAAAGAACTCATCCTTGGTATAATTACCCGTACACCCTATATTCACAGTATGTTACTCCAATCCTGGTACTTCCGTTAGCCCGCCGTTCTCACTGACCAGCGTCTTCACACGATCCTCTGCATCAGAAAGTTGATCCTTGCTGGTTTTAATAAGTTTCATGCCCTCCTCAAACAGCGCAAGGGATTCTTCCAGACTGGTTTTTCCGGATTCCAAGGTGTTCAGGATTTCCTGGATTCGCTGAAAATTGTCTTCAAACCGGGTTTCATTGTGATTCATTCTTTGTCTCTTCCAATGTTTTGGTTACAATTGCACCCACTTCCCCACCGGCAAATTTAACTGAAATCGGATCATCTTTACGAAGAATGTCAGGATCTGAAACCGGGTGCCCGTTCCGATCTTTCACCATCGCAAATCCCCGTTTCAGCACCTCCTCCGGATGCAGGCTGACAAGCAGTTTCTGCAATCCAGCCACGGCTGTGTATTCCTGCCTTACCCTGCCATTGACGGTCTCCTTCAGACTTTCACCAAGGAAATTCAACTGCTGCTGATACTGTCGAATATCTGAGTGAGGGTTATACTCCTGCAGCATTCGGCTGTACTTGTCAATACGGACTTGTGCAGAAAGGTATTTCTCCTGCCAGACAGACATGAGTCTGCGGCTGTACTGCAGCAGCATTTCCTGGTGTTTTTCAAGCTGATTGATTGGGTGGAAATATCCATGATGCTTCTCGGCTGCTGAAACGCGTTCATGCAGCTGCTGAATTCTGGATGTCATGATTTCTGAAAGTCTGCAGAATTGATCATCCAGCATCTGATACAGATCAGACCTGGCCGGCGCACAGACTTCTGCTGCTGCCGAGGGTGTGGGTGCCCGCAGATCCGCCACAAAATCGGAGATGGTGTAATCTGTTTCATGCCCGACAGCCGAAACCACCGGAATGCGGGACGCATAGATCGCACGAGCGACTGACTCATCATTGAAGCACCAAAGGTCCTCGAGAGATCCACCACCCCTTCCTATGATGATAACATCAATATCGCTCACACCATTCAATTCCTGCAGAGCGGCAACCAAATCCGGAACCGCGGCTGCGCCCTGAACCAGGGTTGGTCTCACCAGAATCTGCACCTGGGGAGCTCTCCGGCCCAGGACATTGATAATATCGCGGACAACTGCTCCGCTTGCGGAAGTGGCCACACCTATTTTACCGGGAAAGCGGGGAAGTACTTTTTTCACCTGAGGGTCAAACAGTCCTTCACCCTGCAGCTTTTTTTTCAATTGCTCATAGGCCACCCAAAGTTCTCCGACTCCGGTCGGATACATATGGTCAATAATAAACTGGTACTGTCCCCGGGGCAAATACAGCGAAATGGAACCTGATACGAGCACTTTCTGTCCATGTACCGGTTCAAAATCCAGACTCTGTCTTTTCCCGGCGAACAGAACGCATGATATTTCGCTCTGGCTGTCTTTCAGCGTTAAATACGTATGGCCTGAGCTGTAGCACCTGGGAGCTGACACTTCACCTTCCAGCCAGATATGACTGAACTGATCTTCCAGTCGGAATTTCACCTGATTGTTAAGCTGGGTAACAGTAAGAACTGTTTTTGAATGGGTGGACATCAATCACTTTCTCGGCCAGTTTCACAAAAGTCAGAAATCCGGCCGAATGTAATCTTGCAGAATACGTTGACAATATTGAAGACAGAATCCGTTGTTCTGTTATTGCTGAGAGTAAAAATTATTGTGAAAATCAGAACGGACGGATATTGCCGCAGAACTGCAGCAACAGCCGTCCAGATATATTTTCCAGTCAATGCCGGTCGGCAATTGCTGGAGAGTAATATTCAGCTGATCAGAAAAGCCTGATCAGTGAATACTATCTCTTCTTCTTCTTATGCCGATTCGCGCGAAGACGTTTTTTCCTTTTATGGGTGTTCATCTTGCGCTTTTTACGCTTTCTTCCGCAGGGCATTGAACCTCCTAATTGAATCCTCTCAGGATTGCTTTATTCACTTTTTCTTGCAGTATTTTTGATACTTTAAACACCGGCAAATGCCGTTCCGGCAGTTGAACCACATCCTGGGTGGCCGGGTTGCGGGCAGACCGGGCTTTCCGATGCTGCACTGTAAAACTGCCGAAGCCTCGCATATCAACACGTTCGCCGCGCTTCAATGCTTCCGTGATCTGATGCAAAATTTCATCCAGTACGGCTTCCGTCTCCACCTGCGTCAGGCCGGTGACAGCCGCAACTTCTTGAATTATTTCCGCTTTCGTCATATCTTAAATTAATATACCAGCTGGTATTTTGGACCAGTTTGTTTCCAGTTTACAGACAGTACTGATTCCAGCTGATCCTTGACAAGTTCAATAAATGTTTTCGGGTCTTCCGGCGGTTTTACCAGCGTGGGACGATTGTCGTACCCCGCCAATTTTCCGGCAAGATATACAGCATCTTCAAAGGTCCCCAGGCTGTCGATTAATCCATATTCCAAGGCCTGAACCCCGGAATATGCCGCACCGCTGGCCAATTCAGCGACCCTGCTGACCGGCAGATTTCTTTGTCCGGCGACAGCCTGCACGAACTGGTCATGCAGGTTGTTAATCAAATTTTGGAAGTATATCCGGTCTGCTTCAGTCTGTGCCCGATGAAAAGAGCCGGCATCTTTCAGTGAGCCGCTTTTGACAGTTTTGTAATCCACCCCGAACCGCTGCATCAGTTCTTCGGCCACAGGATATCCCATGATAACTCCTATGGATCCTGTTGCAGTTCCGGGATTGGCCAGTATTCTGTTCGCTCCGATGGCCACATAATATCCGCCTGATGCCGCTAAATTGCCCATCGATGCAACAATGGGCTTATCACCGGCAGCAATTTTCTTTACCTTCTCAAATATCTCCTGACTGGCGGCCACGGCACCTCCCGGCGTATCCAGACGAATCAGGATGGCGTCAATATCGCTGCGGTTGTTGAAATAATTTAGATGCTTGACTGTTTCCCGGGATGATAGAATGGTCTCGTTTATCTCAACCAGTCCAATGAGCGGTCTCTGTCCAGGTGTGTTATCCCGTGTGAAAATGCCTACAATAATAAAAACCGCAATGATTGCAAGTATCCACCACAATGGATTATGTTTTCGGTTCGTTTTTTTTCTCACCCTGTGGTCCAGATTATTAGTTTTTGTCCCTTGCGTATCATATCGCCTCTCAGGCCATTCCATTTCTTGATTTTTGCAACGGATGTGCGATACTTGCGGGCAATACCGCTGAGCGTATCACCATATTTCACTGTATGATATATCTTTTTTGCTTCCAGTGATTCCTTGCGATAGTCCGCATAGCCACTCACGGGAATTTTCAGCACCTGGCCTGTACGGATATACCGTGAATTCTGCAGTTTATTCAGTGATACGATATCCTGAATCTTGACTTTATACTTCTGTGCAATGACCCAGAGACTTTCCCCTCGGCGGACCTTATGATCGGCCACCACAAGCTCTTCGCTTTTTTCGACCTGGATCAGTGCAAACAGGGAATCGAATTTACTGCTGGCCGCCACAGGCAGTCTAAAAGGATAGGTCTCGTTCTCTTCCAGCGGCGGAATTACACCCTGCCGAATTTCAGGATTATACATTTGAAGCGTTTGAATATCCACACCGGAGCAATTCGAAATCACCTCCAGCTTGACGGGTTTGTCCAATTGAACAATATCCCATTCCAATCGCGGCTCCGATTCAATTTCAAAACCGTATTTCTGCGGATTATTCGCGATAAAAATGGCAGCCATAATATTGGGAACATAATTTCGGGTTTCTCTGGGAAGCGAACTTAAATCCCAGTAATCCCTCGTTCCATTTCGGCGTATGGACCGGTTGACGGCACCTTCACCGCTGTTATACGCTGCAAAAGCAAGATACCAGTCATTAAATTCATTGTACAAATCCTTGAGATGGCGGGCGGCCGCCCGGGTGGATTTTTCGAAATCGTTCCGTTCATCAATCCACCACGTTGATTGAAGATCATACAGCCTGCCGGTAGATTTCACAAACTGCCACAATCCCGCGGCGTATTTGTGGGAATACGCATCCGGTTTCAGTCCGCTTTCAATCATGGATAAAAAGAACAGCTCCGGCGGCACCTTTTCTTCCTCAAGAATAGGCAGGATAATGGCCTTATAGCGATCCATTCGATCCAGCCACTTCTGCACACTCCGACGGCCCTTGGTTTGATAGAATTTGATAATACTGGCCACTCGGCGATTATATGTAATTGGAATATGCCCCGGGATTATTTCCACACTTTCATCCACATATTCCAAATCTTCAAGAGTCTGACTGTATATGTATTCATTCAGTCGATCCCTCAGAAGCGAGACCGATAATGCCGTTTCTACATTGTCAATGGTTTCCGCATTGGATTCGTAATATGTAATGGCTGCTGTCAGCATGCGATTGAATTCCAGATACTGAAACTCATCATAAATACTCAGCTCACGAATTTCAGAAAGCGATTCGAACAGCTGTTCAAACAGGTAGGCCGCTTCCAGCGTATCACCGGTGAGATCAGCAGTGATGGCATCCGTGCACAGGATTTTTGCCTCCGTCATTCGGATGTCAAACAGGTCCACATCTTCCGGAAACTGAACATCTTCCGGGACGACCGGTTCAACCGGAAGACTCTGCGTTTCATCAGACTGATCGGAATATCCCCCATTATCAGAAGGTTTTGGAGAATCTGTCTGGGTCCACAGCAGACCGCAAATGATGAAAACCAATGCGATCTTTAATATTTTCCATTTGTTAATCAAGCTGTAAATGTAAATCATTTTTAATACTTCATCCAATCTTTCGGTGAGTTAATCATTAACGGGCAATGTTCGCAAATCCGGTTCAGACAGACATCATTTTCCAACTGCAGAATTCCCTGCTGCAGTCCAAATGTGACGGCGGTTTTCACTCCCCATGTTTTCATAAAATATCGGGTGCGGGCATAGGTTCGAACCGGCAGGCGGACCCAGGTATCAAACAGGTCCCGGGATTCAAATTGCTGGATATACGGTATGACGACATTGCCGCGGATTTCCTGCAGGAAACCTTGCCCGGGTACAGGCAATCCCCTGTCGCGAATAAGAAACAGCAGCGGCCGCCAGTCACTCATGGTTCCGGCTATTTCACCGATCCGATCGTGAACCAGCCAGTAAGAAAGGACGGAAATCAAAGACATCCTGATACCCAAACGATCTCTCCAGAATTGAGAATTCGCTGCAGATTTGAATTGAGGTAACCTGATTTGCCAATAATTCAGGATATCATTCACACCGACAGAGCGGCTGACAAGATGCATCAACTCCCGGTGAAACTGGATTCTGTCTTCATCCGATCGGTAAAAATCCGCAATTCGAACCAGACGGAAAACCTTTTCTGCAGCATTTGCAGACGACATGACTTTCATTGCAGCAGTCCACCGGATTCGGGCAAGATTTTCAAGAATTTCCATAATACCTGCCTGGCCCAGTTCCGTACTTAAACCCTCGCAGGGGAGTCTTTGCCTTCGGCTCAAATCAGTCAAAACAATAACCGGAATATCCGGCCGATTGACATATTCGGGAACCCTCGTCCGAACAACATGGAGAATAACGTTTCCGTAATCGGGATTTCTATGATGACCATGAGCGGTCCAGTCAGATTCTCTCAGATGAATTTCCACATCGCCGCGCCGAATGCCGTCTTTTGAAAATTCCATCAACGCACAGCGGAAGTCCGGTCCGGAATATGGATTAATCCGCCCTGGATCAATTACTCTTACCCAGCCCTGATCCATTTTGTACACACATCCTCTGCTATAACGCCACAATTCCTGCAGCTGAGCTTCTGAAATACGAACCGCTTTCCCTGATTGGATTTTTTGATGTGCCATACCTGTTTATACTATGAGTCACGGCACATTAAATGGATAACATGCAAACCGTTACCGTCGGACTTTCAATTTGAACTTACCCTTCTGATCGAACCGGACAGAACAACGGTCAGGCAGATACAAGCTGACTGATTTTGTTAAATGTGTTTTTCCGGGAAAAATCGGCAGCAGGAGCATCGAGAGTGGACTTTCGAAACAAAGTGGATTCCAAACTGCTTGAGGATATACACGAATTAATTCCCTGAGAGAATTGTTGCTGTCGGCGGTGGGAAGTGTGAATCAGTCACCGGTCATGTGACAGATAGCGGGGACAGGTCCGCAATGGTTATAAATATGGATTTCAGGTCACGAACCATTCTTTTCATGGGAAACCGGAATTCCGTTGGCAGCAATGTCTTTCCGATTTTGAATGATACTCCGGGTTTTTTCCTGAAGGTCGTATCGGTCTTCAATTGTCAGATCAACTGTTTCGATGGGCTTATCAATATACAAATCGATACTGCCGCGGTTGATCAGAATGGATTTTTTGGGGACAACGATTCTGGAACCGATGATGGTGACAGGCACAAGCGGCAGGCAGGATTGGATTGCAAGCAGGAAACTGCCGCGTTTGAAAGGCAGTAGGTTGCCGTCAAAAGAACGAGTGCCTTCAGGATATACGATGATATTGATGTTCCTGCTATGAATATACTTCAATGCAGAATTAACTGACTCTTTGGCCTTTTTTCGGTTCTGCCGGTTCACGCGTACCATTCCTGCCGCCCGCATCCCCCAGCCGAATAAGGGAATCCGGAACAATTCTTTTTTGGCCAGAAATACAATATTGTACGGAAGTGCCGCAAAAGCAACAGGAATGTCCATAGCACTTTCATGATTTCCACAGAAAATGTATTTATTCCCAGGCTTTAGGTTTTCCAGACCATGTACTCTGTACCGAATACCGACACTGCCCAGTATCCATCTGGCCCACAGACGGGGAATGATTCCGGTGATCGACTTTTTTCGATCAAATGAGCCAACAATCAGTACCAGTATTGCGCCGATGATCGTTGCTGCAATCAGATTCAGGATACCCCAAACGGTTTTGATGATCCGCATCATGGCTTAAGTATATCTATACCCATATACGGCTGCAGCGGTTCAGGCAGTATCACACTGCCATCGGCCTGTTGATACGTTTCAAGCAGCGCAACCATCAGCCGGGGAGTGGCCACTCCGGATCCATTCAGGGTATGAACAAAGTCCACCTTGTTATCGGATTTTCGTCGGTAGCGTATATTCCCGCGCCGGGCCTGGAAATCAAGGAAGTTACTGCAGCTGGAAACCTCCAAAAACTTGCCGGTTCCGGGTGCCCAGACTTCAAGATCATAGCATTTGGCAGCTGAAAAAGACAGATCGCCGGTGCACAGGGAAATTACCCGGTAATGCAGACCCAGCGCTTTCAGAATTTCTTCAGCATCCTGTCTCAGTCCCTCCAGCTCTTCAAATGATGTTTCAGGAGTAACAAACTTCACCAGTTCCACTTTGTTAAACTGGTGCACTCGCAACAGGCCGCGGGTGTCTTTTCCATGGGAACCTGCTTCCCTTCTGAAACAGGCGCTGTAGGCCATGTATTTTCTTGGCATGTCGCTTTCAGGAATAATTTCATCACGATGCATATTGGTTACCGGTACTTCTGCGGTTGATATACAGAACAGATCATCAACCGGAGAATGATACATGTCTTCGGCGAATTTAGGCAGCTGTCCAGTGGTTCGGGTTGCATCTCGAGTGGTAAGGAAGGGTGGAAAAAGTTCCAGATAGTCGTGATTATCCTGATGGAAATTCAGCATGAAGTTGATCAGGGCTCTCTCAAGGCGGGCACCGGCACCGGTGTACAAGGGGAATCCGGCACCAGACATTTTTGCACTGCGGCGGAAATCCAGAAGCTGCAGCTTTTCAGCCAAATCCAAATGGAACTGTGGTTCAAAATCAAATGTCGGTTTTTTCCCCCAGTCATGTTCAAATCGGTTTGCAGATTCATCTGCTCCAATAGGAACCGATTCGTGGAAAATATTGGGTACCCACAACAATGCTTCGTTCAAATTCTCCTCAGTCTGACGCAGGGCATCATCCATTTCCTTTATCCTTGATGAAATCTCCCGCATGGCCATGATGGCTTCACCGGCATCCTCACCCGCACGTTTTTTCTCAGATATGGATGCAGTGGCTTTATTGCGCCGCGCCTTCAACTCCTCAACTTCTACAATGGTATTGCGGCGGTCAGAATCCAGTTTTATCAGATTGTCCAGATCAACTTCCATCTTTTTCGCACGGCACGCCTGCGAAACAAACTCAAGATTTTCACGGATGTACTTTATTGAGAGCATCGTTTTCCTTCCTTAAACAGTCATAGAATTTAACGGGATTAAAAAACCTTCCCCAAGTGATTATGATGAAAAGGAGACGGCACACCGAATGCAGAACGAACAAACCAAAATACCCGTCTGCGGATACTGCGTGGATTTTAAAAATGGTTACAGTGGGATCACATTCTCGGGGCCGAAAAATAGATCAGCGCGGCGGATTTTGATTCGGTATTAAGTTGGGTAAATATGGTTTTTTGTCATCGAATATGGAGAGTTCAATATAATGATGTTCAACGCGGAAGTACACGTCGTCAACTTCAATTTAGGTCCGATGTATCCATGCAGCGGGTGATACTACCTCGAATATTTCATGAGAACTCTGTTACGATAATGAATTTTCAATGAATTTCATCGCCCGTCAGCTGACGGGTGAGGTATCAGTAATCGATCGGTTCATGATATATATCACCGCCACGCCAAATGGCGGATTCAATCCCGCTGATCTTCTGCTGCATTTCCCGCCCTCATCAGTAGGCCAGATTCACCATCATCGACAGTGATACATCAGTGAAATGATCGTCCTTATATATTCTATGTGTGGAAACGTCATTCAGCTGCAGTTCCATAAACAGCACCGACATCACCGGAACCGTATACTTTAGCTGAATCGTTTCTCTTTTCTGAATCTCACCATCCAAAAACCCAGGAATCTCCGGCCCATAAACTTCCAGTACATCCTGTTTGCCCAATCGGCTGCGGGAGCAGGACAGCTGCAGACAGCCGTTTCGATCAAACCAGGTCTGCAGGGATAAGAACACATCATCTGCATTCCCTCCGGTCCACAAGCCGACCGGGTATCTGTGGTGATAAGGCTGATTAACTTCATATCGATGAATATATGCCCGTGGATCAGCCCAGCTGTATTCTCCATGAAGCATAATTAATCGACTGAACAGCTGAAAGACCTTCATCACTCCCACCTGACCGCTGAACCAGTTGTGATTTTCGGAAGAATCAAATGTATCATAGGGCGCCCATTCATCCATCATCAGCGAGCCGTATATTCTGGTGTCACTGACAAGCCATTCCAGATCCAGACCCATCTGCATGTTGTCGAGATCACCAAGTGCATGCTGGACAGACCACAGAGGAACGACAGGAATGGCGTAATCCAAGGGAAACGCCCGTCCGCCAAAGATTACCTGTTCATACAGACCGAGCCGAAAATTTTCAGTGAAAAGGAAATCAAAACGGTGATTGCACAAATAGCGTTTTTTGTACACATCCCGTCTAAATCCGGTATCACTGATATAGCTGCTTTCTGTGGCTGCTGTATCAATCACTTCCGACTGCAGTTCTGCTGCGTGCCAGGTAAAATGGATTCTATCATGAAATACAGAATGAAGTCGAATCTGGGTCATGCCCGGTCCTTTGCTGGAAAAGGCAAGATTGCTGCGTGGCGAGGGTCCGAAACCACTGCGGAATTTCCCCAATGTCAGGTCAAAATTCGCACTCATCAACGCGATACCGCCCTCTCCCTCGTCGAAATCAACTCCATTGTCCGGTTCCTGGGCTTCCGTATAAAAACCATATGAGATATCCGGATTGAACGGCGCAATCTGCAGACCTTCGGGGGGAGATTCTCCATCAAACCCAAACGCAGAATGCTTGTTGAAGCGCGCCCATGCAGTAACCCACCAACCGCTCATGGGACTGATCACAGGCATCGAGGTTTCCAATCGCACCCCCGGTGTTACCCAGAGCACGCTGCCAGGTGTATAATCGGGAAAGAGTTCGAATCCAACAGTGCTGTATCTGATTCCCAAGACCGGTTCCACACGAATCAACGTCGAATAATTTTTCATAAGATTCAGTATTCGAGGACGCGGTGCAGCCTCCCGCACCGGAAACAGAAACATGCCTGGATCAATATGTCCAGCTTTGATTGACTGAGCCGTCATCCGGGAAAGTTCCGAATCAGTCAAATCCGTGGCCAATCCCTGCGCAATGCAAAGCTGAAGCAAAAATGCCGCAAGGCCGATGATCGGGGTGATTGATTTTGGAAAAAGTTTATACATAGTTCAGCACCATTAGACACAGAGTAAGAATATTTATCACGTATATCACATTGTTCCTCCTGACATATTCATCCTGCAGCAGAATTTTATAGGCCAGAAAGAGGATAATCAGCCTTATCATGATGGCTGCGATCTCCATCGAATCGGGATTGAGGGAATATATCAGCAGCACGATGGTAAGGAGATATTCAGTGGGAGAATCAAAAAAATGCCGTGTTTTAAACATGCCCATGGATGAAAACAGTATTCCGGTCAGCATGAGCAGCCAGACGATATCACTCAGCGGCCAAGGTCCTATCATTATTTTTGAGAAATCAGAAAATACCAGAATGAAGCCGGAAAGGACGATCATGCCGATACTCACATTCGTGCTGCGACCGGCGTTGTTATCCAGAATAAAAAGAAAGGCCGTTACAATTGCGATGAATATCAGTCCAATATCTACCGGTGCCATCATTCGGGCAGAAAAAACACAGATCAGCGACAGGATTATGAGCAGCAGGAGAAAATAATATACATATGCTCTTTGTAAAATCGGGAAACGGGAAAAAATATTCAGATAGAATGAATTATGCAGTCGCTGGATGATTTTAAGATCTTCCCGAAGAATCAGCAGAATATGCTGAAAGGTTAGCAAAAATAGAAGTGCAATAGTTATATATAGATAACGATTACTTCCAATACTAAGTAGGATTGCACTGACGGCAAAGACCATTTTAAATGAATACAGCAGGAACACAGTATTTTTATGAGATATGCCGGCTGCTTGAATTCGATGGTGGATATGGTTTTTATCAGGCAGGAAGATATGGCGATGTTCTACTAATCGTTTAATGAACACAGATGAGGTGTCAAAAATGGGGATAAACAGGATCACAAACGGCAGCCAGACTGGAACAAGTTCACCTGAGACACCAACGAGGCTGAATACGGCCAGGGTATATCCCAGGAAGTAACTGCCGCTGTCGCCCATGAAAATAAGGGCCGGGAATGTATTTGCCCTCAGGAATCCGAATACAACCGCGATCAGAATCAGAAACACCGGGAAGTAGCTGGACTGGATGAAAAACAGGGACAGGGTGGCCGCAGCAATAATTGCAATTCCTGATGCAAGGCCGTCCAGGCCATCTATAAGATTAATGGAATTGGTGATGCCAACAATAAATATCAGGCAGATCAGAAATGATATTGTATGATATTGTTCAAGATATGGAATCGTTGTATGGAGTCTGGTCAGTGCCAAAAAAATGAATGCAGCCACGATTTGGGCCAGAAATTTATAGTTAGGTGATAATGGACGGATATCATCTGCCAGTCCGATAACAACGAGAAATGAAACACCCATCAGATAGGATTTGATGACGGTATCCACCTCCACGAAATAGAGCAGAGACAATAGAAAAGATATATAAAATATTATACCGCCGCTGCTTGCAACCGGCCGGTCGTGGACTTTACGTGTATCGGGATGATCCAGCATATCCAAATAGTGAAAGAAGCGAACTCCCACGGGCATCAGGATCATCGTCAACAAAAACGGGATGATGAGGATTTGATAAATCTGCATAAAAAATAGTCGATAAATTTAATACAGCGATACAGTTGCTCGGTAGGAATTAGGTCAGTGGTCAGTCGTCAGTCGGGATTGCAGTCCGTGATAACCAATGACCAATATACTTTTCCCCATTTACCAACGATTTCCGTCCGAATTATCGTTCAGAATGCATAGTAATAATACAGGAGAGTGCTCAAATACATTTTTTTCTCCGGCAGAAGTCTGCTGTTGGACGGGGATAGCTGCATCCTGAATGCCCCTGCCAAATGGCATAATCCCCGGAGGTGGGTGGGGGTTTGGGATGGGTGAACGTGGGGACTTGGTGAAGTAGTATAATGGTGCATTAGTTGATTGTTTGAGTCGCTATGTCGTTGAGAAAGTCTTTCTGGCTGGGTGTGGTTGAGGTGGATATTGGTGTAATCGTGTAATGGTATTATGGTCGAACGGGGTTTCGCTGGCAGGGTGTGATCGACTGGTTGAGCTGTTGAGTTGGACTTCCCAATAGGGCGCATGTGAGTGGACCTGGAAAGTGGTCAGTCGTCAGTCGGGATTGCAGTCCGTGATGACCAATTACCAAGATTCTATTACCCATTTACCAACGATATTCGTCCGAATTATCGTTCAGAATGCATAGTAATAATACAGAAGAGTGCTCGAATACATTTTTTTCTCCGGCAGAAGTCTGCTGTTGGACGGGGATAGCTATATCCTGAATCCTTGCCATATGGCGTATTCCCCGGAGGTGGGTGGGGGTTTGGGATGGGGAATCTCGAGAAAAATCTTCAATCTGTGGTTCCACAGACCATTTGGTTAATCCAGATCCACAGCCCTGAAGGGGCTGAAATACGCCAGCCCGGGGCATCGCCCCGGGAACCGGATAGAATTACGGAAGAACCCTGAAGGGGTGCAACGGATAGAAACAGGTTGAGTAGTCGAGTCGGGTTTCCCAGCTGGGTGTCGTTGAGTAGTGAGATGGTGAAGTGGCTGATTTAGGCTTTCTGGCATTATACTGTTTTGCAGGAATGGTAAGTCGTCAGTTGTCAGTCGTATGCCCTTGATTGTGACTTTCCAATTTCAAATTTCGGATTTCCTGTTCCAACTCCAGGTCGATTTCCGTCCGAATTATCGTTCAGAACGCATAGTAATAGTACAGGAGAGTACTCGAATACTTTTTTTTCTCCGGCAGAAGTCTGCTGTTGGACGGGGATAGCTATATCCTGAATCCTTGCCATATGGCGTATTCCCCGGAGGTGGGTGGGGGTTTGGGATGGGTGGACGTGGGGACTTGGTGAAATAGTATAATGGTGCATCAGTTGATTGTTTGAGTCGCTATGTTGTTGAGAAAGTCTTTCTGGCTGGGTGTGGTCGAGGTGGATATTGGTGTAATCGTAGAATGGTATAATGGTCGAATGGGGTTTCGCTGGCGGGGTGTGATCGACTGTTGAGTCGTTGAGTTGGACTTCCCAATAGGGCGCAGCTGAGTGGACCTGGAAAGTGGTCAACCGTCAGTCGGGATTGCAGTCCGTGATGACCAATTCCCAAGATGCTATTACCCATTTACCAACGTTTGCCGTCCGAATTATCGTTCAGAACGCATAGTAATAGTACAGGAGAGTACTCGAATACATTTTTTCTCCGGCAGAAGTCTGCTGTTGGACGGGGATAGCTGCATCCTGAATGCCCCTGCCAAATGGCATAATCCCCGGAGGTGGGTGGGGGTTTGGGATGGGTGAACGTGGGGACTTGGTGAAGTAGTATAATGGTGCATTAGTTGATTGTTTGAGTCGCTATGTCGTTGAGAAAGTCTTTCTGGCTGGGTGTGGTTGAGGTGGATATTGGTGTAATCGTGTAATGGTATTATGGTCGAATGGGGTTTCACTGGCAGGGTGCGACCGACTGTTTGAGCTGTTGAGTTGGGCTACCCAATAGGGCGCGTCTGAGTGGACTTGAAAAGTCGTCAGTTGGCAGTCGGGATTGCAGTCCATGATGACCAATGACCAATATACTTTTACCCATTTACCAACGATTTCCGTCCGAACTATCGTTCAGAATGCATAGTAATAATACAGGAGAGTGCTCAAATACATTTTTTTCTCCGGCAGAAGTCTGCTGTTGGACTTGGGATTGCTATATCCAGAACTCTTGCCATATGGCGTATTCCCCGGAGGTGGGTGGGGGTTTGGGATGGGGAATCTCGAGAAAAATCTTCAATCTGTGGTTCCACAGACCATTTGGTTAATCCAGATCCACAGCCCTGAAGGGGCTGAAATACGCCAGCCCGGGGCATCGCCCCGGGAACCGGATAGAATTACGGAAGAACCCTGAAGGGGTGCAACGGATAGAAACAGGTTGAGTAGTCGAGTCGGGTTTCCCAGCTGGGTGTCGTTGAGTAGTGAGATGGTGAAGTGGCTGATTTAGGCTTTCTGGCATTATACTGTTTTGCAGGAATGGTAAGTCGTCAGTTGTCAGTCGTATGCCCTTGATTGTGACTTTCCAATTTCAAATTTCGGATTTCCTGTTCCAACTCCAGGTCGATTTCCGTCCGAATTATCGTTCAGAATGCATAGTAATAATACAGAAGAGTGCTCGAATACATTTTTTTCTCCGGCAGAAGTCTGCTGTTGGACGGGGATAGCTATATCCTGAATCCTTGCCATATGGCGTATTCCCCGGAGGTGGGTGGGGGTTTGGGATGGGTGGATGTGGGGACTTGGTAAAATGATGTAAGGGTTGAGTCGTTGAGTAAGGCTGCCCTAACCGGATGGTGTCGAGGTGGATATTGGTGTAATCGTAGAATGGTATAATGGTCGAATGGGGTTTCGCTGGCGGGGTGTGATCGACTGTTGAGTCGTTGAGTTGGACTTCCCAATAGGGCGCAGCTGAGTGGACCTGGAAAGTGGTCAACCGTCAGTCGGGATTGCAGTCCGTGATGACCAATTCCCAAGATGCTATTACCCATTTACCAACGTTTGCCGTCCGAATTATCGTTCAGAACGCATAGTAATAGTACAGGAGAGTACTCGAATACATTTTTTCTCCGGCAGAAGTCTGCTGTTGGACGGGGATAGCTGCATCCTGAATGCCTCTGCCATATGGCGTATTCCCCGGAGGTGGGTGGGGGTTTGGGATGGGTGGACGTGGGGACTTGGTGAAATAGTATTTTAGTAGAACGGGGTTTCGCTGGCGGGGTGTGATCGACTGGTTGAGTCGTTGAGTTGGACTTCCCAATAGGGCGCGGCTGAATGGACCTGGAAAGTGGTCAGTTGGCAGAAGACGGCCGGCTGCCTGGCGGCAGTTAAAAAATACTCTGCCTTAAAAGTGTAACAATGTTTTTTGTGCGCGAAACAAAAGCATGCAGTCGGAAGATCAATAATTTCCTAATCCGAAGGGCTGTCGACCCGGCAGCCGAGCAGCTGATACACATTCCGGGTCATTCGATTGATTTCCTGAACTCTGAATTTCTCCTTTGCGGTCATTCGGCTGGCTTGTCCCATTTCAGCCCTGAGCCCAGTATCTCTAGCCAGTTTCATCATACGATCCGTTAGCAGTTCAAGATTTTTGACCGGCACCATGTATCCATTGCAGCCGTCAGAAATTATCTCTCTGCATCCCGGCGTATCCGTTGCAATCAGAGGCAGACCGGAGGCTGCTGCTTCTGTCAGAGACCTGGGAACGCCTTCCGGGTAATAGGTCGGCAGTACGAATATATCAATATTTCCAAAGAAGGGCCGCACATCATCCAAATGAGGTTCCCAGATAATATAATCATAATTTATGGACAGCGATTCCAGCCAGTCACGGGATACACTGTCCGGATGTCCGTCATCGGGATCACCCAAAATCTGGAAAATTGTGTTGGGAACGGCATCATGCACTGCCTTCGCTGCATCCACATACAACTCAACTCCCTTGCTTTTCAGCATTCGTCCCATCAGTCCGAACCGAACCATTCGACTGGAAGAATTGGCCGGTTTGAACCATTCCGTATCAACACCGGAACTGAGAATAAGGTGACACTGCTCAGGGCAGCAGAATCGATTGGACAGAAACAATGCCTGATCATCAGGATTCTGGAATATATACTGACTTTCCGGTCGGTTTGCCACTCTGTACAGCAGCTTCACAATCTTATGAATAAAGCCTTTTTGATTAAATGAATACCCCAGTCCCGGGATCGCATTCACGACTTTGATATTTTTAAAAAGATTAGCTGTAATACTGCCGAAAATGACTGGTTTTATGGTGAAATGATGAACAATATTCGGCCGCAGCGAAAAATAAAATCGAAGCAGACGAAGTGCAAAAACAACATCCAGTAACGGATTGATTCCAGATCGCGACAGTGAGATATGATGATAAGAAACACCTATTTTCCTGAGTCCTTCACTATACCGGTCATAAGGAGCCAGAGCGTGAACCTCGACTCCCATTTCAACCAGTTCGCTCAGCAGTTGTTTTCGAAAATTAAAAAGATACCAGGACGTATTGGAAACAAATAGGATTTTCATTTTGGTTTTTAATTTCAAAAGTGTCGTACCTGTCCTTTCCTGTTCAGACAGTTTTTCAAAAACGCCAGCATCACAGGAAATACGGCATCGCGATTATACTTCTCTTCGACCTTTTTCCGACCCTCCTGCCCCATTTCAGCCAATCTTCCTTTATGCTCCATGGTGTATTGCATCGCTTCAATCCAGTCGTTCCGTGTATTCACCAGAAATCCGTTCCGGCCAGGTTCGATTAATTTACGATTCACACCTATATCGGAAGCAATAACCGGTAAACCGCATGCCATATACTGAATCAGCTTAAATCCGCATTTTCCTTTTGACCAGAGTGTATCATCCAGCGGCATCAATCCAACATCCAACTTCATTATTTCAGATATTTCACCCTCTGCTGACCACGGAATAATTCGAATCGCGGCCTGCTGTCCCCATTTCCAGGCAGATGAATCATACCCTATTAGATGAATGCAGCTGCCGGACCGGGTAAGAAATTCTGATATTTGCGGAATTAAACCGTTGATGTAATGAGTGGTGGAAGGAGAACCCAGCCAGCCGAACACAGGTGTTTGTCCAAATTCCGATTTTGGTGATTGGTACTTCTGCAGATCGATTACGGTAGGTATCTCAATGACATTATCGGAAAATCGCTGTGCATACTCTGCCAGATACGGACTGCCAGCAATCACACCGTTCGCTTTACTGAGAATACGCGGAATTTTCCCGGCAAACAATCGTCCCAATCCCCTGCTCTGATCATAATGATGAAATACTGCATCGTCATAATCAAGTATGTAAGGGATATTTCTCCTGTACAGATACTGTTCAAGAATTCCTGGGAAATAGGGTATCAGTTCCTTTTCGATAAAAACCAGATCATATTTTCCCGCTCTCAAAACATTATCGATGCGTCTCAGATAGTACCACGGAAGCTTCAGTATCTTCTTCAGGGGCTCATGAAAATAGAGATGTTTTACATAACTGTCACTGAAAAAGGGTACAGCATCTGCATGGATTCCCTGTTGACGGAAAAGATCCAAAAACTGAAAAGTCCGATACCTGGAACTTGCGCCGGCAGGAGCATATTTGGGCAGAAATAGAATTTTCTTCAGGACCGGCATATAGTATCCCTGCTCAATTTACATTTCGATAAATGGATTTTGGGCTTCCCCAGCTGCAAAACAATCCCTGCAGAGTGAATATTCCCAATTGAACAGGTACCAGCCAGAGCAGCAGGGTGGTGGATCGTGTAAAAAACATGCCGACAGTCAGCAAAGCTGCCAACGTCAGACTGATAACAAGATTCCGGTTGATACGCCGTATGTGTCCCTGTCTCAGCATGGAGTATGTCAGCAGATTCACCGGCATTACAAACAGGCCATGGACAGCAAAAGGAATTATCCAGGATCGGTTCAGTTCCTCTGGCTGATTCCACAGAAAAATGTAGAGCATGCTTCCTGCCAGAACGGCGAGACAGTACCCGGCAAGAACCAGTAACTGTCTGTTGATACGAACCTTTTGAATTTTCCGTCGAATCGGCTTTTGGATAAACAATACCGGAAACAGAACAAATCCGGCATACATCACCGCTTTTGATATCAGTTCCGGATATTTTGCCAGATACAGATATTGATTTGCAATGTGATCGGACATCCCCATTTCCCCCAGTTTAAGAGAGACACTGATGATAATCAAATCGAACCGGAAGAGGAGATAATTCATTGCCTGCTGCAATCCCATTTCCAATACGATCTGCGACACTATTACCTCATTGCCGCGGGTCTTTCTGTGGAATCCGGCAAGCCACACAAACCGAATGATGCTTGATGATAAAAAAAGCAGCAGTGTGAGATTGCGATCCAGAGACATCCAAAAAGAGAAGACCAGCAGCAGCAGAAAAAACAACGGATAGTTCAGAAGATTGGCCGTTGCCGTGATTCTGAATTTCTGATGCGCATTCAACTCTGAACTCATGATGGAAGCAGCCACATCCAACAGTATTGACAGACCGGCTATAGCTGCCACCAATCCGTTAAACACAACTGCCATTAACAACGTGAATCCCAGGACAAGCGGAATACTTCTCAAAGCCATAAACCGCCCGAGACCCAAAGTGCATCCCGGCTTTGATGTCACAAGAGCGAAAACTGTTTGATCAGTGCCCATCTTGCATATGGTCAGTCCCCATACCTGCCATTGGAAAAACAACAGAATAAAGACAACATCCTCAGCACTGAGAATGCTCCAGCGGTTGGAGGCAATAAGTACCAGCCCGATTGTGGCAAACACTCCCGAGCCCAGTAAAGTGATGATACTTTTAGCCTTGTGCCACATCAGGATGCATGATTACTGTATTCGGCTTCCGGTCGCAGAAACCAGACAAACAGATTCAGATAAAACAGACCAAAAATCATTGAGTTGTATATTGTAATACTGGTAACAAACAACCAGACAAGAAATGTAAAAAAATAGGACGAGTTCAGATAAAAGAAAAACCGTCTTTCCCGCGTTATCTTATAGTAGCACACTGAGCAGAATAAGCCGATAAGATATGATATCAGGAAAAACCCCGGATAGCTGAAATCATCCATAAACACTCGGAAACCTGTAAAAACATTTCCTTCATCACCGCGATCTGAAACAATAATGAAATCCCGATACAGACCAGGCGGACGATCTGCTATTTTCAACAGATCAAATATTCCGCTGAACATCATTTGTCCCCACAGCAGGTCTTCGTTTTGATAATGAGTGTTAAAATATCCCAGGGCAGAAATCTGTCCGGATGTATATACGGGAATCTTGTCGATCAGTGTGACATAATCCCGAATTTCATACTGTTCACCGATTCGAATGCGTTCAATACCGGCAAAACTGATAAATACGGCCAGCAGAACGACAGGTATAATTTTCAGGATTTTTACATCCACGCTTCGAAGTTTCCGGTTTTGAAACATACTGATTCCAAAATACCAGCACCAGAAAGAAAATAACATGCCGAGGAGCAGATAGAAACGTCCCATCATTGCAAAAGTGATGATTAAGATGTTGAGCGCTGTCAGCCAGATGAAATATTTTCGTCTGTAGAGAAAAAAGTAAAGAAATGACAGAATCAGATTGGGAAATACAAAATAGCTCAGTACTCGAATCATAAGCGGGATGTCTATCTCCCCCAACTGGATATTTTCGCGGACAATCCCTCCGATGATGAACATCGTCTGAATTGATCCTACTGCTTCAATAATGGTTTTCAGATACAGAAATGCACCGGTAAGTGAGACAATCTGACTCAGCAGAAGCAGGCTGAAAAACCGGGACTGCTGAATGGATATACGGACATCCAGTACTTTGTCGGGGTATTTGAGGGTATAAAAACCAAGCAGAAAAAACACCGTAAACAGCAGGATAAGTTCCATGCCGTCTTCAATATACCGGAATCCTGCGGCCAGGGCAAAAACCAGAAAAAAGGTCCATTGCAGTGTTATCAGGGCAGGCGGAGACAGATAATGCCCCGTCAACTTCCGGGATGCGAAAAATACAACTGAAAAAAGACAGATATAGGCAATCGAATACAAACGGACAGATCAGTTTTTCAGATAAGATTCGTTCAGTGCAATCCCTGAAACCGACAGAAGCACTGTGACCATAAAGGTTGTAAACAGAATCAGCAGTCTTCGGGGTTTGGCACTTTTTACCGGTGGTTCACCCGGATCAAGAACGTTGACTGCGGGTTTTTCTTTTAATTCTTCCAGTTTTGCTAGTTCGAACTGCTGACGCAGGGTTACATACACTTCCTGGTTTACCTGCACATTGCGCAGCAGCCTGGCCCTTTCCAGCTGTTTTTCGGGTGTATCCAATGCAATGGGGTTTTGCTGTCTAAACTCTGTCAGCTGTTCCTCAGAAAGCCTGAGGTCGTCTTCGGCACTGCGCAGTCTTTCATCAATAAATTCACGGTTCCGGGTGGCTTTCACATTCAGGTATTTCTCAATATACGTTTGGATAAATCCTGCAATGTAATTGGCGATATCTGCAGACATCCGGGGTTCTTCCGACAAAACCGAGATCGTGAACAGGCCGGAATCCTCTTCTTTTACAGAAATCAACTCACTCAGCTCTTCCAGGGAAATCTCGTAGATTTTTGCTGTCTGATCAGGAATGTCCGTGAACACGTCCCTGATGAGCAGCTTCAGTCGATACACAATGGATTTTTCGACTTCCAGATACGTCACCAGATCTACCGGCCGGTCGAATTTTTCATTCTGCCACTGATGATCCAGAACACTTCGCAGCAGCCGCCGGCTGTTCACCAGATCCGGTATGTAAAATGCTGAGCTGCCGGAGCCCACGCTGTACCCGAAGGCACTGGCTATTCCCTGCAGCCCGTTCATAGATGCATTCAGGTTCCCTTCATCACTTACAGGATACATTGAAACAGTTGACCGATAATAGGGCGTTTTCACCAGCCCGTAGATAAATGCCAAGCTGGAGGTTGTTACCGTGATCGCGGCAATCAGCAGAATTTTACGCCGGATCAATTGAATCAGTTCGCGCAGGGTCATTGTTTTTTCAGGAGGATTCATATTGTAATTCCCGAATTTGATACATGTTGATTTATCGACAATATGTCTTTTTTCTGATTAAACATACTGTGGTCATTCTAAGTCAATTTATCTTTTCCACAGCCGTACAGAGCCGCGATTTCACAATCAGCTTACTGCCTGCCTGGCTCTGTGCAGAAACGAAAACGGGGTTGTCCAGAAGCCCAGTCTGATTCGAACCATTATCAGAGCGCCCAAATTCTCAATTGCCAATGCCGCGGAACTGGCCAGCGCAGCGCCCTTGATTCCGTAAACCGGAATTAACACGGCATTCAGCAGGATGATGGCAATTGCAGCGAAAAAAATGACATTTCTCAAATCCCTGCCATATCCGCCCATTACCAGCAGATGATTCACGGGACCTGTCAATACATTGACAATCTGACCGCAGGTCAATATCAGCAGTGCCGTGGTCCCAATGGTAAAATTATTTCCGAAAAGGCTCAAAATCTCATCTGCAAACTGGAAAATAGCCCAGATCACCGGCAGGGTTGAAATGACCATAACGGCAGTAACCTTATGCGTCAGCCCGGCCAGCCGGTTCAGATCTCCGCGATGAACCAGTTCCGCAAAACTGGGGGCAGCAATGACTCCAATGGACGTCAGGGTATATTTGGTGATGGTTGACGTTCGATAAGCTGCCTGGTATATTCCGATTTCTGCGTTTGTATTAAAAAGCCCCAGGAAAATGGTCGAACTCCACATAATAACCAAATCCAGTATGGCAATGGTCAGAAGCGGCAAACTGGCGGTCAGGAGATTCTCTCCGCAATGCCGGCTCTGAATATTTTTCAGGGAAGGAGCGGAAACCTTCCAGATCACGAATCCGGCGAGCATCGCCGCCACCGCACAGCAAACCATCAGATAGCTGATCTGCTCAACATTGAGATCCCCGGGAATCCCCAGCAGCAGCGTTATCATGAACAATGGAAACAAAATCACCTGGGTTATCTGAGATCGGCGAATCTGTTTAAGTCCCCGAAAGGATTCACCGATAATCATGATAACTGCGATCGGCAGAATTCGGACAGTCATGATACGGAGGGGAACCACCAGTTCAGGTTTCTCAAAAAAATGATGAGAAATAACTGGTGCCAGCAGATAAAGCACAACCGTACTGACGGCACCGCCTGCAAGGACAATGCGCAGACTGGATGCAAATACCCCCTGAACAGCGGCATTGTCACCGGCAGCGGAACATCCGGCCATGAGACGCACCACAGTATTATCAAGTCCGACCCGACTGATGATTGTGGCGATGGTGGCAATGGAAAGTGAAAGAAAATAGACGCCGGCCCAGCTCGCCCCCAGATTCCGGGTGATCAAAATATGCAGTATAAATGTTAATCCGGCCCCCAGCAGTTTCAGACCGAAAGCTGCAAGAGAACCATTTAGGATGTTCCAGGAATCTCTGATACTCATTGCAAAACTAAAAAACCGGTCCTGTTTGCAGATAGTCTGAATAATTCAGATGACTCGGTGCTGAGGTTCTGTCGATGATCAATTTTGCATGGCATTTGAAGAAAAACGAGTAAAATTTCACCTGTGTATATGTTGAGACCATTTTTTGAGTCCATTGAAAATCCCTTTCCTGACTGAACACTGCAGCGTTTAACAGGTTTTTCACTGTGACGGATCTCATGGATGTTTCCAGCAGGGTAATCAGTTGGCCAATGCATTCTGTATCACGGCGATAATGGCCGCCAGCTGACCGCCGATCGCCATGAATTCCTTAAATCGTTCCCACTTATTGTACTCAAGCTTCTCCGCGATAAATATCACATCTCCGTTTTCGATAATAATATCCGGCGACAGCGGAATCCTCTGCCCGGTACTGTGTTTGATTAAATACTTCTGCCGTGTGGCCGTTTTTGTCATTCCGCCGGCCTGATCAATATAACTGCTCCATGTCCGATTCCTGTCCAGCGGATACCTGCCCGGGTGCACCACTGCTCCAAGGATTTCCACATACTCCTGAAGGGCCGGTATGTCCACTGTATCGTCCCGCTGCAGCGGAAAGCTCATCACAATCCGTGTAAACTCAATTGAGGCGGATGATATCCTTCCCTTGGGAATTCTGGAACGTGCTTTGATATAGGCTTTTTCCGCATCACTGCGGTCTTCATGAGGAATCAGATTTATCCTTGCCAGTTCTATATCGAGAACGTTGGTGATATCTTTATTATTTACATTTATTTTCCCCTGATCGGCACGTTTTGAAAATCCGCCGGCCCGCTGAATCAGGTCACCTATCGTGGTAATGCCTGCTTCGATGGAGTATGTGCCTGGATATTTTACCTCACCGGAGACATTTGCGAGGTCTTTCCGTTTGTAATCTCGTTTTCTGCGGATAATAATATGATCTTCAGGTTCCAGAACCGTGGATTTGTCATGAACGTAATCCTCTATCTGGATAACGGTTTTATCCGTGTCATTCACAAAACGGGTGATCTCAATATTGGTGGAATCTGCGTTTTTTGTGAATCCGCCAGCCAGATGGATCAGGGTTTCAAGTGTTTCTCCTCTGACATACTCGTAATTTCCAAATTTTTCAACACCCCCGAAAATACCCACTTCTTCATTTTTTAGACGAAATTCAATAATATCATCCTGCATGACACGCGGATTAAAATCTTTATCTCCAAACATATAGAATCGAATCAGATCAACAGGAATGCATTTGCCGCCCCTTTTCAGTTTGATATTCCGGTGTGAAACCTCATGCTCTTCATTTTCTCCGCAGACTTCATTTGCAATATCTGAAATGCGCGTCATCGGATTAACCTTTATGAATCCAGGCAAAGTCACCGGACCCACCACCAGCACTTTGAACTGACGCAGTTCCTTCAGCGTTACATGGATAGAGGCATTCTCGTACCGGGCCAGGCACTGTTCGCGGATGAAGCGAATTGCAGATGCCAGCGTAAGTTTATCTACCGCTATCAGACCGATTACGGGTACCAGCAGATCACCGGTCGGCGATACTTCCAGGGTCAGATTGACAATCCCGTCGGCAGACACCATGTTGAATGCAAAAACATCTCCCGGACCGATAACATATTCCTCCGGATCGATGGTGCTTTCCAAAATGACGGTTTCAGCCGTCTGGTCCGGAAATTCCAACTGCCCGGAAGCCGGTGCAGATGACTCCAACTCAACAGGAATGTCCGGGATAAGTGGATTTTTAATCAGCTGCGAAAACAGGAGGGGATGAATACAGAACAATGCGATGACTGCAGTCACCCAGGATCGTTTCGACTGTTTTGTTGAATTCAGGTTCTGATACATTGTTTTGCTCGAATATGGTTATGCATTCCTGGAATCAGCCTGAACCAGTTCACGGAAATAGGGCTGTTTTTGATCTTTGTCGGACAGCAGCGGATCTGCAACCGGCCATTTTATGCCGATTTCCGGATCATTCCAGCGAATTCCACCCTCACTTTCAGGATGATACAGTTCAGTGCATTTGTAAATAACTTCGGAAATCTCGGATGTCACACAGTAACCGTGCGCAAAACCGGGCGGAATGTACAGCTGGCGTTTATTTTCTGCCGACAACGTTACTCCCACCCAGCGGCCGAACGTTGGAGAATTGTCACGAATGTCCACTGCCACATCAAATATTTCCCCGACGACTGCTTTCAGCAGTTTTCCCTGGGCAAACGGAGGATTCTGGAAATGCAAACCCCGGAGTACACCATAGGCGGAACGAACATGGTTATCCTGCCTGAACTCCGCATTGATTCCGTGATCCGCAAATTTCCCTGAATGAAATGTTTCTGCAAAAAATCCCCGATCGTCGCCAAAGACTTCTGATTCAACAATCATTACACCAGGTATATCGGTTTTGACAAAATTCATCTATCCAAAATTCCTTCCAGATAATTCCGGTATTCATTTTTCGGATACGTGTCAACCAGTTCGATGTACTCCTCTTTTGAAATAAATCCCTGGTTCATAGCAATTTCTTCTATGCAGCCTACTTTAAGTCCTTGTCTGGCCTCGATGGTCTCGATGAACGAGCCTGCTTCAAGCAGACTTTTATGGGTTCCCGTATCCAGCCATGCCACTCCGCGTCCCAAAACCTTAACCTGCAGCTGTGCTTTCTTCAGGTATTCCATATTTACATCGGTTATTTCCAATTCACCTCTCGCAGAGGGTTGGATGGATTTGGCAATGGACACCACCTGATTATCATAAATATACAGACCGGGAACGGCATAACTGGTTTTTGGATGAGACGGTTTTTCCTCAATACTAAGTACTTTTCCATTCGCATCAAAATCCACTACGCCATATCTCTCCGGATCCTTGACCCAATAACCGAAAACAAGCGCGCCCGAAAAATTGATCATTGTCTGATTCAGAAAATCCAGATATCCGTGACCATAAAAAAGATTGTCTCCCAGAATCAGAGTTACCGGCTCGTCGCCGATAAACTCTTCGCCAATAAGAAATGCCTGAGCTATTCCCTTGGGTTCGGGCTGGATTTTGTAACTGAATGACATTCCGAGCTCGGAACCGTCACCCAGTAATTCTTCAAACCGAGGGGTGTCTTCCGGGGTCGAGATTATCAGAACATCCCGAATTCCCATCAGCATCAGTGTGGACAGCGGATAGTAAATCATCGGTTTATCATACACCGGCATCAGCTGCTTGCTGACAATCCTGGACAGAGGATGAAGCCGGGTTCCCGCGCCGCCTGCTAAAATTATCCCTTTCATAATCAGATAACTCCCAATCTTTGCTGCTGATACTTATTTTCCTGGATATTTTTCCACCATTTCTGATGTTCCAGATACCACTGCACTGTCAAACGAATACCGTCTGTGAAATTCTCTGCGGGCGTCCATTCCAGTTCCTGCGAAATTTTTGCGGGATCAATAGCATACCGCTGATCATGCCCCGGCCGATCTTCCACATAGGTGATCAGATCCCGATAGGTTCCGCCGCCGGTCCGCGGTTTTATCTCATCAAGGATATCGCAAATGGTGGTGACAACTTCAATATTTTTTTTCTCGCTTTTCCCGCCAATCACATATGTTTCGCCCGTTTTTCCGGTCTTCAGAACTGTATATACTGCACTGCAGTGATCATCCACATAAATCCAGTCCCGGACATTGTCACCCTTTCCATACACCGGCAACGGCTGCTCATCCAGACACTTGATGATCATCAAGGGGATCAGCTTTTCGGGAAACTGGTACGGACCATAATTATTTGAGCAGTTTGTCAGCAGGACAGGCAGCCCGTATGTGTGATACCATGCCCGCACCAGATGATCCGATGCAGCCTTGGAGGCGGAATAGGGAGAACGGGGATCATATGCTGTGACTTCGGTAAAATATCCATCAGGTCCGAGGGAGCCGAACACCTCATCCGTTGATACATGTACAAAGCGAAAATCGTTCTTACGTCCTTCTTCAAGTTCACGGTAATAGCCCAATGATTCCTGCAGGAGTGTGAATGTACCGACAATATTCGTTTGAATGAAGTCATCTGCAGCATCGATGGAACGGTCCACATGCGATTCAGCGGCAAAATGCACCACTGCATCCGGCTGGAACCGACGGAATGTCTCGCGGATCAGATTTTTGTCCGTAATATCCCCCAGAACGAATTCATAGCGCTCGTGGTTCTCAAGGTGCGCCAGGGTTTCAGGATTTCCGGCATATGTCAGTTTATCCAGATTAATAATATTATTTTCTGTCGACCGGATTTGCTGGAGGATAAAATTACTGCCGATGAATCCTGAACCTCCGGTGACAATTATTTTTCTACTCATTGAAAAAATCCTCTTTTATTACAGATTGATTTAACTTGTGCTATATTGCAAACTATTATTTTGTTTTCCCAACCCTATATTGTGCTAGAGCAGGCCGGCCCGTTTTCTGATAATCCACTCAATGGTCAGCAGCAAAATTAAAATCCACAGATACGGCAGAACATCCAGTCCGCTGAAGCGATTATCAAACGGATTCTGCACAGCTGTAAGTTTAATATTGTCCAGCAGAGAATCCAATTGCTCAATATGACGGTACATCCCTCCAGTCATTTGGGAAATCTGCGCCAGACCGTCAAAATCCGGTGTCAGTATTTTTTCTTCCAGATGAACGGTCTGCATGGTGACGGTCTTGATTTCTGACTGTTCTGTTTCACCGCTGTCCCAGTGAATTTCTGATTTCAGCTTCCACTGACCGGTTCCGTCGGCAGGCAGATGTGTTGCAAACTGCCGGGTGCCTATCACAGGTTCCATCGCAACACTGTCGATCTGCTGACCTGATTCATCCAGCACCAGTAGACGCATGTGGGTCGGCCGGGATTGAACCGCTCTGTTTACTTCCGCCGTTACCTGAATCACGTCTCCCGGATAATAGTTGGTCCTGTCTGTTGATAATCTTACCAGACCGCCGTCATTTACAAAATCGGAAAGCAAAAGGTTGTGAATCAGGTTTTCAAGGAGCAGAGCCTGGGGCGATGGCTGGATTTTCAAATGGGTCCGGGCCAGTTCCGGCATGAACAGCGCAGTCAGCGGGAACCGGCGTGTGTTTCTGACCAGAACCGGGGAATCATCGGAAAATCCAAGCAGAACATCGGACCGCGGAACCACCCATTTGTGGTTCGTTTTCTGAGGTGGGATCAATTCCAGGTCCCGAAAACTGACAAATCCTGATGTCTGCAGACTTCTCTCGATATTAATAAGTGTTTTTTTTGGCCGGCTTGCCAGCTGGTATCCAAACTCGGCCCCAAACAATCCCGCAGTAATACCGGACCCTGCAGGACCTTCAAAATACTGCAGCGGAATCTGGTTTATTTCACAGTAATCGGTTATTTCAGTCAAAAACGTGCGGTCTGCCGGGGTACCCGGGAAATTATCCAGTACAATCAGACGGGGATTTTTTGCCAGTCCGACAGACGGATGTTCATTCCACTGCTGGGTATTGACCCTGTAATGCACGGAAAGGTCAATTCGCGGAAGTTTTGATAAAACCGATTTAATAAAATGAGTATTATCAGAGAGGAGGCCAGTGATAAAAAGGACATTCTCTTTTCGCGACAGCAGATCAATCTGGAAATGATACTCATCATTTTCCGGACGCGCATCTTCGACGGCTGATACCAGTTCAACGGACAGATGCTCATCCAGCTTGTCACTTGGAATCCGAACCTCTAATTCACGATATCCATTGCCGGTACTAAAATCCAACGGCTGGCTGTACACCACTCTGCCGCCGGATTTCACCTGTAATTCTGAACGATACTCATCCTCTGTCATAAATCCGGCACTGATCACCAGGTCAACAGAATCTCCCTCAACAATGGAATTGGGATGGACAACGTCATTTATCCAGAAATCAGCATCGCTGCGCTGCTGACCCACACCAATGGTATGGATTGTCTGCTGTCCGGGCCACTTCAGTGCTTTTATTTCCGGTCCGGCAGAAATGATACCGTCAGAAACAATGAAACTGTGATGATAATGATTTTCCCTGATATCATCCATGACAGGCTGAAACCGCGTCTGTTCACCATCAAAGAACAAACCACTGCCGTCATCAACTGTGGATACAGTTTGGTCAAACCCTTTTATATCAAGGATATCAGTGAATTCTGAAATTCGGTTTTTCAGTGCTTCGATTTTTTCTGAAAAATCATCCGTATCGGGTACCATGGAGTTCATGCTGAGGGACTGGTCGATATACATGGCAACAGCCGGGTTTTCCGGGTGTTTTCCCCACCAGTGTATCATCAGATTTAGAACGAGCAGCAAGGATGTCAGCATTACAAGAAAACGGATTGTGATCATAAATATTCGCAAAACCAACGGTTTTGCTTTCACAGCAAAATGATAGCGGTAGATAAGGTATACGGACAAAATTGTAAGCAGAATAAAAACAGAAAGGCTGCCCTGTACTGAAAATGAAATCATATTTACCCTGCCAATGAAAGATTTGGAACTGCAATGAGATCAAGTGTGGAAATTTCCCCGCTTCGAAGCCGCTCATAACCGGCCATGGCAATCATTGCAGCATTGTCTGTACAGTATTTCAGTGCCGGAAAATGGATGTCCAGCTGATGCTGCTCTGCCAGGTTTCCCGCTTTCTCGCGAAACCGACTGTTTGCTGCCACACCGCCTGCCACTGCGATTCTGCGTATTCCGGACTGTCCGGCAGCTTTCCGGACACGGTCCAGAAGCGTATCGATAATAATTTCCTGATATCCCGCGCAGATATGGTGCAGGTTTACACGGATTTGTTCCCGATCCATTTCACGGACCTTGTACAGAAGGGCGGTTTTTAATCCGGAAAAGGAAAAATCAAGCTCCGCGCCCCGGACCACCGGTTTGGTAAAACGAAACAGTCGGCAGTCGCCGCCAACAGATTTTTTTTCAATCTCCGGACCGCCCGGATACCCCAGCCCGAGTATGCGGGCTCCTTTATCAAACGCTTCACCGGCAGCATCATCACGAGTCTGACCCATCAGCTCATATTCACCAAAATTCAGAACTTTCCATATTTGAGTATGCCCCCCGGAAACCAGCAGACAGAGAAACGGATAGCCAAAATCCGGATTGTCAATGAAATTTGCACTGAGGTGTCCTTCCATGTGATTGACGCCCAGAAAGGGAATTTTCCATCCCAGTGACAGACCTTTGGCAAAATTCAGTCCGACCAGCAGCGCGCCCATCAGGCCGGCACCATAGGTAACCGCGATGGCGTCAAGATCATTTCCGGATACATCCGCACGCCGAAGCGCTTTTTCCGTAATTTCCGTAATCTGCAGAACATGCTGCCGGGATGCTTCCTCCGGCACAACACCTCCGTACAGTTTGTGAATTTCCTGGGTTCGCACCACCATCGAACGCAGCAAACCGTTTTCCAGCACGGCTGCCGAAGTCTCATCACAAGAAGTTTCAAGTCCCAGTATCAGCATAGCAGGGTTTATTGGTTTTATTGTTTTACAGAGAAGCCTAACGGCTGAGTGAACTGATATGATCAACTGCCGCGATCAGTTCCGGCAGGTTTGATAAAGGTCGGAATCAAATGGGATACACCCCAGGCAAGCCCTGGATCCCGGATTCCGTGTCAAGTCACAGGGAACTTAGCCGGGCACATCTGTCCGTCATACCAGCTGATTTATGCACCTCTGGCGTGTTGATGCGCCTCTGGCGTGTTTATGCGCCTCTGGCGTGCAGACAGCCAGCTGACGGATGAAATAAAAAGGGGCCTGGAAGTTGATGTTCCACGCCCCAAAATGCTGCAGATCAGCGGTTTATTCAGCGTCCTTTTCAGGTTCAGACTTTGGCTCGGATTCAGAAGCGGTGGAGGATGCTTCCTCTTCCCGTTCCGACTGAGCAATCGAGTCAATGATATCCTGGGGGATTTCAAGCTTATCGGAGGTCGGCTCATTGCGAATGGCTTTTTTCTTCTTCTCACGGACGACTTCACCATCCATATCGGTGCTGCCTTCCCATTCAACCATCAGAATGACCTTTTTATATTCCTGATCAACTTCCTGAACCACTACTTCGTGCTCTGAACCGGGTTTGAAGCGGGTCTTGATCATCTTTCGGTCATGCTTGGGAACCCGTTTCAAAGGAACGATACCTTCTAAATCATGATCCAACTGGAAAATAATGCCTTTATCCAGTGCTCTGATCACTTCACCCTTCACCACCGTGCCGGCAGTGTATATTGATTTCAGATTCGGCCAGGGATCCGACTCAACCTGTTTGATACCCAGGGACAAACGGCGATTTTCGCTGGAAACATCCAGGATTTTCACCTGAACTTCCTGACCGCGTTTCAGAACATCCTTGGGATGACGGATATTTTTCGTCCATGACATATCAGACACATGAACCAATCCGTCAATGCCTTCTTCCAGTTCCACGAATGCGCCGAACTGGGTCAGATTCCGGACCACACCGGTGTGAATTGAATCGATGGGATACTTGGTTTCAATTTCATCCCAGGGATTGGCTGAGAGCTGCTTGATACCCAGAGATATTTTTTTCTCCTTGGGATCCACACTCAGCACTTTGGCCTTAATGACATCGCCCAGTTTGAACAATTCACTGGGATGCTTGATGTGACGGGTCCAGGACATTTCCGAAACATGAATAAGACCTTCAATGCCTTTTTCAAGTTCTACAAACACCCCGTACTTCATCATATTGACAACACTTCCGGTTACTTCTGATTCCACCGGATACTTGTTTTCGGCATCTTCCCATGGTTCCGGTACAAGCTGTTTCATACCAAGCGAAACATGCGCTTTTTCAATATCAAAGTCGATTACCTTAACGGTGACATTTTCATCTATTTTAAGCATTTCGGACGGATGATTGATGCGTCCCCATGTAATATCTGTGAGATGAAGCAGCCCGTCAATGCCGCCCAGATCAATAAATGCACCGAAGTCCGTAATATTTTTGACAGTACCTTCCAGCACCATGCCTACTTCAAGCTGAGAAATGATTTCCTGTCTCTTCTCTCTCAGATCAGATTCCAGCAGCACTTTTCTGGACAATACAATATTTTTACGGAGTTCATTAAACTTGACAATCTTGAAATCGTATTCCGCACCCACATGTTCATTGAAGTCTGTAACCGGTCGAACATCGATTTGGGAACCGGGCAGGAAGGCAAATACACCTTCCAGATTAACCACCATACCGCCCTTGATGCGGCGGACAATTTTACCCTGAACCACTTCATCGCTTTCAAAGCAGTTTCGAAGTTCGTTCCAGCGTTTTGCAAAATCTGCTTTCTCTTTGGACAGTACAAACTGGCCGGCTGAATTTTCAAAGCTGGAAATAAATACTTCCACTTCATCACCAATTTCGGGTGTATCACTAAACTCATGCCTTGGAACGATTCCTTCAGATTTGAATCCGATGTCTATGAAAACGTCCCGATCGGAGATATTCACGATACTGCCGGTAACCACTTCTCCTTCCTGAATGTCGGAAAAGGAATTTTCATACAGATCCTGGATTTTCTCATCAATATCTGCAAGATCTTCCTCTTCTGAATATTTTTCCAGTTCATCCAGTTCAATGGTCTTTGGACTGAGAATACCGGGATCCAGATAATTCACTGCAGGCAGTTCCGGTTTTGGTTCAGGTTCCGGCGTTACAACTTCCTGAGAAACTTCTGCAGCCTCATCTAATTCATCATCATCCTCATCATTTTCAACGACTTCAACCTTTACAACATTTTCGGAATCCAATTCAGAATTCTTTTCAGCTGCATCGGTGGCCGTGTCCTTGGATGAGGTGTTTGCAGTTTCATTTCCCGGCTCAGGATCCGGGGTTGCGGCGATCGAATCCGGTTTTTCTTCCGGAAGATCAGCCTGGTTAGTGTTTGCATCCATGTTCATACGTTGGAATATTCTCCTGCGGTTTCTATTGTTTAGTGTTTACGAAATCGATAATCTTCGAAACCTGTTCAGCAATTGTCAGCTGTGTTGTATCGATTTCTACGGCATCAGGTGCCTTTTTCAGCGGGGAATGCTTTCGGCTGGAATCATACCGGTCACGTTCTGCCAGTTTCTTGATAACATCTTCCAGCTGTTCGTTCCCGCCCCGCTCTTTCTGTTCAATGAAACGGCGGTGTCCGCGCTCCCGGACATCCGCAGTAATAAAAAATTTAAAATCGGCATCTGGAAATACCCGGGTGCCTATATCCCGGCCTTCCATTACCACATCATTGCGTTCTGCCAAATGACGCTGCCTGGCAACAAGATCGTCGCGGACAATTCCGACAGCACTTACAGGACTTACCTGCCGACTGACCGCATCACTCCGGATTTCCAGGGACACATCTTCACCATTCAGCAGGACTCTGCCATTCGATGTGAGTTCAATGTCAATACCGGAAAGTTTATCCGATACAGCCTGTTCTGACTGAATATCCACTCCGCATCGTATAAAGTGAAGCGTCACCGCCCGGTACATCGCACCCGTGTCAAGATGAAGAAATCCAAGTTTCTGCGCCACCTGCTTTGCAGTGGTACTTTTGCCGGATGCTGCCGGACCGTCAATGGCAATGATCATATTCTCAAAAAATCCCTACAAATCAAGCCAAGTATATTACATGAAAACACAAATTTATTTCAATGCTATAAGTTTTCTGATTTCAGAGGCACTTAAACGTCGGTATCGCCCGGGTTTGAGATTGTCCGCGGACAGACCGGCGAACTCTGTACGATGTAGTTTTTGCACCTCACTGCCCAATGCATGGAAAATTCGCTTTACTTCGCGGTTTTTACCTTCCCGCAGTACAATTTCCCAGGTGATATTTTTCCCTTCACGGTGGACACGCTTCAGTTCCCCGCGGGCAAGACTGCCGTCCTCAAGACGAATTCCGGAGCGCAGCTGGTGAATCTGACCGGCAGGGATATCCTGTGTAGTCAAAACCAGATATTTTTTTGCGATCTGAAACCGGGGATGAGTCAGTTTGTAGGCCAGATCCCCGTCGTTTGTTACCACCAGTGCACCAGTGGTATCGCGATCCAGGCGTCCCACGGTGAACAGTCTTTCTGCGGAGTCAATTAAATCCAGTACGGTTTTTCGTTTCTGGGGATCATCAGATGTCGAAATATACCCGGCAGGTTTGTGCAGCAGATACACAGCCCGTTCCAGCCGCACCTGCAGCGTACGCCCCTGATAAGTAACCACATCATCTTCTCCGATTCGACGGGAAAAATCAAAACAGACCGCTCCGTTTATTTTTATTTTCCCAGCCTGGATCAGCTCATCGCTTTTTCGCCGGGAAGCAATTCCTGCTCTGGCCAGATATTTATTCAATCTCATGTTTCTGCTCCGTTGGCTGAATTTCATCATCCACCAGTTCGCTGAGTTCCTTCAGTTTGGGAAGATCCGATACAGAATTCAACCCAAAAGCCTCAAGGAACTGTCTGGTTGTCCCGTATAAAAGTGCCCGCCCCAGTCCGCTGTCGCGTCCTTTGATAGTAATCATTTCCCGCTCCAGAAGGCTGCGGATCACGCTGTCGCAGTTCACACCCCGAATACTCTCAATTTCCAGTTTGCTGACGGGCTGACGGTATGCCACCACCGCAAGGGCTTCAAGCGCAGGTCGCGTCAGCAGCAGTTTGCGGGATTTACTGAACAGTCTTTTCACATATATCTGGTACTCAGGTTTGGTCAGAATCTGATACCCGCCGCCAACCTCTGCCACAAACAGTGCTTTATTCATGGTCTCATATTCCGAATTGATGCTTTCTACAATCTGCCGCAAGTCCACCGATTCATCAGGAAAAACGGCAGACACCTTTGCCTGCGTCAGCGGTTCCGGACTGGCAAACAATAATGCTTCAATAATATCTTTCATTTTTCAAGCCGAGTTATTGGTTGGATGTTGGATTTCTGTCGCAAGAGGGTGAAATCGGTTCTCATTCCGAACCGGCGTATCCGGCGGTCGAATTCGGAGGTGCCGGCACCATGCAGCGCTGTTCCTATTCCGCCTTTGCCTCACTCCCTTTTACAATCTCAATTTCACTGAATGTTGCATCCTGAATCACCTGGATGAGCTTCTTACGCATCAATTCAAGAATGGCCATGAACGTAACAATCACATGCAGTTTGGACTGCATTTCAGACATGATTTCAGAAAAAAGTGCTTTTCTTCCGGATTGAATTCTGTCAAGGATGAAGCGTATTTTTTCATCCAGATTCACCTCCTCCTGATGAATCTCATATGTAACCGGGTCCGGCATCCTCGACAGCGTTTCCCGGAAAATGCTCAGAAGATCAAACAAGGAGATATTCCGTACATAGACATTGGGATCTTCCCGGGTATCTGATGCCGGCATTGGGCGACCCTTGGCATAGTGCTGACTCTGGAAATCAAATTTTTCTCCCAGCTGAACAGACGCCTCTCTGAACTGGCGGTATTCCAGCAGTCTTCGGACCAGATCGGACCGGGGATCTTCAATTTCACCGTCGGGGTCCTGCGGTTTTGGCAGCAGCATTCTGGCCTTGATCTGCATCAGAGTGGATGCCATGACAATGAAATCCCCTGCCACAGACAGACTCAGCAGCCGCATCAGCCTAAGATATTCCAGAAACTCATTGGTTATGTGAGATATTGGAATATCGTAAATATTGATCTTGTCCCGGTGAATAAAAAACAGCAGTAAATCCAGCGGACCTTCGAAATTTTCCAGTTTAATGCGATATGTCATAAGCTGCTGAGGCAGGTTTCAGTTCCTGGCTGTGGAATATGTGATTTCACGGCGACCCATTTTCCGTTACTTCGGATAGGCCGGGAATCCCACTTTCCGATACACTTTTGCCAGTGTTTTGTATGCGATGGACCGTGCCCGGTCTGCACCTGTTTTCAAAATCTGATTCAAATATTGTTTGTCATCGATCAAACGCTGATACTCCGACTGAATGGGCTCAAGCTTTGCAATGATGAGGTCTGCCAGCTCTCTTTTCAGATCGGAATACATTTTCCCTGTAAAGTGCAGCTCAAGTTCCTCATAAGACTGCCCGGACAGCACTGAGAAAATACTGAGCAGGTTTGCCAGCCCGGGACGATTTTCATCATACCGCACTTCCGTATAGGAATCAGTGACGGCCCGTTTGATTTTGTTGGTGATAACCTTGGGCGGATCCAGCAAAGCCACGAGATTGCTGCTGTTTTCATCGGACTTGGACATTTTTTTCTCCGGATCCTGCAGACTCATCACACGGGCTCCCACTTTTGGAATGAAGGGTTCCGGTATTTTGAATGTATTCGAATAGCGATGGTTAAAACGCTGAGCCAGGTTTCGGGTCAGTTCAAGATGCTGCTTCTGGTCCTCCCCTACAGGCACCAGATCAGTCTGATAGATCAGAATGTCTGCAGCCATCAGGACGGGATAGGTAAACAGGCCGGCATTGATGTTCCCGGCATGCCTGGCGCTTTTATCCTTGAACTGGGTCATTCGGCTGAGTTCGCCCATAGAGGTCAGTGTATTCAGCACCCAGGTCAGCTCCGCATGCTGGGGAATATGGGACTGCAAGGCAATGATGGATTTTTCAGGATCAATCCCGCAGGCAATATACTGTGCTGCAAATGAAAGAGTTCTCTGGCGCAGTTCGGCAGGTTTCTGAAGCACCGTAATGGCGTGCATATCCACTACGAGGTATATTGGACGGGTGGTTTCCTGCAGTTCCACCCAGTTTTTTACAGCCCCGACATAATTGGCAATGCACAGCTGGCCGCTGGGCTGAATTCCGGATAGCAAAATGGGTTTGGGCTGATCAGACAATCTATTTCTCCCTAAATATCGGATTTTTTGGTTTCAAGTATCATACTGCTGATTGAAATGAAATTTTCCAGACTGCATGCCAGCGGTTCGTCATACTCATCCTGACGGCTGTCCAAAGAGCTGATTCGAACAAACCCGCTGGAATGAATGATGTGGTGGCTGTCCAGCATCATGCCGATGTGTGAATATCCGTCTGAACTCCTGAAAAAGGCCAGATCTCCGGGCTGAACAGAATTCTGCGGAATGGTAAATTCTTTAAGCAGCTCGTACTGACGCTCTGCATCCCGGGGAAGCTCAACGCCGCAGGTTTTGAAAATGGTCTGAAGGAATCCGCTGCAGTCACATCCCAGACTGCTTTTCCCTCCCCATTGATACGGCACTCCCAGCATTGAAACGGCCAACAGCTTCAGTCTCTCCCTTACAGACAATTCGGATGGTATCCGTCCGGGTTTCAGCCAGGCCCGAATACCGTCGGGAAGCTGTACTTCCATCCACAATTCGGCATTTCCCGACCTCCAGCCGGTCACGGGTAAAACGACACCCATCGGAACGTCCATAACCTGTGCCTGGGATTCATTCGGCTGAACATACAGAGCCGTCAGTCGATCTGTAAGAGTCAGCGTTATATCCGAAACAAACTGAGGACAGTCGGTTATATATGATTGGTGAATCCATCCCTGATATCCATCCCATTGCTGAACGAAAATCCAGTGGTTTTTCTGATCCAGCACGGTCAGTTTTTCCCACAGCAAGGCTTGGGTAACAACTTCATGTTCAAACCCTGGTATCCGATGGATTCCGGCAACTGCAGATTTCACACAGAAACAATTATTCATTTAACCAAACCAAAACTCAGTCATGCAAAAAATTTTACTATCGGCGGATATACTCAATTATTTTTCCGGCAAGTTCGGTGTTGTCCATCATGCTGTCAAATGCCTCTGCACCGGGTCCGGAAGCAAATACAGGCACCATATTGGCGCTGTGATGAACGGATGCAAAACTTACCTTCAGCTGTCCTTCTTCTCCGTCTTCAATGGTAACTCCGCCGGTTTCGTGATCCGCCGTCAGGATAAGGAGCACGTCCGGATGAGCAGCCTGATAATCCAGGCAGAAATTGACCAGTTCATTCATGGAATTCATTTCGCCGAGCAGATATGTTGCGGAATTGGCGTGTCCTGCCCAATCGATCTGAGATTCCTCGACCATCAGAAAAAACCCGTCGGGATCGGAATCCAGCAGTTCAAGCGCTTTTTCAGTCATTTCGAGGGTTCCGGGCACACGTCCCTCGTTGTATGTATTCATGGCACCTTCATTAAAAAGTCCCACAACCCGTCCGCTGCTGGAGTCGATTTCTTCCATGGATGTGCAGTACTGTCCGCCCTGCCCTGCTATTTGAGACTGCAGTTCTTCAGTCCAGAGCGAACTGCCGCCGCCCAGAAGCACATCCACCGGTGCCAGAGCCAGCTGACGGGCAATCGCCGGTTCATCTTTTCGGTAGGCCACATGTGTCATAAAGACAGCCGGCGTGGCATGGGAAATGGTGGAGGTTGCCACCAGACCTGTTGCCATGCCTTTTTCTTTGGCCAGTTCCATAGAGGTTTTTATGGGAAGCTGAGCGAGATCGACTGAGATTGCGCCGTTATATGTTTTCTGGCCGGTGGCCAGTGCAGTACCGCTCGCGGCGGAATCTGTGACCTTTACACCAGGCTGAACGGGATGGGTGGTGACCAGACCGATATGCTCAAAACGGGCCGGTGCGAATTGTTCAATGGCATAGTATCCCAAGGTGTGATGTCCGATTCCTGCGCCATCGGCAATAATATAGATGATTGATTTTGGGGGATCGCCGCTGTATTCATCTGCCGGAAATTGATCCAGTTCAGCCAGAGCCGGAACATATTCGTCTTTGGGTTTTCTGCTGTATAATCCATAGGCTGTATAACTGCAGCCTTCAAGTATCAGAAGCGATATGCACAAGAGTAAAACTGAGAATACTTTTTTCATGATTTGATCCTCATATATTTGTGTTTGCCTACTTTTAATATGTGTTCTTTGCCCGGTTCCAGCCTGCAGTGAATGTCATCGACCTTTTTGCCGTCAAGCTGGATAGCACCGGACTGAATCTGCCGCCGGGCTTCTCCATTGCTTTTCAGCAGTCCGTTTTCAACGATCAGCTTCACCAGTTTTATCGATTCCGTAATGATGACTTCAGGCATTTCGTCCGGAATTTCTTTTTTCCGATACATTTTAATAAATGCATCCTGTGCTGCCTGACCGGCTGCCGCATCGTGATATACGGCAATCAGATCCCGTCCAAGCTTCATTTTCAGATCTCTGGGATTGGATGTGCCGGCTTCCAGATCATTCCTGACTGCCGCCAGTTCGCGATTGGGAATATCTGTGGCAAACTCAAAGTATCGGGCAATCAGTTCATCCGGAATGGACATTGCTTTGCCGAACATATTATTCGGTGTGTCGGTGATCCCAATATAATTGTCGTAGGATTTGGACATTTTCTTCTGTCCGTCGGTCCCTTCAAGCAAAGGGGTTGTGATAATAATCTGCGGTTCCTGTTTGAACTCACGCTGCAGTTCGCGGCCAACCAGAAGATTGAATTTCTGATCGGTACCGCCCAGTTCCACATCCGAATTCAGCGCGACCGAGTCGTAGCCCTGTGCGATGGGATACATAAACTCATGAATCGAGATTGGTACACCTTCCTGATATCGTTTGCTGAAATCATCCCGAGCCAGCATTTGAGCAACAGTGATTTTGGCAGAAAGACCAATCACATCAGTGAAATTCAGCTTGTTCAGCCATTCTGAATTGTAAACGATTTTCAACTTCTCAATATCAAGTACCTGACCTGCCTGTTCCACATAAGACTGGGCATTTTTGTGGGTGTCTTCCATTGTCAGTTGGGGTCGGGTTTTATTACGGCCGGTGGGATCACCGATCATGGCCGTGAAATCGCCGATGACCAATGTTGCCTGATGTCCAAGGTCCTGGAAATTGCGCATCTTGCGCAGTACGACCGCATGGCCGATATGGAGATCCGGCCGACTGGGATCACAGCCCAGTTTTATCTGAAGGGGCTTATTTTCGTTTTCAGCGTTTTCGAGTTTTTTAACCAGTTCATCTTCGGGAATAATTTCATCGATTCCCCGACGAATGATATCCATTTGTTCGTTAATTGAAGGGAAGTGTTTCATACTGTTTTTCCGGATGTGATTTGCAATGGTCGGTAACTGATATTGGTTCGCCTTAATAGCGGCTGTCTTTCAGCATGCGGTCGGTTTCGCGTTTGGCGTCACGCTGCTTGATATCCTGTCTTTTATCCCAGTTTTTTTTGCCACGGGCCAGACCGAATTCCAGCTTTGCCAGTCCGTGTTTGAAATATATGGAAAGCGGAACCATGGTCATACCCTTCTCGTCGATGGAGCGGTTCAGCTTATGCAGTTCTCTTCTGGTCACCAGCAGTTTTCTGTCATGTACAGGTGTGTGGGATGAGTAACCGGCATGGGAGTATTCACCGATGTGCATACCGATGACGTACAGTTCGCTGTTAACAAAGCGGACATAGGCTTCTTTAACATTGCCTTTACCTTCCCGCAGAGCCTTGACTTCACTTCCCTGCAGCACCAGCCCGGCCTCAAATCTTTCAATGATATGGTATTCGTGTCTTGCTTTCCGGTTGGTGGTAATGACTTTGATGCTCATCCGGGATGCCTGCTCAATCAATTGTTTGTTCACAGCCGGGTTGTTTCCCGGCAGTTTGAATTCATTTAAAACACGAAATACATTTGCCGCAGACCCGAATGCCGAAAACACCAGTAATCATCCTGAAAAAAGACATTTACTCTCTCCTCAGTCAAACGCATTTCTCTCGATAACAGACATTCAATTTACCCGATTATTTCTACCTGTTTCAAGATATTTACTTGTCTTGCAGATATGAAATATTTTAATTTTTGTGCCTCGATTTGGTGATCATATTTACATGTGATTCTAATCGAATGTTTGGTTCCGAATGAATACCATATTCTGCAGGAACGTATCATCACCTGATGATCAGTGCCCGGGTGGTGAAATTGGTAGACACGCTAGGTTCAGGGTCTAGTATCCGTTTTTGGATGTGCTGGTTCGACTCCAGTCTCGGGCACAAAAAGCTCCGGTTTCCGGGGCTTTTTTTGTTGGTTAAGATATTTCCGTTTTCGTTTATGCATTTGAATAAATAATTCGAATGATATTGTTATTTTCCTGGTGAAGTTGAGTGGCTAAGTGGTTGAGTTAGATTTCCCAATAGGGTGCGGTTGAGTAGACTTGGAAAGCCGTCAGCTGTCAGTGATCAGCGGTCAGTCGTCAGCAAGGAATGCAGTCCCCGATGCCTATTTACCAATATACTATTTACCATTTCCCTTCGATTGTTGTCCGGATCACGGTTCAGGATGCATAGTATTAATACAGGTGAGTGCTCGAATAATCATATTATAGTCCGGCAGATGTTAACTGCCGGGATTGGGATTGTTGCATCCTGAATCCCATGCCAAGTGGCATTTCCCCGGGAGTGGTGGGGGTTTGGGATGGGTGAACTTAGTGGGATTTTCTATCTGAGGTTCCACAGATCGTTTGCAAAGTTCAGATCTTCCTGCCCTGAAGGGGCTGAATCTGTCAGACCGGGGCGCAGCCCCGGTGTCCTTTTGATAAATGATTGAACCCTGAAAGGGTGCAACAGATGGAAGTAGAATGAGGCGGTGAATAAGGCTTTGCAGGCAGGGTGTGGTTATTGGTGAAATGGTGTATTGGTTGAGCGCGGCTTTACTGGCTGGGTGTCGTTGATTAGTGTAATGGTGTAATGGGTGATTTAGGCTTTCTGACATAATACTGTTCTGTAAGAACGGAAAGCCGTCAGCTGTCAGTGATCAGTGGTCAGTCGTCAGCAAGGAACGCAGTCCCTGATGCCTATTTACCAATATACTATTTACCATTTCCCTTCGATTGCTGTCCGGATTCCGGTTCAGGATGCATAGTAATAATACAGGTGAGTGCTCGAATAATCATATTTTAGTCCGGCAGATGTTAGCTGCCGGGGTTGGGATTGCTGCATCCTGAATCCCATGCCAAGTGGCATTTCCCCGGGAATGGTGGGGTTTTGGGATGGGTGAAGTTAGTGGGATTTTCTATCTGAGGTTCCACAGATCGTTTGCAAAATTCAGATTTCCCAGCCCTGAAGGGGCTGAATCTGTCAGACAGGGGCGCAGCCCGGGTGTCCTTTTGATAAATGATTGAACCCTGAAAGGGTGCAACAGATGGAAGTAGAATGAGGCGGTGAATAAGGCTTTGCAGGCAGGGTGTGGTTATTGGTGAAATGGTGTATTGGTTGAGCGCGGCTTTACTGGCTGGGTGTCGTTGATTAGTGTAATGGTGTAATGGGTGATTTAGGCTTTCTGACATAATACTGTTCTGTAAGAACGGAAAGCCGTCAGCTGTCAGTGATCAGTGGTCAGTCGTCAGCAAGGAACGCAGTCCCTGATGCCTATTTACCAATATACTATTTACCATTTCCCTTCGATTGCTGTCCGGATTCCGGTTCAGGATGCATAGTAATAATACAAATGAGTGCTCGAATAATCATATTTTGGTCCGGCAGATGTTAACTGCCGGGATTGGGATTGTTGCATCCTGAATCCCATGCCAAGTGGCATTTCCCCGGGAGTTGTGGGGGTTTGGGATGGGTGATCTCGGGGCTTAGTGAAATGGTATAATGGTGTAATAGTTGATTGGTTGAGTCAGACTTCGCAGGCAGGGTGCGGTAAACTGGTTGATAATGTAAGTTGTCGAGCAGCACTACCTGCTAGGGAGCAGTTGGGTCGTCAGCGAACAGTGGTCAGCGCAAGGGCTGAGAAGTACAAGTGTTGTCGCGCATTCAGTTCAATTTCAGTCAGTCTGAGCGGAGAGCAGACTGTCGAGATTGGATGTTTCATGGCGCGAATGAGATGTTGTTGTTCGAGTCCCGTCTGATTTTCGACGGGACGAGTTTATCTCATTCAATGAAACATTCAATCGAGATGAAATTGGTCTGCAGCGCATGTTCTTTTGGTTCTTTTCTTCGAAGAAAAGAACATTCCATTTCACTGAATTTCAGAACACACCAAATGCGTTTAGGGCTTGGCATAATAGTATTGGTTGAGTGGTCGATTCAGGTTGTCTGCAGGGTGCTGTTGAGTGGTTGAGTAGTGGAATGGCATAGCGGTGAAATGGTTAATTAGTCAGCGGTCAGTCGTCAGCAAGGAATGCAATCCCTGATGCCTATTTACCAATATACTATTTACCATTTCCCTTCGATTGCTGTCCGGATTCCGGTTCAGGATGCATAGTAATAATACAAATGAGTGCTCGAATAATCATATTTTGGTCCGGCAGATGTTAACTGCCGGGATTGGGATTGTTGCATCCTGAATCCCATGCCAAGTGGCATTTCCCCGGGAGTGGTGGGGGTTTGGGATGGGTGAACTTAGTGGGATTTTCTATCTAACCCGGATATTTCATGAGACTTTGCAATGAGATGATGAAAATGATTGATTCTACAAGGCATATGAAGAAAAATGAGTGAAATCGTACTGGACAGTACGTTGAGAACATTTTTCGAGTATAACGCTGTAGAATTGAGCAGATCCATCATCGGAATAGATTTCTCATGAAATATTCGGGCTAAGGTTCCACAGATCGTTTGCAAAATTCAGATTTCCCAGCCCTGAAGGGGCTGAATCTGTCAGACAGGGGCGCAGCCCGGGTGTCCTTTTGATAAATGATTGAACCCTGAAAGGGTGCAACAGATGGAAGTAGAATGAGGCGGTGAATAAGGCTTTGCAGGCAGGGTGTGGTTATTGGTGAAATGGTGTATTGGTTGAGCGCGGCTTTACTGGCTGGGAGCAGTTGAGTCGACAAGAGACCTGGAAGCGGTCAGTTGGTAGCCTGCCGAACCCCAATTCCCAATTTCAGATTTCCATTCCCCACCAATACGCATCCGTCTTTAACTTTCCGCTGTCAAATTTCAGTCATTTTCAAAAAAGGAACCACCATGGCATCTATCGCCAATATCACTTTCGCCTGTGCCGATCCGGCCGGACTGGCCCGATTCTGGGCCGCGGCACTGAATTATCAGATACAGGAAGCCCCTCCCGGATTCCTGGACGCTCTGGAAGCCGAAGGCGGCGACTTGAACATGGCCGCTGCCATTATCGACCCGGAAGGCAAAAGTCCTCGACTCTTTTTCCTCAAGAAAGAGAAATCCCCCACCACCTCCATTCCCATCCATCTGGACCTGCACACCGACGATCCGGAGCAGGAAATCGCCCGTCTGACCAAACTGGGCGCATCCATTGTGGAACGGAAATCCCAGACCGTGGGCCCCTACACCTCCAAATGGACCGTCATGAAAGACCCGGAAGGCAACGGTTTCTGCGTACAGTGAGCGCATTCACGTACAATAAATACGCTCGCGTAAAGTAAATATATTCCGACAGAATACTGATTTTCCCTTGCCGTCTCCCGGTTTTGTCGTAAATTACTTACGAGTAACTTACGAGTTTTTAAAATCATTGCAGCAGAATTGAATCCGCCGGCAATATTCGGGTCTCCCAACAGCAGTGCAGGCTTGGCTCCAATTCTGTTTTCGATGAAATATCCAATCGGGAGTTGTTATGTCCTTGTCACCCAAAAAACAGCGCTTTGTTGACTTCATCAGTAATTTTACCCATTCCAATGACCGGCCGCCCACTTTTATTGAAATCATGGATGGGCTGCACATCAAATCCCTGGGCACCGTCAACTGGTATGTTAATGAACTGGAGCGGGAAGGCGTTATCAAACGCATCAAGGGATATAACGGAAAGCGCGCACTCTCGGTTCTGGAACAGCGCATAGCCAACTCCCTGCCGCTGCTGGGCATTATCGCCGCCGGTTACCCCCTGGAAGTGTTTGAAGATACGGAATACATTGAAGTCCCTCTGTCCTTCAACCACCCGGACAACTATCTGCTCCAGGTTCGGGGGGAATCCATGATCGAGGACAATATTCAGGACGGTGATCTTGTGGTTATCCGGCAGACCGTGACAGCCGCGCCGGGACAGACAGTTGTGGCATACGTCAACGATGAAGCCACCCTTAAACGCTATCACCCCGGACCCGACGGTATTGAACTGCATCCCCGAAACCCTGAATTCAGCATCATTCACGTCACTCCGGAAGATAATTTCCGCATCGGCGGTATCGTACTGGGACTGATTCGAAATTATGACAGTCCGTAAACTGTAACTTGAAAGCAGAAACTGGAAACTCGAATGAACCGTAATCAGGCCGGTCTTATTCACAGTGATAAATGACTGATTGCGTTTTTTGAATTGCGTTTTCTCAAGTTTCGATTTTCAAATTTCAGCTTTTGCAAAGTAATTCACACAATGATTACTTACTGACCGCTGATTACTGGCAACTTAAAACTCAGAACTTTCATTTATGCTGCGTCACATCTTCCACATAAGACTGAAAGAATTTGAGATTCAGGCCGAACGGATTCTGGATGCCGGTCTGCGCACCCGGGCCGTCGCCATTATCTCCTCTCATCATCAGAATGGTACCATCGTTGGGCTTTCCCCCGAAGCCCGGGAGGAAGGACTCCATGAAGGCATGAAGGTATCCCTTGCCCGAAAAATGTCCCACGGTGCCCGCCTGCTGCCTTACAACAACCGCATGTATGCACGTCTGAACCGCTATCTATACCAAACTCTGTCCCATTTTTCTCCACTGGTGGAACCCGCCCGGTACGGACAATTCCATATCGATATGACGGGAATGGACACCATACACCGCAGCCAGATCCAGGCCGGCCATTCCATATTCCGGGAAATACAGTCCCGAATCAACCTCAGCAGTCAGGTGGGAATCAGCACCAATAAACTGGTCAGCCGAATTGCCACGGAAGTTGCTCCGGAGCAAATCCACGAAGTAACCGCTGGTAATGAACCCGGCTTTCTGGCACCTCTGCCCTCACAGCTGCTGCCTTCTGCTCAGGAGAAACCGGTGCAGCGCATCATTGATTTCCTTTTTCTCAAGCAGGTTCTGAATATTCAAAACCTGGTCCGCCAGCCGCGGACAGCCGAAATCCTTTTTGGTCAGTACCAGGGACAAATTACCCGCGAATCACAAGGCGAAGACACTTCCATGGTAAAACCCCCGCAGTTTCAAAACCACATTATTGAGCAGAAGGTACTGGCCAATGATACCAACGATGAAACGATTCTGCGGGCAGTGGTCCGGAATCTGGCAGAGCAGACGGCCTTTCAGCTGCGGCAACGGCGGCAGATTGCCCGGTCCGTGACTCTGGAGATTCATTATGCCGACGGTTTCCGCAATGCCCGCAAAGGGACTCTGCCCCGCAATGACAATTACTCTGTGGTGGACACCTGTCTGGATCTGTTCGCCAGGGCCAATTACCGGCGCAACCGAATCCGGGCAATTTTCCTGGATGCCACCCGCCTGAAAGTCACTGCTCAGCAGCTGAATCTGTTTGATACCCAGCAGGAAAGCAATCTGGCTCTGGCATCCGCTCTGGATGACGTGCGCCGCCGCTTTGGATTTGATGCCGTCAAAACAGCCGCAGCGCTGGGTTAAACCCCAGTGAACACTTTGAAAATTCTGGTTTTACTCCACTCCAATAATATGTCAATCATGTGAATCCGGACTCAGCATTGTATTGGGCGGATAGTGAATTCTGCACCAGAAATCATAGGCATTTCTGTCATGCTTATGTTGAATTACAAATCACGATTTCCAAATAACGATTTTCCAATTTCAATTTTCAGCGAAGGTATTTACACAACGGATCAGTTAATTTGTTTGCACACCTGAACACCCATTCTGTTTTCTCTCCCATGCGGGGGACCGCTCCGGCCAGGGATCTGGTGCTTCGGGCCCGGGAACTGAACATGACCCACCTGGCCCTGACAGAAGTCAACGGACTGTGGGGATTTATCCGTTTTGTTCAGTATGCCCGGGAGCAGGGCATCCAACCCATCGCCGGTACCAACATTATTACAAAAAACTCAGATATTATCCTGCTTGCCGAAAATCAGGCCGGTTATGAGAATATCTGTCGAATTCTCACCGTTGTGCATGACAACCCTGAACAGGATCTGACGACACTCCTGCAGCGCCGCCGCAGCGGGCTTTTTGTGCTGGCCCACCGGGAGCACGACCTGACCGAACTGACCCGAATCCTGCCCAATTCCCATTTGTACATTGAATTGAGACCCGGTCTTACCGAGCGACAGGTCAACCGGCTCTGCCGGGAGTTCGAACTGGAAGCAGTGGCCACCGGCGATGTCTATTTTCTCAGCCCGGACGATCAGAAAACCCACTGCATTCTGCGGGCCATTGACCACAATTCCACGCTTTCCCAGCTGGATGAAAAAGAATTCAAAAGTACCCGACATTTCTTCCGCTCTGAAAAACAGATGATCGATTTTTTCCCCAACAGTATGGATGCCATCAACAATGCCCAGTACCTGGCGGAACGGTGCAAAACCGACTGGAAATATGTCAACACCATCTTTCCGGAAATGAGTTTGAAAGACACTCACAAAGCCAATATCCAACTGCGGCAGCTGGTTGAAAAAGGTGCCCGGAAACGTTTTGGTGAAATATCATCAGCGGTGGAACAGCGCATTGAATATGAGCTGTCCCTTATCATGCAAAAGGGATTCGCCCCCTATTTCCTGGTTGTATATGATATTGTCCGGCAGACCCGGGCCACCATCGGCCGGGGCTCCGGGGCCGCATCCGTTGTCAGCTACTGTCTGTTCATTACACAGGTGGACCCTCTAAAATACAACCTTCAGTTTGAACGCTTCATTCATCCTGAACGGGTGGATATGCCCGATATTGATATCGATTTTCCCTGGGATGAACGGGACGACATCCTGGATTATGTTTTCCGGAAATACACCAAAAGCCGGACCGCCATGGTCTGCAGCCAGGTTTTCATTCAGCCCCGGTCCGCCATCCGGGAGGTGGGAAAAGTATACGGGCTGTCCAATGAAGAAATCAAAGCCGTGACCAAGCGCATCGGCTACCTGAACCGCACCCGAAACCTGGCGGAATGGATCGGTCAGGACAACCGGTTCAAGAATCTGGACATGGATGACACGCTGATGGAAATCGTCCGACAGAGTGAAAAAGTTCTGGGCGCCTTCCGCTATGCATCGGTACACCCCGGCGGCACCATCATTGTCCCCGATGAAATTCAGAAATATGTTCCGGTCATGATGGCCCCTAAAGGGGTTCAGATCGTGGAATGGGAAAAAGATCAGGTAGAAGATTCCGGGCTGCTGAAAATCGATCTGCTGGGCAACCGTTCGCTGGCTGTTGTCCGGGATACGCTGAAGCAGATCGGACTTCACCGGAATAAATATATGGATTACCATCAGATTCAGCCGGAAAAAGATACTGAAACCGAAGCTCTCATGAAAGCCGGCCGCACTATGGGAGTATTTTATATTGAAAGTCCCGCAACCCGGCAGCTGCTGGCCAAAGCGGGACGCGTGGATTTTGAACATGTGGTAATCTACTCTTCCATTATCCGTCCGGCTGCCAACCGCTATACCAATCTGATGCTGGAGCGCATTCACGGCCAGCCCTGGCAGCTGCTGCATCCGGATCTGGATTTTCTGGAAGAAAGCTACGGCATCATGGTGTACGAAGAGCAGGTATCCACCACCGCCCGCAAAATGGCCAGTTTCGGATATGCCGAATCCGACTACCTGCGCAAAGTCATATCCCGCCCCAGTCTTAAATATCTCATCCCCAGCTGGCGACGGAAATTCATGCGCGGCATGGCCCGAAGGGGGTATTCCCGTGAACTGGCACTGACCCTGTGGGGAATGATTGAATCCTTTTCCGGATATTCTTTCTGCAAACCCCATTCTGCATCCTATGCCATGCTGTCATTCACCTGTGCTTATCTGAAAGCCCACTACCCGGCTGAATTCCTGGCTTCAGTCATTTCCAACCAGGGCGGTTTTTACAGCGCCTTTGCCTATTTAAGTGAAGCCCGGAGGTTTGGGATCCGAATTCTGCTTCCACATATCAACCGCAGTAACAAAGCCTTCAAAGGGCGAAAGGATCAAATTCGTCTGGGCTTCATGATCATCAAAAAGCTGCAGCAGAAATCTGTAGATGCTATTCTGGATGAACGCAAAGCCGGCGATTTCCAGTCCCTTGAGGATTTTCTGCTGCGGGTGGATCTGGATCTGGCAGATGCCATGGCGCTGACCAATGCCGGATGCTTTTCCGAACTGGAACCGGAGCTGAATCATAAACAGATTGCTTTCAAAGTGGCCTGTTTTTACCTGCAGGACGATCAGGGAGAACCTCTGGATCCTCCGTCAGACCCAACCCCGCTCAGCTGCGAGGAACAACTGAAGCTGGAGATTGAATCCTTCGGCTTTCCCATCTCCGAGCATCCTCTGGAACGCTATCTGCCCTGGTTCGAAGGACGCATCCGAAAAGCCCGGGATATTCCAAAACATATAGGACGAACCATTAATCTGCTGGGAGTGTATATCACGCGCAAAGTCACCTCCACCCGCAAACATGAAGCCATGGAATTTGTCACATTTGAAGATGAAACGGATATCTTTGAATGCGTCATGTTTCCCAAAACATTTGAGACCTACGGAGACCTGCTGAACTGGGAAACGCTTTTTGTGATCCGGGGCAAAGTGGAAATTTCATTTGGCGTGGTAACTGTTACCATTCAAAAACTGGCCAGTCTGCAGCAAATGGTACGGCGCATGCATCCCAAAATCAAAAATGAAGTACTTGAACTGACAACTCAGGCTGCAGCAGCTGTGCCTGAAATGGATTTGAGCAGCTTCTGATTCCGGTGTTCTTTGAACCTGAAACGGACAGCACCAGCCCGTTTACTCTTTGAATAATCCGGCATACTGTATTAGCTTGACGCTTGTGCAGTTTCGTGCATATGTGCAGAATGCCGCAAACCGAAATCAAGATATTGAAATCCAGAAAAAACCCGAAAGTGAAATCAAAATGTAAAGCCGTCATTTTTGATATGGACGGAACTCTGCTGAATACGCTGGAAGACATTGCCGATGCAATGAATAGTATTCTGGCGGCTGAAAATATTCCGCCGCATCCTGCCGAGCGATATAAAACATTTGTGGGAAACGGCGTAAATATGATGACCCGAAGAGCTTTGAATCTGGACTCTCCGGACCAAAGCCTGATCGAAAGATGCGCTGAAGCATTCAGAGCCAGTTACCGGGACGGCTGGAACCGGAAAACAGAATTGTATCCTGGAATTGCGCCTATGCTGGACCAGCTTGATGAACAGAATATTCCTCTGGCGATCCTGTCCAATAAGCCTCATGAATTCATGCAGATGATGGTGGAAGAATATCTGGATAACTGGGAATTTGAGATTGTCCTCGGTGCCGGGTCACGGTTTCCTGACAAACCAGATCCGCTGGGAGCCCTGCACATCAGTCGTCAGCTCAGGATTCTGCCGCAGCATATTGCGCTCGCAGGTGATTCCGACGTGGATATTCTGACTGCCGTCAATGCAGGGATGATCCCCATCGGCGTCTTATGGGGCTTTCGAACCAAAGAGGAATTGTTGTCAGCCGGAGCAGCAGTAACAGCAGAAACACCAGAAGACATTGTTAAACAGATTCTGTAAAATAGTCAGCCAGGATTGGTATGCATATCCCGGCAGTGAGGGAATGGTTACCCTAACACATCTCGAATTTCCAGTTTCATATTTTATTAAAGCATTATATACAACAGACTGAATGTATTCCTGAGTACCAATGTATTCCCAGACTGATAAGAAACCATTGAATCTACTGAATATTCATCGAATATGGCCGCTCCTGCTCGCGCTTGATGCAGCCTGTCTCATTCTGCATTTCATCTGGCCGGAATACACCTGGGGGCAGGGACGCAGTTCTTATTTTAACCTGCAGCACAGTATCACATTTGCGTCATGGTACCTGTCTGTAAAGCTGCTGATCAGCAGTCTGCTGGCATTTGCTGCATTTATAAGATTTCGAATTCAGTTCAGAGAAAATCTGACAGAATATCTGCTGGCGGGAATACTATTTCTGGCCGTGTCATTCAATGAGTTTACCCGCATTCTATACCGGACAGGAATCCTGAACGATCCGTCTTCAGGACCGTTTGCAGTTCTGATCCTTGTTGGTGTGTTTATTATTGGATGTATCTTTGTTTTGTATTCCGGCAGCCGCCCGCAGGGTATCGGCACTCTCCGCAGATATACTCAGTCGGCTGCGCTGATGCTGCTGATCAGCGGCTTATTCAGTCCGGCCGTTGCTCATTCAGACACCTCCCATCAGTTTGCACTGATTTTACACTGGGGTCTGTCACTGATAGGAACGTCTGCAATGATCATCTTTCTCTGGATGATCCTGGTATCCGCAGAGCTAACATTGACACCGCCGAAGCAAAAGCGTGACAGTATCCTTCTGAAACCCGACAAGAAATCTCAAAAGCTCCTATTATACTTTTCTGTCGGCAGTATCTCATTTGTGTTTCTTTTCCTGGAAATTCTGTTGTTCCGCTGTCTTGAAATAATGGGAAACTACCTGAATGCCACCGGAGTCATTGCCATTGCGCTGCTGGGTGGCGCCGGCGGCGGACTGGCTGCCTATCTCGGACTGCGAAGAAAAAGTCTCCACCCGCTGCAGATATCAGCAATCCTGATGCCGGTCTCAGTTCTGATCAGTCTCGGTTCAGTCGTGTGGTTTCAGCGGTTCCCCACCTTTGCGGGAATGGTTCTGATTCTGCCGTTTTTTTTGATCACCGTTGTTACAGCCACCCTGCTGGCTTCTCCAAATGCTTCCCGACTGTATTTTGTCAGTTTGGTGGGTGCCGGTCTCGCTCCCCTGCTCATTAATCCGGCATTGACAGTCTTCAGAGAAGAATCCGCTCTCCTGCTCCTCACTGCCTTGTCAGCCGTGTCAGCAACCGCGGTCCTGAAATTGATTGGAAAATCCGGACTTGCCATAAAAACATTGCTGCTGGGGGTGGCTGTGGCTGCACTTTCAGCAGGCATACAGAATCCTGCAGCCGACTGGATCAATATCGTTCGAGCCAAATTAACCCAGAAATATCCGGAAATGGAGATTCTGTATTCCAGGTCCAATTATGTCAGCCGATATGATATCGTGAAAAGGAATCCGGATTCAGGTGCTTTGAAATCATACGAGAACGGTCGCACCATTGATACTATCCGGAAATGGAAACCCGACAGCTATCGCATCGACCCCCGTTTTCCGCACACCCTTTTTGACGACCCGCATGTACTGATAATTGGCCTGTCCGGTGATGCGATTACCAAAACCGCGCGACATTACAGCAGCAAGGTCGTCGGACTTGAGATAAATCCGGCGATTGCGGATCTCCAGTCCGATGAGCTTTCAGATTTGAATGGTAACAGCTATCAGAACATTGACGTGCATGTTACGGACGGAAGAACATTTGTGCAGCAAAGTCGTGAATCATTTGACATTATCACATTGCTGAATACCCACTTCTCCAAAGGAAGCTCATCACAGCGAGAACCGGTTCCGGAATATCTTTATACGCGGGAAGCGTTTCAGCATTATTATGACAGACTGACCGATGACGGTATAATATGCATCGAACAGCCGATCAGCTCACCGTCCAGAGAACCGTCAATCTGGAAGATGGTGAGAACTGCCCAGAGTGCGCTGACCGAACGTACGGACGCTCATCCTGCCGACCATTTCTTTATTTTCCAATGGCGAACCAGATATAACAATTACTACCAACTGCTTATCAAAAAAACACCTTTCACCCATGAGGAACATGAAAGACTCCTTAACTGGCTGAACCAGGTGGATCGGATCCGAGACCTTGAGAAAGCCGCTGACAGATACCTGGGACCGATCAAGGCAGTCACCACCATTCTCTACAGTCCGTATATCAGCCAGGAATCCGTATTCAAAGAGATTCTTTATTCACGTAACGACAGCTATTTCCTGGAAAATCATAAACTGCAGGCGGTGGATGACAATGCCCCGTTCCTGTTTGATGTAAAACCGGATCATCCGGAAACCAGAAGTCTGTTCCGTCAGGTTCTCGTTTTCCTGCTGGTTGTCCTTCCGCTTTTTCTGGTGGTTGCTGTCCGGGCCGGAAACCGAACTGCTTTTCGCACGCCGCACCTCGGGATAGTCGGATTGACCGGTCTGGGATTTTTGCTTGTTGAAATGGTGCTGATCCAACGGTTTGAAATTCTGCTGGGCTCTCCGGTAGGTGCATTTGCAACCATTCTTGGTTCCCTGCTGGCGGCTTCCGGACTTGGCAGTCTGTGGAGCAGCCGTATCCGCCCAAATCAGACATGGATTTATTTCATTTTACTTGAACTGCTGCTGCTTGCTCACCTGTATCTGGTGCCCTCTTTCTTCCCGGTGCTTATTCAATATCCGGCACCGGTCAGGTTCATGTTTGCTGGAATCTCCATTTTTCCCCTGGGATTTCTGATGGGCATTCCGTTTCCGCTGACGCTTTCCCACGGGGGAAAAATCTATTCGGATTCCATTATTGCTCTGCTCTACGGATTTAACGGTTTGATTGGAGCACTTGCCGTCCCGCTTGCCCTGAACCTTTCACTTCAGTTCAACCTGAATGCCGTGTACCTCATCGGTTGTATTATTTACCTGTTTGTCTGGGTGGCAATCCATTTTCTGGATACTGCCCGTTCCCATCGCATCATCCAGACAAGCGGCATACTCACAATCGCGATTCTTCTGACAGTGCCGATATTGGGCCGTGATCCATCGGTTTCAGGCAGTGAGCGAATTCAGCCCGGTAAATCCTTTCCGAAAGTGTATGCACTGAGTTACGGGACTTCGCCATTTCGGGAAAGCAGCGCGATATCCGGAGGTTCAAGAACAAAACGCATACGCTATGAGTGGATGTTCTGGCTGATACAGGATGGTCCCAGAACCATTTTGGTCGATACCGGATTCAATGATGAGAAAACTGCAGAAAAATGGCGTTTTCATAAGTATCTGCCCCCTCCCGAACGACTGAAGCAGGCAGGGGTACAGCCGGACTCAGTCACTGATATCATACTGACGCATCTGCATTGGGATCACTGCGGATCACTTTCAAGTTACCCGAATGCTGTCGTGTGGCTTCAGGAAAAAGAATTTGACTGGGCCAGAGAATCCCTCGGGGTATCTGGCAGAAACAAGCATGGTTTGCAGATGCAGGATATGGAAGTTCTGCTGAAAATTCAGACCGAAAACCGTCTCAAGCTGATCAATGGTCAATATTCTGTTTCCGAGGATGTTGTTATACAGCATGTTGGCGGACATACGCCCGGTTTTCAATGTGTCAATGTCAGCTCCCCATACGGTCCCATTTGCATTCTTGCTGACAATGCCAACCTGTTTAAAAGCGTTCAATTCAAAAAACCGGGAGGAAATGCTCAGGACAAAAAAGAAAACGCTGAAGCCATACAAACCGCACTTTTGTCAGCCGGCTCCCCGTTTCTTGTCCTGCCTGGTCATGATCCAAGAACAATGAATCTTTTCCCCGAAGTTTCTGACGGTATTGTACGAATCACATATTAAAATGAAATCATCTGCACCAGCCGACTATCCGGCAAATTATTCCCAAGAAATCACAAAATCCGTGAACCGGATCTTCTGGATCCTGATTGCTTTTAGTATCCTGCTGGGTCTTGGACACTGTTTTCTGACCGATTTGAAATGGTCCGGCGTGTACTGGTTCAACATGGACAAGGAACGTAATCTCGCCACCTGGTATTCCGGCGCAGTATTTTTTATATTCGGCCTGATTGCTGCTGCTGCCGGTCATCTTGAAATGCTGATCAACGTAAAACATAGATGCAGTCTGTTTCGTCTGCCGGTTCTATGGGTGGGTATTGCTGCAGTTGGAATCATGATGTCTCTGGACGAAATGACCATTTTGCATGAGAATCTATTTTGGAAGGAAGTCCGGCAGTTTTCCGAAAACCAGAGTCGAACAATGGTATTTCTGACGCAGTGGCAGATTCTGTTTCTACCGGTGATTATCCCGATACTGACCGGATTGATCGTGTTCTGGTCTCACAGGTACCAGATCAGCAGAAAGTCAGCCGTACTCGCCCTTTCGGGCATCGCCGTTTGGATATTCGGAATTTCTGCCGAAGCAGTGCGCAACCTGTTCAAACTGGTATGGAAACAGCTGTATGTATTTGAGGTAGCAGCTGAAGAGATGGCTGAACTGATTGGAACACTGCTCATCATTCAGTCAATATTTCACTACATCATTCAGATCCTGCCAAACTTCCATTCTGAACAGCCGATATCATACTTCAAACATGATTTTATCAATAAAAATGTACTTCAATGGTTTGTTATTTTTATACTTGTTTTGATATTTATCATCGTTGCCGCATGGGCAATTGCCAATTCCGTATCCATGTCCGGTGCTGATATTCCGACTCTTCATCAAAGAGCACTTCAATAGTCGCCGGTTCGGAACAGGCCTGCCGGATAGTAATTCATCTCAAACCTGTTGGCAGATTGCACATTGTCCACTGCGGGTTGGAAAAGTGGAATACCCACTGGAATAGTGAAATATGGTAATCAGACATCCAGACAGATATGGCACTCAAAAATACAGGCGGAATTTATGAAATCAGTTGTATTCGACATTGGCAATGTGATCTTTTACTGGAATCCGGAACCGGTGCTGAAGGAGTTTTTCCAGAATACTGATATGGATTATTTCACACTGCGAAACGGTCCATTCAGAGAATATTGGCTGGATCTTGACCGTGGAAAAGTAACCGAAGAAACCATTGTACAGGCAATATCCGAAGAGACAGGTGTATCTGCAGAGCAATGCCGGACACTCATGGACAGACTGAGACATGCTTTAATACTTAATCGGGATACGCTTCAGCTGATTCACCGGCTGAAATCGAAAAAAATTCAATTGACTTGCCTTTCAAACATCTCATATTCATTCTGGAATTACTTGAAAGATCACTACAGCCTTTGGTCACTTTTTGATGACTTGATTATCTCTGCAGAAGTGCATCTGATCAAACCGGATCCGGCGATCTTCCACTTACTCATTCAACGACTGGATGTTAATGCCGACGATATTGTATTTATTGACGACAGGCCTGAAAATGTGGAGAGCGCAGCCAGTACAGGCATCAACACCATTCAGTTTGTTAATACCCGCCAATGCTCGAGTGAATTAAAAACCTTTGGGGTGTTTGACTGATATGTCAAACAAATCAGGAAGAATCACCAGCATTTTACTGGCAATACTCCTGATTCCGGTCGGACTTTTTACTAAGGTCTATACCGGACCTTTTCAGGACTGGGTACAATACTCTCTTGGCGGTGTGCTGTACGTGATATTCTTTTCACTGGTTCTGTTTTTTCTTTACCCAAATTTAAAACCTTTCATTAACGTGGTTATCATCGTCTCCGGGACCTGCTGCATTGAATTCCTCCAGCTGTGGAAAACCCAATTCCTGGAATATATTCGAAGCTTTCCGCTGGGACGGATTCTTCTGGGTACTTCATTTTCTGTTTCTGATCTGATTTATACCTGTGCTGCCGGGCTGATGGCATTACCGATTATCAACCTGCTTTATCAAGGCAGTAAAAATGGAGAATCGACGCATGTGCGGTCGCAAGACACTGACTAAGGGTCGGCTGGAAATTATTGAAGAGCTGTCCATTGAAGAATGGGACGATACCCTGAACTGGGAACCGAGTTACAATATCGCGCCCACGCAAATCACGCCGGTGATGCTGAATCATGGAAAACGAAGCATACATCCCATGCGCTGGGGACTGATTCCTTTCTGGGCAAAGGACACATCGATCGGAAGCAGGATGATCAATGCCCGATCGGAAACCATATCGGAAAAACCCTCATTCCGAAATCTGCTGCCCAAAAAACGATGTATCGTTGTTTCCGACGGGTATTATGAATGGAAGCGGCTCAATGGTCGGAAAATCCCCTGCTACATTCGGCATCCCGGTAAAAAACTGCTGCCGATGGCCGGTCTGTATGATACCTGGGAATCACCGAATGGCCAGTCTGTTCAGTCATACACGGTAATAACCACCAGCCCGTCACCTCAACTGTCAGAAATTCATCACCGCATGCCGGTAATTCTCGAACCGGATGACCTAGATGTCTGGATGGATATTCGAAACCATCCCCCTGATGAAGTACTGCCTCTTTTGAAGTCCTATACCCCTCCGCTGGAAGTATATTTCGTTTCAGATTTTGTGAACAACGTCCGCAACAATTCTTCAGAATGCATCAGAAAAACAGGTTAGAAATGAACATAAAAAAGGTTCTGAAATCGGCCCTGATTTATGAAGTTTATCCCCGAAACCATGGTCCAGGACATCATCTGCGTGACGTAACAGCCGATTTGCCCAGGATAAAAGAACTTCAGACTGACATTCTCTGGCTGATGCCCCACTATCCTGTCGGAGTGGAAAACCGCAAGGGATCAAAAGGCAGCCCCTATGCCATTCGGGATTACCGAAAAGTTGATCCGGAACTTGGCACCATTGAAGATTTCCGCGAACTTGTAAATCAAGTACATAAATGCGGAATGCTGATGATAATCGACGTGGTTTTCAATCACACTGCCAGAGACAACCATCTGATAAACCAGCATCCAAGCTGGTATCTGACCGATGGGCAGGGCCAGCCAAAATCCAAAGTTCCGGATTGGTCGGATGTGTTTGATTTGAATTTCAGTAAACCGGAGTTACGTCAGTACTTGATACAGACACTGGAGTATTGGGCAGAACAGGGAGTAGATGGATTCCGGTGTGATGTGGCCTCACTGGTCCCATTGGATTTTTGGATACAGGCAAGGCGAACTTTGAACGCCCGGTACAATCTGATATGGCTGGCGGAAAGTGTTCACCGGTCATTCGTACGTCAATCCCGCCGACAAGATATTATCTGTCACAGCGATCCTGAACTGCACCAGGCATTTGATTTGACATATGATTATGACGGATTCGAAATTCTGCAGCCGGCATTTCAGGACAGCCGATTAATTAAGGAATACCTGAAGTATCTGGAATATCAGGATGCACTTTACCCAGCAAGCGCTTTAAAGTTGAGGTTTCTTGAGAACCATGATGTCCCCCGAATTGCTCACAGTATTAAAGAGCCGCAGCGACTGAGGGACTGGACTCTTTTCAGCCTTCTGCTTCCAGGTCCAAATCTTATTTACAGCGGACAGGAGTTTGGAGAAACGGTACTTCCCAGCCTGTTTGAATATGATTTGCCAGTGAAAGCGCGGAATCCTGAATTTCATCAATGGTTCATCAGAGCAGTTCAGGTAACCAAATCCATCAAGCAGAAATGCCGGTTTTGGGAAGTGCAAGAATTGGCCGAAGGCGTTGTGAAAATTGACTGGTGGAGCGAATCGGAAAAATACAGCGGAATTGTGAGTCTGACGGACAGAATCCCGAACAATCTGAACCTGCACGATATCAAGGGCTGTGAGCTTCTTGTTGATTATAAAACTACCAGGCAAGAAAATAGCGGGGCAATGCGTCTGACCAGTGTAATTCAGGTAAAACAGGGAGATATATAGACAAACTTCTTCATTGCACACAAAAGTGCACATCGTTATCAAGGCTGCCTGCAAACGACCGTCAGTTATTCTTCAGGCGGGAAATTGATGGTCTTGTTAAATGAATAATCTGTGGGATTGCATCCCCATTTCTTCAGGCACTTCTCTATTTCCGGCTTTGACAGTTTCTCGTCATCATATTGGATGGTCAGAGAATGTGTCAGCAAAGATGCTTTGCAAAAAGTAACCGCAGACAGCGAGCTGAATTCTCGTTCAATTTCGCTGCTGATTTCCTGAGTCCTAAGATTGGGTATAGATATTATCGCCTGTGTAGAATAATCTTTTGTTGCACTGCCGGCAATAAACAACACAGAAAGCAGTACCACAAGTCCCACCGCAAAAATTCGTCTCAACGAACACTCTCCTGACAATTTTGGATAATGATTTCAGCGTTTAATATTAGCAGTCAGACTGGCTGAATTCAAAGATCAAAATCGGGATATTTTGCAATTTGTAACAATCATTGAGTTCAGTCACCTGCGCCTGTTTTTGTGTTCCACAAGAGAACAAATCCCACGATCAGAAACATCAAAATGGATGCAACGCCAAGTCGTTGTGAACCCGTCAATTCAGTGATTATCCCAAGCACCAGCGGTCCGGCAAATGCAGTTGCTTTTCCGCTCAGCGCATAAAACCCAAAGAATTCGTTGATCTTTTCCGGCGGCGCGAGTCTCGCCATCAGTACTCGGCTGGACGCCTGATTGGGTCCGGAGCAAATTCCAATAATGATTCCTGCAGCCCAGAAAACCCATTTTTCCCTCGCGAGAACGGCCGCTGCAACTGCCAGGATCAACCCTGCAGTGCTGAGCAGAATGGTTCTGCGGCTGCCAATATGGTCATCGACTAAGCCAATCAGCAGGGCTCCAATCCCAGCGGTCAAATTGATGACAATCCCAAACAGAAAAATTTCCTCAATGGAAAAACCCAATGTCCCGGCAGCGAATATCCCGCCAAATGCAAAAATGGTCAGGAGACCGTCATTATAAAACAATCGGGCAGTCAGGAATCGCACCACGGTTTTATATTGTCGGACTTCCTGCCAGGTCGTACGGATCTGCTTCAGGGCTTCCCCAATGCAGTTCGAGACTTTCTGATCTCTCTTTCCGGAATCTCTCACCCAGAGAAATGCCGGCAAACTGAAAACAGCAAACCATCCGGCTGCCAGCAGAGTTACTGCGCGGATGTGTTCTCCGCTGTCCTTTGTAAAACCAAACCAGGGAGTCTCCGGATTAATGAGAGCGGTCATTGCAATCCAGAGAGCCAGCAGTCCGCCCGCGTATCCCATTCCCCATCCGAACCCGGAAATCCTGCCCATTTTATCAGTCGGTGCAATATGAGGCAGGTAAGCATTGCAGATGACAATACCCATCTCAAAACTGATATTGCCAATCGTGAACCAGATCAGTGCCGTCATAATCATTCCCGGTTCGGCAAAAAACAAAAAACAACAGGCCGTTATCGTCAGCCAGGTCCAGAATATGAACAACCTTTTTCGATATCCGCTGCAGTCCGCCCAAGCTCCCATAATGGGAGACAGTACTGCTACAACCAGACCAGTGACGGTAACCGCTCTTGACCACAGTGCCATGCCAACAACGCTGTCCTGGGCAATGGATGAAGCAAAATAAGTTGAGTAGATGAATGTAACGATCAACGTGGCAAAGGGCTGACCGGCAAAATCATACAGTGCCCAGGAAAGAACGGAGCGCTGACTGGTGCAGGAACCGGAATTCTTAAATTTCTGTGGCTGTCTGTTTTTTATCATTTGTAGAGCAGGAATGGTTCCCGTTGACGGACAAAGGCTGTTTCATCAGACTGCCAGCTGTCTGCAAGGTCTAGCCGTGAATCATTTATTTTCAGAAAGCGCCTTAACTTCGAACTGCCGTACAGATTATCAATATATCTGCTTGGCAGCACTTCATAATTTCCCGGGAATTTTGCGGCCACAATTTTAAGCAGCGAAATTGTGAAACACAGAGGATCAGCAGAATTGAAGTTGGTAATTTGCATTTTCAAACCATGGCATATCTCATTTTCAAACTTGGGTGCCGCTGCTTTCCCCGGCTTTGAAACAGGCGTAAAGGAAATGGGCTCCAACTGCATCCCCCGGGTACAATCGGGGGGAAGGTTTGCCAGTATCACTTCAGGAATTACCCACGGGGCTCCAAAAATTTTGAACGGCTGATCCGTCCCGCGCCCTTCGCTGAGATTTGTCCCTTCCAGAAGGCAGAGCCCCTGATACAAAAATGCAGTTTCAAAATCAGGGATATTGGGCGATGGCGGAATCCACTTTGTTCCAATGTCGGGAAATATTATCTCGCGATGCCAGTTTTGCATGGTTGCAATTCCAAGTTCCGCCTGAACGCCGTTATTCAGCCACTGCAGTTCATTAATCATCAGGGCGTATTCACCCATGGTTAATCCATGCACAATCGGAACAGGATGCATCCCGACAAACGATTGATACTCATCCTGCATCACCGGACCGCGAACAGCCAGGCCGCCCAGAGGATTTGGACGATCCAGAACAAGCACAGGTGTACCTGTCTCTGCCGCAGTCTGCATAACATTGGTCAGCGTACTCACATAGGTGTAATAACGTGAACCCACATCCTGAATATCAAATATCACCAGATCCAGCGATTTGATCAGTTCCGAATCCGGGAGACGGGATTTTCCGTATAAACTCACCAACTGTATCCCGTTCAGAACAGAATCGTACTCAATCCACTCCCCGTTGGCCGCCTGGCCTTTCAGACCGTGCTCTGGAGTGAAAACGGTTTTTACATGTACATCTTCAGCATCATGCAGTACATCCAGAATATGCCTGCCGTCGCTGGTGACACTGGTATGATTGATCACAAGTCCCAGATCCCGGCCGCGTATCAGACTGAAATCCGATGCCGCCAGCAAATCCAGTCCAGTCTGAACCTGTCTGGAATCAGTCTTCAGGGATATTACGGCTGTTGACTGAAAAACGGGCCGGCAGCCATGGATCAAAAAAGCAGTTGACAGGATGAGCGCTGCAGAACGGTATCTGATACCAGCCTTCCGGACCTTTCCAGGCTTACGATTCAGCATGCCGATCCAAAACAAACTGACAGAGAAATGTCACACCCAGATTAATCAGGACAGATATTCCGATGAACATCGTCCACGCGGCACCGATCTGATTCAGGAGAAAAACGATCAGCAGGCCGGCTATCAGGCCCGCCGACAGGGATATCGGATGAAACGGCCGGTTCACCCGGCTTAAGATGAACAGCCCCAGTAACCCGCCGTAGGTAAAGGATGCAATTTTCAGCCCGATAATTACCACTACGGAATCATTGTCGGTAAACAACAGTGCGATTGAGATGAGAATTACTCCCCAGATCAGACTGATAAGTCGGGATGCAGACAGACTTGTTCGTTTGTTCAGCCAGTCCACCACAGTGCTTGAGGCCAGTGAATTGATAGACGAACTGAGAGTGGACATTGCTGCAGACAGTACGCCTGCCAGCAGCAGGCCCTTCAGCCCTGCCGGCAAATGATGTACGATAAACCAGGCAAATTCCCGGTCCGTATCCAGAGTCTGCCCCTGCAGAAATACATAGATCAGAGAACCGGTAAGCAGGAACAGTGCAAACTGGATGAATACGAACACACCGCTGCCCACCATTGCCTTGCGGGCATCATTGAGGTTTCGGCATGACAGCACACGCTGAACCATCATGTAGTCGGTACCGTGAGAAGCGAATGACAACAGAGCTCCGCCGATCACAGCTCCGGGAAAAGACCAGGCATCTGTGAAAATACTGAAGTTCAGATGAAGCATGCTGAACCGGTCGGCAGCCGCCATTTCCAATAGCATTTCATGAGAATCCGGCGGTAAATGAAGCAGGATGAATATGATGGAGATGACCGCACCGCTGAGATAGAGCACAAACTGAAAACTGTCAATCCACAGGACCGTTCGAATACCGCCGATCAAGGTATAAATCAAGGTCACGGTCCCTATCAAAAGGATGCAGGTCGGGATAGTCCACCCGGTGATGACCTGTACCACAATGGCTGTTGCCAGGAATCTGACTCCGTCGGCGAGCACCCGGGTGATCAGAAAAACAAGGCTGGCGGTTTTCTGGATACCTGAGCCAAAACGCTGACCAAGAACTTCATAAATGGACTGAACACCGGTTTTGAAATATTGCGGAAGTAAAAACCGGCTGACAAGAAGTCTTCCAAAAATATATCCGAGAGCCAACTGCAGAAAGAACCAGTTCTGTCGATAAGCCAGACCGGGCACGCTGATAAAAGTGAGGACTGAAGTTTCAGTCGCAACAATGGAAAACATTGCCGTAATCCAGGGCATTTTGCGGCCGGCCAGAAAGTAATCGCTCAGACTTCTGTTCAGGCGGTTCTGCCAAATTCCAAACAGCATGATGCCAGTAAAGAAAACACCTATAATCAAAATATCAACTGTACTGATACTGACTCCTTTCCTGTATATCCTTTAACAAGCTTTCGAAAATTATAAATCTGACGGTTTACTCAGCCAACCATCAGCGCTTTCATCACTTCATTGTGAAATCGCCGGCGGACCTGGTAAATCCCTTCCTTCTCTCTGGTCGGATGTACCCGGTTGGTGAGTAATACAATAATGATTTCATATTCAGGATCAATCCAGAGTGAAGTTCCTGTGAAACCAAGATGGCCGAAAGCCTGCTCTGAAAAATGATCGCCCGCTGAACTGCGTCCGTTGCGGGAGGGTGTATCCCATCCAAGACACCTTTCTGATCCCACAGGAATATTCTGCCGGCGGGTAAATTGCTGGACCTGCCATCCGCTGAAAATCCGGGTGCCGAGAAATGTCCCTTTGTTGAGCAGCATTTGGGCATAGTTTCCAATATCCTCAGCCGTGCTGAAGACACCGGCATGGGCGGCATTTCCGCCGAAAATATAGGCATTTTCATCATGGACCGTTCCGTGAACCAATCCCCTGCGGACGGTGTTGTCATATTCTGTCGGCACAATCAACTCCAACTCCCGCGATCCCGGATTATAACAGGTGTGTTCCATTGCCAGTTTGCTGAACACGTTTGTATCTGCAAGATGATCAAGGGACTTTCCCGAAACTTTTTCCAGAACTGCACCCAGCAGTAAAAAACCCAGATCACTGTAAACCATGCGGCTTCCGGGGGTGGATTCCAGTTCCTGATTCAGTATGTCATTTAATATTTCTTCCCTTCCAAATCCGGATTTGAGATAGTACCGTTCATACGCCTTCAGTCCGGACGAATGGGTGAGAAGATGACGCAGGGTGACCTCTTCCCTGCCCTTTCCCGAAAACTGCGGGAAATATTGCGATACCGTATGGTCCAGACCGATACGCTTCCGGCTCAGAAGTTTCATGACAACCGGTGTGGTCGCCAGCACTTTTGTAAGCGAGGCCACATCGTATATGCTGTGAATATCCACTTCCCGTGCATCAGTTTCGTAAGTATGATTCCCGATTCCTCCGCTGAAAACCCGTTCACCGCGGCGGGAAATAAATACCTGCGCTCCGGGAAACACTTTGTCGCTGACGGCACTGTCCAAAACAGACATTGCGGCTTCAAGATCTATGGAATCGCGGATCGGCACAAAAGCCGATGACCGGCGCGGCACATCCATACCGGTGACGCCCCTGGTATATCGGCTGTTCAGATTTACCGGCAGTTTCCCAGTGATATTTATCCGTCCCCAAACCGCATCTGCCGCGGCATACTGGGATACACTGCCGTAACCATAGGTGCAAATATAAGTAGGGACAAAATCATAGTCCTTCAGATACGGACTTCCAAATGAAACAACCGTGGTTGGAATGTTCAGCGTATTCAGCTTTCGGATCAGTTCAGCATGACTGTCATCGATGGTCGCAAGCCCCTTATCCATCCTGATCCGAACAAGAAGCGTAACCAGTACATGGTCACAAGCCTTCAGTCGGTCCAGTACTTCACGGCTTCGCAGTTCACTGACTTCTTCATTGATAAATACCTGCTCAACGTTTCCATGAGTGTTTGAAATATCGCGGATAAAGGGACGCAGCCGGTCTTTCACATCATCATCCATGGAAAGAATCATGTGCCCCAGTTTTTTGATTTTTTCCGGTTTCAGCGGCAGGCTTGATGTCTGTTTGACAACCGTGACGGACTGCCGGCTGATTCGCTCTGCTGTTTCACGATGGGACCGGATACCAACGTTGTTTTCCACATTTTCCCATCCAGGAAAGGGCGTATTCGAAAAAAGTCCCTGGCTGCTCTTCGCGGCCCAGATTCGAGTTACGGACTCATTGATCCGATCTTCACTGATACGACCGTCTTTAACTGCCTGCTCAATGGCATCGATTGTCTGCTGCACATCCATGGGCAGCAGCAGGATATCAGCACCTGCAAGGACGGTTCTGACAGCCGATTCACCCGCCCAGGCTTCTTTGGTCAGTCCGGTCATTTCCATCCCGTCCGTAACAATCAGTCCGTCAAAGCCCCACTCATTGCGCAGGAGTTCCCGGGTTATCCGCGGCGAATGGGTTGCGGGTCGGTTGGTTGGGTCCAGTCCCGGCATGGCAAGATGTCCGATCATCATCATTTTCACCCCGACATCCACAGATTTGTGAAACGGCAGCAGTTCCATTTGTTCGAGCTCGCTTCTGGACCCTTGAATCACAGGCAGGCTGGTATGGCTGTCCACAGCCGTGTTTCCATGCCCTGGAAAATGTTTGGCACAGGCTATCATCCCGTTTTCCTGAACGCCCCTGATAAAAGCCGATCCAAAATCGGCTACAATCCCGGGACTGTCACTGTAGGATCTGAAATTGATAATCGGATTCTCTGGATTGTTGTTGACATCGAGCACCGGAGAAAATGTAATATGGACGCCGAGGGCTTTGCCTTCTGCCGCCGTAACCTTCCCCTGTCTGTAGGCATTCTCCGAATCTCCGGTGGCAGCCACAGCCATGTTGGGTGGAAACAGGGTTCCGCCGTCCAGCCACTGTCCGGTTCCCCTTTCATAATCTGCCGCCACCAGCATCGGGACGGAAGCCCAGCTCTGGAAATTCCGGATATTGTGGAATGTCCCGTGGACACTGCCTCCAAATGTAATAATTCCGCCGATCCCATCATCCTCAATCCAATGCCGCAGTTCATCACGATACCAGTTGTCATTATTGTAAAAATCTCCCCGAACACGTACCATGATCATCTGGGCAATCTTCTGGCGCAGCGTCAGGTTTTCCCAAAGGCGAAGCTTCGGGTCGTCCGTCGCAGCGCTATCCTGAGAAACCGGATGATCTATTTCCTCCGTTTCGACAGCCGTCTTAGGCGCATGTTTGGAATCCGCTGGTTCGATCTGAATGTTTTCCGGGATTGCAGAACATCTGAAAAGCATCAGCATTAATCCTGTCAGCAGTACTGTTTTCTTCAATTTATCCTCATTTTTTCTGATCATTGGTCTGTATCGTGCAAGAATGGTTCAACCAAATAACGGGTACCGGATTTGAAACACTTACAAACAGACTTGTATCCGACTGAAGCCTGATTTTTTATTTTATATCAGTATATCTGTTCTCTGAAATGGTTGGAATTTTATAATAGCCGGCTGTCTGTTTAATGTCCATGGTATATGCGCGAAACCCTGTGACTGATCCCTGTCAGAAACAGGTACGGAAGCATATTGAACTTTCCCGCAAGATTTTCAATTCGCAAATCTTCTTCACTGCCACCCCAAAGCAGGACTTTTTCCGGAGGGTTTGAGGTATCTTTCAAATCGACAGTGATCATATCCATCGATACTTTCCCAATTATGGGAAACAGCTGATTTCCGCCGAGAACATATCCCTGATTGGAAAACGCCATCGGTACTCCGTCAGCATAACCGGCCTGGATCACAGCAATCTGGGTTTCTTTGGACACGGTATGGGTACGATTGTATCCAACGGACCTGCCTGCCGTAACGTACCGGACGAGGCTGACGTAAGCTCCAAATTCCATCACCGGTTTCAGTTCGGGGTGCGGTTTGCCAAGCGGCGACACTCCGTACAGAGCAATTCCCGGCCGGATGAAATCCAAATGACTTTCGGGATTTGTAAGCACGGCGGCACTGTTGGCGATATGACGGCTGACACATTCCGGAACTGCGTCACAGATTTCATCAGCAAGCCGCTTAAAAAGTGACAGCTGCAAATCCATGAAATGGCGGTCTTCTTCTTCTGCAGTGGCAAAATGAGACCAAACACCGGTCAGCCTGACAGCGGGTGTGTTTTTTAATTTCCGGATGACGGCAGGAAGTGTTTCCGGCGTACAGCCCATTCGGCCCATACCAGTGTCAATTTTAAGATGAACGGAGATTTTCCCGAAACGTGGCATATGGTGAACGAGAAAGTCAATATCGTCAACCGTATTGACAGTACATATCACCGGAAAACCGTTACATAGTTCCACGACGGATTTCCCGATTCGTCCAAGGTGGAGGATCGGCTTACGAATACCTGCATCAAGCAGTTCACGGATTTCAGACGGGAGTGCTGCACAGAATCCGTCAACTCCGCACTCGGCAAGGGTTTGACTGACCGGACCCGCTCCGTGACCGTAGGCATTGGCCTTAACAACGGCCAGAACACGGGCCGGACTGCACAGGGATTGGATGTAGCTCAGGTTGTCGGCGAGTCGATCTAAATATATATCAACTTGGGGTCCTCGCAATTGCACCTTCTTTCACAATATTCCTCAGATCAATTTCAACATCAATAAGTCGTGCTGCAAGGAGTCCGGCGCCGTAGGCAGGTGAAATTTCCGAGAAGGTCCAGCTGATTTTCTGAAAATCAAATCTGAGAGCATCATTCACCAAGGATCGGTAAAAATTGTTTTTTATCAAACTGCCATTGCCGGCGAGTACTATATCCGGTTCCGAGTAGCCCATCCCGGCACATAATTCGACGATATGATCGGCAATTCCTTGCGAGCCTTCCTGCAGAATAGACAATGCGCTGTCATTTCCATTCTCTGCCAGTTGAATGATCGCAGGTGCCAAACGGGCGATATTTCGTACTGAATATTCGTTTTCAGCAGCATCCCGAACGGCGGTCTCAAAATCTGACCCGCCCAATGAACTAAGTATTGTGTCGGCCAGGCCTTCCAGGTCAGGATCGCCGTCAATGGCTGCTTCATTTAATCCGATCCGTAAAATAGCTGTGCGGCCGATCCAGTACGAACTGCCAATATCACCGGTCTGATGTCCTCTGCCGCCGGTACGGAAATATTTCCCTTCGCTGTTCCGTCCCAGACACATCATCCCGGTGCCGACTGAGATCAGGAAACCCTGCAATCCGGGTACTCCCACTTCAAACGCAGCTTCTGTGTCACTGAGAATCAATGCTCTGCGTGACAGTCCCAGCTGATCCAGCACACCGAACAACCGATCCCGCCCATCGTCGTCGCTGGCACCAGCCACTCCGATTCCGACTGCATCAATCTCGGCCAGAGTTATCTTGTTTTTCCGGCAGAGATCAAGAATCATTCTGCTCAGTGTTTCCTGTGCTTTTTCCGGATAAACCGTCAAGCTGGTTCCCTCTCCGGTCAACGCAGCAGCAGACTTCCCGGATTCATGAAACAGTACCGCATGCGTATGAGTGGCACCGCCGTCTATTCCGATAATATTATAATCCTGCATAAGATCAGTTTCTCCTGAAATAGCGGTAACAGGCCAGATTGTGGAGGAAGTATATCAGGCCGGCAATCAGAGTCGTAATCACTCCGTCCATAACAGATCCGGACCGGTTCATGAGAATATTCTGGGTGTGATTTATATCACCGACAATAGGACTTCCGGAGAGTATCTGGTTGTACGTGGCGGGAAACAGATCCAGTGGAATGAAATTACCTGTTCCCAGCGTAAAAAACATAAAAAGGACAAATGTGATCGTCGAAAGTGTATAGAATTTTTCCACCCAGGTACCCAACACCGTTCCCAGGACGGAGAAAAACAGAATCAGGGGCAGAATCTGAGCAATCATTTTAAAAATTTTCGCAGGCGTCGTTACATCCGCAATAATCAGGTTGGTCTCCAGTACGGAAACTCCCATTTCCATTATGCCATGGGCCAATCCCCACATCAGACCGGGAAGGATTATTACGGCAATAGAGACCGGTGATTTAAGGTAGATTTCTGCCAGACGGCTCTCAAATTTCAGATGATGGGATGTTGCCATTGACAGCAGGAAGGCGGTGAATGCAGACGATACAATCCAAATTCCCGGTGCTACCCAGCTCAGATATTCCAGGTTATTCACTGTCTGGATGCTTTTGTACATGGGCAGCGCGATCAGGAGAAAAAGAATCAGCGGGAACATGAGCAGCATCAGATATGTGATCACAATAATTTTTCGGCCGGCCAGAATTTCTCTCTTAATCAGGATTAGAAAAGCTCTCATTCCAGCCCTCCTTCTGTCAGTCCAAGAAAAATATCCCTCAATCTGCAGTAGGATGTATCAATATTGTCCAGTTCCATTTCCATGGCGATCCGCAGCGCAGCAAAAAACTGTTGTCGTTCCCGGCTGTAGAATTCCAGTTTTTTCCCTGAGAGGCTGGGACTGACTACCCGTGTTCCGGCCTTGATTTTTTGAATCAGTTCCCGGTCCGGAATATCCGAAAATGTAATGGAGTACCGCATTAAGCCCTGGGTGGTTTCGGTCAGCCGATCCAGAGAACCGTCCATTTTGATATTGCCGTCATGAAGGATGGCTATTCGGCTGGCATGCTCCTCCACCTCAGAAAAATTCTGACTGGTGAACAGAACCGTCTTTTTATCTTTAAATTTATCAAGAGTGTTCCAGACCAGGGTTCGCGATACCGGATCCAGTCCGGTTGTGGGTTCATCCAGCAGAATGACATCCGGATTGTGGATCAGGGCTCTGGCAAAACTGACGCGGCGGGAGTGACCAAATGACAGTTTATGAGGATAACTTCCAAGGTAATCCCGAAATCCCAGCAGTATTGCCCACCGAAGGGCCTGCCTTCGAGCTGATTTCCTTGGCAACCCATGGAGCTGTGCAAATATTGTCAGGTTTTCAAGAACAGTAAGCTCGGAATCCAAATGACATTTCTGCGGCATGTAGCCCGTCATCGAACGGGTGGTGCGTCCACGGGATTGAATTTCCTGCCCGTTAATATATGCCATGCCGGCATCTCTTTCGAGCAGTCCAGTCAGAATTTTCAGCATGGTACTTTTCCCGGCCCCGTTTTCACCAATGATGGCAAACCGTGATCCCCGCTCAACCCCGAAAGAAAGATCCGCAAGGATGGCATTGTCCCTGAATTTTCTGGCGACTTTTTTCAGTGTTATTGAAGCTTCCATTTGTACCTGTAAATGATCTGACTAGTGGGCATCGTACCAGCTGGTTCCGACCCCGTAATCCACCTTCAGCGGGACGGAGAGTTCCGCAGCATTCTCCATTTCGTGAACCACCATGGCTGCCAGTGGCTCCAGTTCATTTTCCGGGACTTCAAACAGCAGTTCATCATGAATCTGAAGAATCATCCTGGTTTTCCAGCTTTCATTCATCAACCGATCATGAATGCGCATCATTGCCAGTTTGATTACTTCAGCTGCTGTACCCTGGATGGGCATATTGATGGCAGCACGCTCTTCCGCCTGAACAACCTGGACCCGGTTTGACATGAGATTCCGCGTCAGCTTTTTCCTTCCGAACAATGTCTGGACAAATCCGGCAGAACGCGCCTGGGCAAGGGTTTCATCGATGTAACTCCGAATACCGGGATAGGTGCGAAAATAATTATCAATCAATTCACGGGCCGAAGCCATGCTGATTCCCAGTTCCTGGCTCATGCGAAACGGACCGGCACCGTACATAATGCCGAAATTCACGATTTTGGCAGTCCGCCGCATCTCCGGTGTGACATCTTCAGGGGACTCGTTGTACACCTGACAGGCAGTCTGCCGGTGAATATCATCCCCCTTACGGAAAGCTTCCAAGAGAGCTTCTTCCTGACTGAAATGAGCCATGATCCGCAGTTCAACCTGGCTGTAGTCGGCAGACAATATCAGCCAACCGCGATGCTGTGCACAAAAAGCTTTTCGAATTTCTTTCCCCATATCCGTCCGGATGGGGATATTCTGAAAATTCGGCTGGGTGCTGGACAGTCTTCCGGTGACTGCAATGGTCTGATTCAGTGATGTATGAATACGTCCTGACTGTGAATTGACATAGTCCGGAAAAGCATCAATATAGGTTGATTTCAGTTTTTTAAAATGCCGATAGCTGAGCACCTCACCCGGCAGCGGATGACTGTCCTTCAGTCGTTCAAGAACATTGACATCCGTACTTCGTTTGCGGATCGGTTTCAGCTTGAGTTCATCAAACAGTATTCCACCCAGCTGCTGCGGCGAATTGATATTGAACTCCTTGCCGGCCAGCTCATAAATCCGTTCAGTGAGATCAGTAAGTTTGAGCTGGATGTTTTCCGACAGTTCATGAAGATACTCAAGATCAAGGTACACACCTTCGCGTTCCATTTGAATCAGCACCGGTATCAGCGGCAGTTCAATATCGGAATACAACCTGTCCAGATTTTCATCCTCCAGCTGTTTCTGATACACATTGCAGAGCTGAAGGGCAATGTCTGCATCTTCGGCAGCATAAAACGCCGTCTTTTCCAGTGGGACCTGATCCATGGTAATCTGACTGCGGCCCGTACCGATGAGGTCCGAAATGGGCACCATCTGGTAATTCAGTTCCTCCAGTGCGAGATAATCCATTTTATAGGAATTCCGGTCCGGCGCCAAAAGATGGGCCGCCACCATGGTATCAAATGCAATATTGGAAATCCGAATATCATAGCGGCTCAGCACCAGCGCGTCATATTTGATATTCTGCCCGCAAAATCGATATTCACTGTTTTCAAACAGCGGTTTCAGTCGATTCAGAACCCATTCCAGAAACTGTTCGGCGTGATAGTCTTCCCCGGTTTCCGGGTATAAAACCGGAATATACCATCCATGATGGGGTCTGACCGCAAAGGACAGTCCCACAATATCCGCCTCGAGTGCGCGAACAGATGTGGTTTCCAAATCAAATGAGATCAACGGAGCACCCTTCAGTTCGGCAATCATTTCATCAATTTCATCGTGTTTGCGCAGGGTCCGGTATTCCTTGGCAGGCTGGGCAGGCTGCGAGATCTGACCGATATCCAATTCGTCTACCTGTTTGATGAGAGACAACATTTCCAGCTCATGAAACAGCTTTTCGACCTTTTCCCTGTCAAATGGCTGCCGCTTCAATTCCTTCATGTGAAGCTCAAGCGGGGCATCCTGCCGAATGATGACCAGTTCTCTTGAAAGCTGTGCCAATTCTTTTCCGGCATTCAGACCGTTTCTCACCCGTTTATTCCGCACTTCATCGGCATGATTGAATATTTCATTCAGACTGCCGTATTCATTCAGCAGTTTCACCGCAGTTTTAACACCGACGCCGTCCACGCCGGGTACATTATCCGAAGAATCCCCAACCAGAGTCAGATATTCAATGATCTTTTCCGGAGGCACTCCCCATTTCTCAATGACGCCGCTGCGGTCATAAACCGTGGTTGGTTTGAACCGATTGCCGGGGGTATACAGAAACACGCTGTCACTGACAAGCTGAGCCATATCCTTGTCGCCGGTAACCATAAATGTATGGAGTCCGTACCCGTCCGCCTGAGCTGCCAGGGTACCGATGATGTCATCTGCTTCCCAGCCGGGCTGCTTAAACATTGGTATTTGAAGAGCGGCAATAATGCGAAACAGCGGATCCAGCTGTTCTACCAGCTCATCCGGCATTTTCTCACGGGTTGCTTTGTACTCCGTGTATGCCTTGTGTCGAAATGTGGGTTCCGGGCTGTCCATTGCCACGGCAATATACTCGGGCTGTTCATCGCGGATCAACTTGAACAGTATATTCAGAAAACCATATACCCCTGAAGTATGCCGTCCGTCCCGGGTTATCAGTGGATTCTTGCTCATTGCAAAATGAGCACGATAAAACAGGGCCATCCCGTCAATTAAAAACAGGCGCTGAGGTGAATTCATATTAATCAAACCGGTTTATTTGCAGAATGATAAAAATACACTGAAAGTAGGGTTATTTTTTATACTGGAATTGACAGGGCAGCCAGAATCCTCACATCTGATCAAAACAATTTTAAATCAACTGACTTTGGGATGACCTTGAACGTTTTAATCGGATAAAAACTGCGCATCTGCCCTATCCCGCATGTTTCGCGAGAATATCTATGCGAAAATTGCTTTGCATTCTCCGGACAATGGCGGATATGCTCAATTCTACAGCGTCCGTCAGGAGACAGATTAAAAACCCGCCAACCGGCGGATTCAAATCTCTTCCCTAGCCATCCAAAATCAACCAGCCCCACCATCTCATTTCAAAGCCTTATGAAATATCCAAGCTGTCTGGTTCAATGAATTTGGATATTCTTTTCTTCGAAACCAGGGTTTCCGTTGCAGGAAATTAAAATAAAGAACACGCGCGGGAGTGCTGTTTCATCACGAATGAGCACTGCAATCTTGGCACAACCGACAATTATTATGGGGACAGGGTTGAAAGCCTGACCAGCAGTCTTTCTGAAATACGAGGACGGATCAGGCAGAATTGGTTTTTTATCAGAAGTGCGGAATCACTGGAGAGGTGGTTCAGCGGACGGATTAATCGAACAATCATGGCAATCCGGATTTAACCTGTCCTGATCGATGCACTTAATCATGGAAATATCTCGACCGCAGCTTGACTGCTTCCGTTGTTGAGGCTGCAGCACTGCATGGTTTGTGCGTCTGCAGGTGTTATCCTGCTGTTCCGGGATGGTCCAAGACCGCCTTCATCTCGTCAGTAAGGTATCCGTCGGTTTCCAGTTCTCTGATCTCTTTTGCAGCTTCATTATGAATGACATGAATCACATCTCTGCGGCTGATCTGTCCAACAAGCAAATCACCATCAAGAACCGGAAAGCGACGATAGTTATACTGCAGAAATCGATGCGAAACCTCAAAAATATCCATTTCCGGATCAACATTGTGAATGACTTTGGACATGAAATCACGAACTTTCCCACCGGATGTATCGTAAAATGATCCGTTCGCAGTCACTCTCAGGCAATCCCGTTCTGATAGAATGCCGCAGAGTTTCCCATCCTTAATCACCGGCGCACCCGATATTTTATTCTGGATCAGAATATCGATCGCTTCATAAACGTCCATATCCGGTGCAAATGTAACCAGGCTGGTTGACATGAAATCTTTTACCAGAGGAATAGAATCCATCTTGACTCCTTTTCTTGAAGTTCCGAAACTGGTTGAAACAAGGTCTGCGTGATCAGGCGGGAAGCTAAATAAAGTTGAATATCAGTTCCGGAATTATTGAAATATACGAATTAAATGATGAATCAGACTGAAGAATTTCAGCTTGGCCTAAATGGTGTTTGAACAGCGGCATTGTTTTCTGTTAATCGGAACTGTATCACCCCTGTCTGGTCCGTGCGGTAAACGGTGGCGCCTGATTTTTTCCAGGCATTCATTCGTTCTTCGGCAGGATGGTTGAATTTATTCCCGGCACCCACGGATACAATTACATGACGGGGATTCACGCCGTCGATAAACTCATTGCAGGAGCTTGTGGCTGACCCATGATGCCCGGCTTTTATAACATCACAGTCAACGGCTCTCAAACCGCACAGAAAATGTTCCACTTCCTCTTCTGCATCTCCCATGAACAGAAACGCGTTTTCCCCATAATCGATGCGAACAACGATTGAAGCATTGTTGATGTTGCGGACACTCATACTGTGCAGAGAATCCGGATACAGACAGGTCAGTTTCATTTTCCCCAGCTGGTAAACATTTCCCGGTTCCGGATGAACAGCCGGGATATTCAACTTGTTCATTTTGTCCTTTAAATCCAGATACATACCAGACGTGTAGGTATTCCAGGTATCCCAAACCACGGCCACATTTACATTATCCAGAATTGTACTGATTCCACCGATATGATCCGCATGCGGATGGGTAAGAATCATCAGGTCGATATTGCGAATTCCTTTTGAATGGCAGTATGGAATGACGGTGTATTTCCCCTGATCATTTCCAAAACCGCCAATGCCGCCGTCAATCAGGATGGTATGATTCTGTGATTCTATGATGCATGCATCTCCCTGTCCAACATCAAGGAATGTCACCAGAACCGTTGAATCGTTTACAAAACTGCTCAGCAGAATGCAGTTGGCCAGAAGCAGGATGGGTGTCAGGAGTCGATATGGCTTTTTGACTCTGGGTACCATAACCATGCAGAAAAGCCCGCTCCAAAGCAGGATCAGCTGGCTGGAAGTCCAACTTCCGGTATGAATACTCTGGCAGGGGAGACTTCGGAACAGAGTGCAGGCCTGATCCATCAGCCACAAGATCAGGCCGGTTGTACCGCCCATCTGGAACGCGAGCCACTGGTTTGCAAAGCCTGCACAAACTGTTATAAATCCGCTGAGCACTGCAAGACCGGCCAAAGGAACAATTATCAGATTGGCCAGCAGTCCCCAAACCGGAAGTTTGTAAAATGTCAGGGCAACCGGCAGGAATGTTCCGAACTGGGCTCCCAGAGACACACAGAGTAAGTCGGTGGCGGTACGAATTGTTTTTTTCGATCTCAGACGACTCAGCAGGGTGATACGCTGTTCCAGATACTTCATCATAGGCATCATCAACAGGATACCTCCCACAGCTCCGAATGACAGCTGAAAACTCAGCGAATACAGCTGGCCCGGGTGCAGCAGTAAATATCCGGATGCTGCCGCAAAAACAGTATTCCAGGCGGCAGTCTGCTTATTCCGGGTTGCCGCATACTGATACAGCACCGCCATTGATCCGGCTCTGACCACGCTGGTGGGAAAACCTGTAAGGAACATATAGCCCACAATGCCGAAACTGACCAGAAAAAACCGAATCCACGGAGTGCCGGGAATCAGTTTTCCCATTGCATTCAAAATCAGCAGAATATACCCGACATGCAATCCCGACACCGCAAGAATGTGAATCACACCGACAGATTGGAATTTCTGAAAAACTTCTGGATCAATTGCGGATTTATCACCGAGCAGCAGTCCTGTCAGCACCGCATCAAAAGGTACAGGCACAGATTCATGGATTATCTGCTGGATTTTATGACGCAAATCCGAAAACCAGCTGTAAACATTCAATCTGGGAGGATATCTTTCAATGATGGCTGAATGCCTGTCAAGCAGATGCGTCACTCCCTGATTCAGGAGATATTTCCGGTAATCAAACTGACCGGGATTTCGCTTTTCTGCCGGTACGGCGAGCCGACCCTGCACTGTAATCCGCCACCCTTCCTGAATACCCTCGTTTTTTGGAATTTTCAATTGTATGCAGCACGCGCAGTTCTCAAAAGACGATTTTATAATGATCTGATCTGCATCTCGGCAAGACTTCCGGCCGATCACCCTGCCGTGGATGATGTATTCTGATTCAGGATCAAAAACCGGGATTTTCGTTACCGCAAATTCCTGATAGGATATAATCTGTGCCAGAAAAACCACCAGCAGAATAAAATTCACCTGTCTGAATGACATAACCAGCACAATGACCAGCAGGCAAACAACCGGCCATGGATAAAATGGACCGACGAATTCCGCGAGAAGAATGGCCGGTATCTGAACAGCAAGGTATTTTAGGATTGGTGTGCTTTTCATTCCCTGAATTTTAATAACAAGACAAACGACTGGCCGCCAACGGCAGCCGGAAAATCACATGTCCCGGCCTTTCGTTACATATATCTATGCATTTGCCGGATAATTTCGGACGGGGATTCTTGTAAAAAGGTTTTACAGATATGAACTAGGAATTATTGCAGGAAGCTGATTTAAATTTACTGGTTATTTTAGCTGCATTGTTTTCAATGCGATGATCGGATGTTGGTCCGGTCCGAAACGGCAGTAACGCTGACAGTTCGGACGGTGCGGCATTCTTTCAACTCAGATCCAAATATTTGTTCAATCATCAGGAAACAGAATTATGTATCACCTTCGGCACCGTCGTCGAGAGAAACTGACCTTCAAACTTTTTTTCAGATTACTGGGCGAAGGCACTATTCATCTGATCAATTATCTGGTAAAGTATATACCTTGGATAATTCTGGTGGCCATTTTCTTCAAAATGATGGTTTATGAGATATATCGTGAAACGTATTGTACCGAAATAATGGCGTATTCTGATCGACTGAGAAACGAAGAACAGAATGATTATATTTATAACAACTGCGATTATCTGGGCCCCTTTTACCTTGCGAATGTCGATGCAATACGGAGATCTTATCAGCTGGACCGTCCCTTGTCCATGGGAGCCACAATTATTCTCTGTGCACTGATTCCCTTTGGAATTGCCCGGTTTTATGCAAAAACCCCGTTTCCGCCAAAAACAGTGACCCAGATAATATTTGTGTTTATTTTCTGGTTTCTTGCAATCTGGATTGTCAGTGCCATGATTGTGTATAATCCATTCCTGGACTGGCTTACGGCAGTTCTGGCATAATCCGTCCTGCTGCTGATCTGATCCAGTTACCAATCCTATACAGGGATTCCGATGCCTGATCTGATCTTCCCGGATGGCTTTATTGATCGTCTTCAGCCCCTGCTGGGGCCGGAGCTGGATGATTTCATTGCGGCGCATTACGCGCCATCCCCCGTCAGTATTCGATTGAATCCCTCAAAAACCCCCATTGACATCTCTGATTCAGACCCGGTACGCTGGTGTGAAACCGGGTTCTATCTGAAACATCGGCCTGTATTTTCCAAGGAACCGGCATTTCACAGCGGGAGCTATTATGTTCAGGGAGCATCATCCATGTTCCTGGAGCAGTACATGAATAACTACGGGGGTGATCAGCCGATGACGGTACTGGATTTATGTGCCGCTCCCGGTGGAAAAAGCACTCATCTGCTGTCCATGGTTCATCCGGACAGCATGGTTGTTTGCAACGAGGTGATTCGAAGCCGGGGTTCCATGCTGATCCAGAACCTGAGCCGCTGGGGATCTGCAAATTCCATCATCACTCAAAGTGATCCAAAAGTTTTTGAATCTGTGGGACCCATTTTTGACTGGGTCATTGTGGATGCTCCCTGCTCAGGTGAAGGACTCTTCAGGAAAATTCCGGATGCAGCAGCACATTGGTCAGAGAAAACTGTGGAAATATGTGCTGACCGGCAGAAGAGAATCCTGCGGTCGGCTGTAAAGGTACTGAAACCGGGCGGTATTCTGGTTTATTCCACCTGTACCTATGAGCCTGCAGAAAACATTGAGCAGCTTATTTCATTCATTCTTCAGGAGGGTTTTGAATCTCTGCATGTTTCCATTCCGGAAGATTTGGGAATTCTTCAGCAGATTCATCATATCAGCGGTAAACCACTGTGGGGATACACTTTCCTGCCGCATCGAGTAATGGGAGACGGGTTCTTTATTTCTGCAGCCCGAAAACCCAGTCGGTCTTCCCCGGCTCATTCCGGACGGCATCGACAGAACCTTCCCAGGCATCGTCTGCCTCGCGAGACCCTGAACGGCATAAGTGACTGGTTACCTGACAGTCAGCTGACCTTCTATTCTGCCAGGGATGGGCAAATATTCGGATACCCGGCATCATGGTCGGGCAATTTACATCATCTGATTCAACAGCTTAACGTCAGATCCGTGGGAGCAGGCATCGGCAGGATGCGAAAAACCGATCTGATCCCCGCACATTCTCTGGCACTGTATCCGCCGATACTGCAGCATGTCCCGACACAGGCAGTCTTAGATGCAGAAGCCCGCCAATTTTTGACCAAATCCTCCGTTCTGGATTTCCCGGACTGCAGCCCCGGCTGGACTCTGCTGACCTATAATGGAAACGGTCTTGGCTGGATAAAAAAAATATCCCGAAGAATCAATAATTACTATCCTTCCGCATGGCGAATACAGAACTGATGGGCAGTTGAAGGCATATTCCATGTCAACACACTTTCATTTTTTCGAATTGACCGTCAAGATTCAGCGGTGTCATTTAATAATCACATGCTGCTGCTGAGTGAACAACCGGAAGCATGTTCATTTTGCGCAGATGCTCATCCCGCTGCGGCTGGAGTTCCTAACAATCTCCTCTCATTGTGTGATTGTATTTCCCTTTTTGATATATCCGTATAATCGTAAAATTAATGCTTGGATTATTTAGTCATAATGCAATTTGACAGGATGTAATATATGAAAATAGCAATGTTGACTGCCGGCGGACTGGCCCCCTGCCTGTCCTCCTCAATCGGAAGATTAATTCAGAAATACAGCGATGTTCAGCCGGATGCAGAGATGATTGGATATCTGAACGGATACAAAGGTCTGCTGCTTGGTGAAAACATCGTCTTTACCTCTGAAGTGAGAAAAAATGCTGATATCCTCCTCAAATACGGAGGAAGTCCCATTGGAAACAGCAGAGTCAAGCTGACCAATGTGAAGGACTGTGTCAGGAGAGGATTCGTTCCTGAAGGCTCAAATCCCCTCCATGTTGCCGCAGAGCAGCTGAAAAAGGATCAGGTTGATATTCTTCACACCATTGGCGGTGATGACACCAATACAATGGCAGCGGAACTCTCCGCCTATTTGAATGACAATGGATATCGCCTCACTGTTGTGGGCCTTCCAAAAACAGTGGATAATGACGTGTATCCCATCCGCCAATCTTTGGGCGCGTGGACTGCCGCTGAACAGGGCGCAAGGTTTTTTGAAAATGTGGCCAATGAAAACACCACGAGCTTTCGTCAGCTCATCATTCATGAAGTCATGGGGCGGCACTGCGGCTGGCTGACGGCTGCCACCGCTCTGGAGTATCGCCGTATCCTTGACCATAAAGACTTTCTGCCTGAAATCCTGATTGACCGCAAACGCTGGGATGTTGATGCCATTTATATCCCGGAAGAAAATCTGGACATCACCGCTGAAGCCGAACGCCTGAAAAAAAGAATGGATGAAAAAGACAGCATTAACATATTCCTGAGTGAAGGTGCCGGAGTGGAAAGTGTCGTTGCGGAACTGGAAGCCAGCGGACAAACCGTTCCAAGAGACGCATTCGGACATGTCCGACTGGATGAAGTCAACCCTGGACAATGGTTTGCCAAACAGTTCTCCAAGATGCTTGATGCGGAAAAAGTTCTGGTTCAGAAAAGCGGTTATTTCGCCCGTTCCTCTGCACCCAATGCAAAAGACCTGGAACTGATTACACGCTCAGCCGCCATGGCAGTTGATGAAGCCCTCAAAGGAAACAGCGGCGTGATTGGTCTGGATGAAGACAGCGGTGATACCCTGCGCTGTATTGATTTTTCCCGGATCAAGGGCGGCAAACCATTCGATACATCTCAGGAATGGTACATTAACATGCTGAAGGAAATTGGTCAGATAGATTAAGAATTTGAAAGAAAAGGAATAGATTATGTCACAATTTTACTCAAATCCCCCAAAACTGAATACTTCCCGTAATTTTGCGGAAAACATGACCAGCGCGCATGAACTGCTGCTCATGGCAAAAAACGGCATCAAAGGCGGACAGACAGGCAGCAGGTATGCTCTGCCGGCATTCAATGTCACCACATTTCAGGGCATCAATGCCGCCATGGAAGCTTTTGAAACTCTGGGTGCCAGCGGATTGCTGGCTTTCTCGAACAGTGCTCTGAAACATTTTGGTCAGGGCGATGCCGTTTTCGGTCTGGAAATCGCATCCCAGTATATTGAAAGCCTTGCCAGGAAAAGCAGTATCAAGCTGTCAACACATCTTGATCACGGTGATTATCAGTCAGAAGGCGGGCGCAAGGTTATTCAGGCGGCCGTGCAGCATCTGACCTCGGTGATGGCTGACAATTCAACCAATAAGGAACTTGGAAAACCCACATCCCTTGATGACAACATCGGCTTCACCCGTGAAGTTGTAAATATGGCCCATCCGGTGGGTGTATCCGTGGAAGGCGAACTGGGTGTTCTGGCAGGTGTGGAAGATGAAGACACCCAGGCGGAAGAATCCACCTATACCAATCCGGAAGAACTGGGTCGTTTCCTGCGTGAAACCGGTGTTCTGATGCTGGCCCCCACGATCGGCACCAAACATGGTCCCAACAAAGGCAAACCGGGTGAAAAAGTGAAACTGAATATCAAGCTTGCTCATGATCTTCTGGGTATCGCCAACCAAATCAACGATGAAATCCTGTTCGTTGCTCACGGGGCTTCTACCCTGTATCCCGATGTGGTCAGCTTCGCCGTCAATCAGATTGATGCCCTGGGCAACAAGTCGGATTTTGCTGCAAAATGGAAAGATTTTGTTGGTACAGACTGGGATCAGATTGAAGGTTTGATTGAGGCAGGATTCTGCAAAATCAACACGGACACCGAAAATCGCCAGACCTATCTGGCCGCACTTCTGGGTGCTGTGAATGAAAACAGTGCCAAAGTGGATATTCGCTGGTACGACAAAAAAACCACCGCTGCGCTAACGCAGAGCTATATCCAGAAGCTGATTATGGCAGGCAACTATGGTGTATGGCATGAACCCAAAATAGATATCGCTAAATTTAAATTTGATCTGTCCAAATAATTCTGATATCTAATCTTTTTTAACGAAAAGGGCTGTCTCATGGGACGGCCCTTTTGTTCTTTGTAATACAAACAAATTCCTCAGAAAATGTTGAAATCATCGAAAGGGTGTGATTAAGTTATTAAATTACATTATGATATATAAAACAAATAACTTATTCAGAAAGCACCCAATCGATGAAGAATAAACCTGTAGAAATCACCCCTGAATTTACTTCAACTACGCTCACCAATCACTCCGGTGCTGCGGCGTTTTTCAAATTCCTGACCCAAAAATGATCGTTTGACAACTCCATTGAAAAGGAAATTGATCTGGAAACTGGCAGCAACACCGCAAACGATCACAGCACAATCCTGAAAGCGAATGAAAGCGGATATCGTTGCGACTTATGCCATTTCGCGGAATTTTCCCGGAGTCTGCGATCATTTGTGGATATTCTTGATGAATTTCTCAACCTCCGGTATCCCACCTTGGTAAACCAGATATCCGTTATAGGGTTCTCTTTCAGTGATATCGTCACAAATCGGTGTTAACATGATCTTTTGAATCTCTTCAAGATCATCAGTCTGTCCAAGCGCCCATCCAAGCTTAATATATGCCACTTCCGGGAGCATGTTCTCAGTAGGGACCACCCCCATGCTCATCAGGTCCCGACCGGTATCATAGACAAACATATGGACATAGCCCCACAAGGTCTGAACGGTCATGTAAATGACAATTCCCTTTTCGGTGGCGCGTCGGATTGCTGGGTACAGAGGCTTATTCACATGTCCCAGACCGGTACCCGCGATGACTATGCCGCGGTATCCCAGATCCACCATTGCATCAATAATATCCGGCTGCATATTGGGATAATAATAGAGCAGGGAAACTTTCTCTTCAAAAACCGGGGTAATCTTGACATTTCGGTCGCTTCGGCGCTTGTTATATTGGGATTTCAGTGGAATAATTTCATCCCTGTTGATCATTGCCAGCGGTGTATCACCGATAGTCCGAAAAGTAGAGCGGTAGGAACTGTGCATTTTCCTGACCCGAGTCCCCCGGTGCAGCAGGCCGTACTCATCGGAAGTCGATCCAAACATACAGACCATCACTTCAGCTATATCTGAATCTGAAGCAGCCTTGGTTGCATGCATCAGGTTCAGGGCCGCGTCCGATGACGGCCGATCCGAAGACCTCTGGGAACCAACCATGACGATCGGAACCGGTGAGTCCTGAACCATGAAAGAAAGCGCTGCAGCAGTATGATGCATGGTATCTGTTCCGTGCCCGATAACGATTCCGTCAATGCCGCGTTGGATTTCCTCACCAATAGTGTTGGCAAGAGTTTTATACTGCGACGGACCCATGTTTTCTGAAAATACGGCAAACACCTTATCAGTGGACAAATTGCAGATATCTGCCAGTTCCGGTACTGCTCCGTAAAGCTCACCCGGACTGAATGCGGGAATCACAGCCCCGGTACGATAGTCCAGCCGGGAAGCGATGGTGCCACCGGTACCCAACAACTTGATGTTTTTCTTTTCCTTTGAAATTGGAAATGCTTTTTCCGGAATCTTGTAAAAAGCCTCTTTATATCCGTTCTCGACCATACCGGTTATCGTATCGGTTGATATCCCGACATTATAACCGGTAGCCAGTTTCAGGACAATATGACGATCATCATCGTTTTCGGATCTCGGCAGAACAATTCCTTTGAAATCTCCGCGTGTGGTGTGCACCAACGCATCACTCCAAACCCGTATCTGGAAAGATTTCAGGACTTCAAGCGCCTGCCCCCGGTATCCCTTAAACATATCACTCATTTGTCACTCCGGCAATTACAGTTTCCATAACATCCGACAATGGAAAATCACCCAACGCAATTTTCCTCAGCTCCCGCATGATCCAATGCTGCACGGCTTCTGGGTTCCGGGAGGTTTTTATTTCATCATACTTTTTTACCAGTATTGGGATAAGTTCCTGAATGGCGCTCCAACTTCCTCTCTGATAATTAATATGAACCATGACGGAATTCAGTTCCATACTTGGGTTTTGATATACTACAGGCAGCATATCAAACAGGATTTCGTGATTCAGTTTTCTCTGATGGATGAATTCAAAAAGGTCATATATCCTATCGAACGAAAATGGTGATGACGTTGTCATACGATATTGTATGGATTTAAACCGGTGGCCTAGAAAAACGGCGAGAAATTTCGGATTCTCATCAAACTCACTGATGATTCTTTCCATCAGCGGGACGAAGTTCATTTTCAATAGATAATTGACCGTATCCTCAGGGACTCCCCAATCTGCCAGCTGTGTCATCCGATGCTGCAGGCTGAGCGGCAGATCACGAGAGATTTTTTTAATTAATGATTCGTCAATGGCAATGAGTCCGGAATCCGTATCCGGATACATCCTGTCCGGCCCCGGCAGCACTCGCTCAAAAATGCTGCACCCGTTCGGCAGGGATTTCCGCGTTTCATTTGGAACACCGGAAAAAGCCAGCATACAGCGCTCCTGAACAGTCTCCACCGCCGTCTTCAGATCTTCCGGGTGGGAACGAATAATAATCTGAGCATCACCTTCCTTACTTTTGAGCAACCGACGAATTTTCCTGAAATCGATCTTTTCGGCATCGCCAGAAATTTCTTCAGAATGCAGCATATTGGGTTTCTCAATACAGGCAATGACTTTCAGACGATCACTGATTTCATCAGAGAACATGCGGCCTGGCTGATTAAAATAGGAAAGCAGACCCTTAAAATCCGGAAGGTTCAAGGCCACGAAATTCTGCATATCCCTGATTCCCTCCTGAATAAAAGATGATTCCGGATTCAGCTCGTTGGCATTTAACTCGATGGAACGGGCCTGCCAGTCAGCCGGTTTCGGAATTCGATTGTTTAGGATATCAGCAATCTGCAGAAGACTGATCTGGCGAAAGGCTTCATTATGGGTTAATTTTGGAATCAGAGTGATCTTGGAAACACCCTTTATTTCAACCCGGGTCCCTCCAGTGATACTGACGTTCACATCTTCTCTCGCAGCACCGATTCCCGTTCTTACATGTCCAGTACTGCGAGTCAGGAACCTGATAAATTGTGCTGTTTCTGCAACCTCCATCGGTGTTTTCATCTCCGGATAGGTCACAATTTCAATCAGCGGCATTCCCAGACGGTCAGTGGTGTAAATCCGATCATGCCGAATATCAGAGATTTCTCGGCAGGAATCTTCTTCAATGCTAATCTGTATTACGTTGATTTTACCATTTTTATGAACAATCTCACCTTCAATGCCCACAATGCCTGTTCGCTGAAATCCAGTTGGAATACTACCGTCCAGATACTGCTTTCGTGTAACATGAAGTTCGCCGACAACATTTGATTTCAACATCATTGCAATCGCGATGGCTTGTTCCAGGGCCTGATGATTGATCTTGAACGGCGGTGTGTCATCAATGTCATAGGTGCAGGTCGTACGGTTGGCGATACGGTAATAGACATTCTTCCGGGTTTTAAACTCCATCAGGGCGGTTCCATCATACTCTCCCAGCTCACTGAGGGTGGGACGCATGTGCCGGACCAGTTCCGCATCATACTTACCTTTTTTCTGGTAAATACCAGCAGGACAGTTGCAGAATAGTTTCTTTTCCGTCAGCAGCTGCTGATGCACCTCCAGACCGGACTTAAATCCCAGCTTATGATATTCAGCAGGAGTGGTCTCTGATAAGGGTTTATAGCCGGTGTCCCGCATTGTGGACTTATAATTCACCTCTGGATTGAATTCTTCGGATTTGGACAGGGTATTTAACTTCATTCAAAACTTCCAATACTGAATTTGTTGGGTTCAGAATAGATAATCCATTATCTGGTCAAGTGCCAAATTTATCAACATTCTGTGATGAGCCCTTAAATTTATTCGTATAAAAATTTTGCAGGTAATGAATTGAAATAGTTTTACACACCGGTTGGATGTTTCAGCGAGATGGTTATGATACTCCGTCATTTCCGCTTCATACGGCAGGTGGAAGCCATTTCTTTTCAGAAATGCAAAATAAATTCTCATCCCGCTGCGTGGGTTCTTGGCTGTCAGGCAAAACCGGGAGTTTCCTTGCTCATTCTACTGAATACCTGACTCACGAGTTATCAATTGATTATTCCATTGTACACGGAATCAATCTGGAAATCGAGCATAATATATATTTTGAACAATAATTAGATCAGGCATATGTAGCATGCATGGTCATTTCAAACTGTCTGCATTGTGCGATTTGCGGATATTCTTGATCTGCGGCACACAACAGATGAAATAAATTTGTCACCCCGGGGTGGGAACCAACCCCATCTGCGATTAAAAGCGAACAACCTGTCCGATCCCGGACATTCACATATTCTATCCCTAATCCTAATGTATTGTAATTATTAATCATTTTTATCTGGTACAGATTTTGAAAGCTCCTCTGACATGGATCAGAATCTTCCAACCAGCATACTCCTGAAAAACCGGCTCATCAAATTTGGAAAATTTTCAATCATATTGGGATTGGTTGGTGCTTCCATTTTACTGTTCAGGCATTGTCTTCAAAACAAACTGAGTCCCGGTGATTTTCGAACAGCAGTGACTGAAACAGGAGATGTATCAAATGCCGTCCGATCATCCGGTATTATTATCCCTCGTTTTGAACATGTGGTCACCTCCCCCATTCAAACACGAGTTGACAGCCTGTTCAAGCATGCCGGAGATCAGGTTCGCCCCGGCGACAGACTGATACAGCTCGATCTGGAGTCTCTGAGTATTGAGCTGGATCGCAATCATGAGGAACTGGCACTGTATCAGAACAGGCTTGAGCAGCTGAAACTTGAAAGAAATCGTGAGCAAATCACTCTGGATACAGAAATCCGAAAGATGGAGCTGACAATCCGTTCGCTTGATTCTGCTCTGGAACAGCAGAGGCGGCTGCATGAAATCGGCGCGGTTCTCAAAGCAGGAGTGGAACAAGCAGAACTGAATTTGGAAATAGCCAAGCTGGATCTGCAGCAAATCAACTTCAACCGGCGCAACAGTGAGGAGCTTCACAAAACCGCAATCACTGAACTGAATCTCCAAATTCAGATTCAGGAGAAAAGGATTCAAGAGCTGGAGCGTCAATATTCCCTTGCACAGATCACATGTGAATGGGACGGGATACTGACCTGGATTATGGGCGATCTGGGTTCAATGGTGTCCGCCGGTTCTGTAATCGCCAGGATTGCAGATTTAAATGAATATAAAATCCGCGGCCGCATTGCGGATGTTCACGGTCCCAGTCTGGCCGTTGGAACTCCGGTCCGCATCAGACTTTCCGATGAGACTGTAACAGGAAAAATCGAGTCTGTTGATCCCACAATACAAAACGGTGTAATCACCTTTTATGTGGAGCTGGCAGATACCGATCACTCACGGCTTCGATCAAACCAGAGGGTGGATCTGGATGTGATTACTGCCACTCAGACGAATGTTATTCGAGTCAGGTACGGCCCATTTGCAGGCGGACCGGGCAAACAGGGCGTCTATGTAATCCATGGGGATGAAGCTGTTCTGACTCCTGTGGTTATCGGAGCAGTAAATCTGGATTGGGTAGAAATCAAAAGCGGCCTGGAGGAAGGTGAAATTATCATCATTTCCGAGATACCATCCAAGCATCAGCGAAGCAGAATTTTATTGAAACCAGAATAAGGAGCCAAAATGATCACGCTGGAAAATATTGAAAAAACATACCAGACAGATAAAATTGAAACCCTGGCCCTGAAGGGCATCTGTCTGACTGTAAACGCCGGGGAATTCGTTTCCATCATGGGTCCTTCCGGCTGCGGGAAGACCACACTTTTGAATATCATGGGTCTTCTGGATGAGCCGACCGGCGGAGATGTGCAAATCAACAACACACAGATTGCACGGCTGGGTGACAGTCAGAAAGCCCGCCTGCGCAACCAAAAGATCGGATTCATTTTTCAAAGCTATCATCTAATCAATGATCTGTCGGTAGCGGATAATGTTGAACTGCCTCTTCTTTATCGGCACATTCCCGGTAAAAAACGTCGTAAGGCGGCGCGGCAGGCTCTTGAAAGGGTTGGATTATCCGCCCGCACCAGACATTTTCCAAATCAGCTGTCAGGCGGTCAGCGCCAGCGGGTCGCAATTGCCAGGGCAATTGTAGGAAAACCGGACATCATTCTGGCTGATGAACCTACCGGGAATCTTGACAGCGCCATGGGAGCAGAAATAATGGAAATTCTGACAAAACTGAATAATGATGAAAAAACTACCATTGCCATGGTCACCCATGATGAACAGCTGGCCGGCCTGACCCAGCGCACGATTCGTCTGTTTGACGGCAGCCAGGTAAACTAGAGATATTTATGCTGGTGAACTACATCAAAATAACCCTGAAAATTCTGCTTCGTCATAAGCTGTTCACATTTATCAATTTATTTGGTATCAGCTTTACCCTGCTCTTTCTGGTTTGCGTTTCATCACTGGTAGACCATACATTGGGTCAAATGCCTCCGGAAACCAGGCTGAACCGAACCCTGGTCGTTGCTACAGGGCGGCTCACGACAACCGACGGGATGAACGTGACCGGCCCCCTGTTCAGTCCATATTTCATGAATGAATATGTAAAATTGCTGAAAACACCCTCTGTCATTTCATTGGCATCATTCCATAATCCGGTTACCGTTTATCATCATAACTCAAAACATGTATTTAACATTAAATACACGGATGCCGAATTCTGGCAGATTATGGATTTCAAGTTTCTTGAAGGACGACCTTTTACCTCGGCGGATGTTTCGAATGTCAGTCAGGTGGCCGTAATCTCCGCTGAAACCCGGGATCGGTATTTCAGGGACGATCACGCACTCGGCAAAGTGATTGAAATTGACGACCGACGATATCAGGTGAAAGGCGTGGTTGAAAATGTTCCCATCATGCGGATTTTTCCCTACGCTGATGTTTGGCTTCCTATGACGCACACCAAAGAAAGTCTGACCGAGCCGACACTCATGGGCAACTTCCCTGGATGGTTTGCGCTGACTCTGGCTGAAAGCCCGGATGACTTTCCAGAAATAAAGGCGGAGTTCCAAAGTGTTCTTCAACAGGTGAATGATCCGGAAGGTGTGTGGGATGATGTCATTACCGGTACGAACACATATGGCGAGTCGCTTGCATTGACTTTTTTTCAGCAGGAGCACGCTGACATTCGGCCGCTGATGATTGCCGTGTTTATTTTAATATTCATATTCCTGATTCTGCCTGCTGTCAATCTGATCAACATCAATCTAAGCCGAGTGATTGAACGGTCTTCTGAAATAGGGATTCGAAAAGCATTTGGAGCTTCTTCCAGGATTCTGGTGGGTCAGTTTATCATTGAAAACATCATCATCACATTATTGGGAGGACTGATCAGCCTGTTTCTGGCAATGATAATCATGAATATTATCAATGAAGCGGAGGTTATCAAGCATGCCAGTTTTACATTGAACTACCGGATTTTTGGATTCAGTCTGGCTGTCTGTTTTCTGTTTGGACTGATGTCCGGTGTGATTCCCGCCTATCGAATGTCACGCCTTAATCCCGCAGACGCATTAACCGGAGACCAGAAATGATATCCCATCTGATTAAAATCAACTGGAATCGCAAAAAACGCAATTTTCTCATGGTGCTGGGAATCGGTATTTCCTTTTTTGCCCTGTTTATTGCAACGACCTCTGCCGGCTACACCGTGATCAATGCCATGAAACCGCTTGGATTCAACTGGGAAAACGTATGGTATCTCAAAGCGGACTGGAAAGATACTGATACAACTGAAGTACGGCTGAAACTGTCCAGACTGGAAGAGATACTGACCAGCACTCCTGAAATCCGGGAATGGTCATATTCCTGTTCGTATTTATTCATGCCCAGTGCCACAAGCATCACTGAACTGCACAATGACCATCATCGGTCAAGGGTCATTGTTTTATCCGCCGGCCAGCGGTTTGACCAGGTTCTGGATACAGAACTCATTCAGGGCAGCTGGTTTTCAGATTCAGGAGTGGATCAGGTCAAAATTCCCATCGTGGTCAATCAGAAACTGGTAAATGCATTTTTTCCTGACGGTCAGGTAATTGGTCAGACCCTGATATCCGAAAGTGACCAGGAATATGAAATTATCGGGGTTGTCGGCTGCTTCAGGAACGGCGGTGAATTCTCCGGGGACCACCTGATTACTTTCCAGGAAATCGGACTTGACAAGCCCCGCAGTTTCAGACGGCTGACGCATGACCCGATGTTCAACAGAATCCTGCTGAAGATGTCACCGGAAGCAGATATGAATTTTGAGGAGCAGTTCATTTCCCGGCTCAATCAGCTTGCGCCGGACTGGGTGTTCCAAATTTCATCTCTGGCAAAAGCCCGGCAGTCAGCCCGGAATCAATCCCTTATTATTCCTGCGATACTGGTAATAGTATGCGGTTTTCTTGTGATAAATGTCGCTCTCGGATTGTTTGGCATCATCTGGTACAACACCCATCTCAGGAGAGCAGAGCTGGGACTGCGCAGAGCGGTGGGAGCAACCACCGGGGGAATACTATTTCAGATTATCGGGGAAACCCTGATTATGGTTACATTTGGCGTAATCATCGGTGGAATATTTGCCATTCAGATACCCCTTATGAATCTACTGCCGTTTATTGAATATACCGTTTACGCGGCAGCAGCCGGTTCTGCAATGATTATCATCTATCTGATGGCTCTTGTCTGTTCAGTATACCCTGGATATTCCGCTTCTTTGATTCAGCCTGCAGCAGCTCTGCATGAAGAGTAATTCCGCCGGTGGAAAAGACCACCAGCTTTCACCCAGCTGCTTGTAAAATTGACGGAATACAGGAAACCAATTGACAGGTTATGATGAAACGCATACTTATCATTGATGATGATGAAGCCGTACGCAAATCACTTTCTCTGCTGTTAAGGCAGGAAGGGTTTTCCTCGGCTGCAGCTGCAGATCCAGAGTCCGCCTTGGGCATGCTCTCGGACTCCCGTTTTCACCTGGTAATTCTGGATATGAACTTCAGCCGGCAAACCACTGGTGAAGAGGGACTGGATTTATTGATGAATATCAAACAGCGGCAGCCGTCCGTCCCTGTTGTTTTGATTACGGCATGGGGATCAATCGAGCTGGCGGTTGAAGGCATGAAAGCCGGTGCGGATGATTTCATCAACAAGCCTTGGGACAATCGGCATCTGATGCAATCCATCCAAACCCTGCTGGCCATTTCAATCCCTCAGGATGACACCACCGGATTATCCGGAAACAGGCAGAAACTCGATCAGCGGTACTGTTTTGAGAAACTCATTGGTGCAGAGCCGGTTTTTCTGGAAATTCTCAGAACCGTGGGCCGAATTGCAGACACGAATGCATCTGTCCTAATCAGCGGCGAAAGCGGTACCGGGAAGGAACTGATTGCAGAAGCCATTCATGAAAACAGCGCACGGAATTCCAGTGCATTTGTCAAGGTGAATCTGGGCGGTATCTCAACCGGGCTGTTTGAAAGTGAAATGTTCGGTCATGTCAAGGGCGCGTTTACGGATGCCAGATCTGATCGCAAAGGACGTTTTGAGACCGCAGATGGCGGCAGTATTTTCCTTGATGAAATCGGAGAGCTGGATCCATACTGCCAGGTCAAGCTGCTGCGGGTTTTGCAGGATCGATCTTTTGAAAGACTTGGCTCCAGTACTGCCGTTAATGTTGATGTACGGGTCATCAGCGCCACCAACCGGCCTTTGGAGGAAATGGTTGAATCCGGCCGGTTTCGAGAGGATTTGTACTACCGCATAAATCTGATTCAGATCAAGCTTCCTGCTCTGAGACAGCGCAGGAATGATATTCCGCTCCTAGTGAATTCATTCCTGGAAAAACTGAAGGAAATATACCATCGGCCGGAACTCAGGCTGACCCAGGATTGCTATGCCTGGCTGCAGGATATGAACTGGCCGGGAAATATCCGTGAGCTCAAAAATCTGGTTGAACGCACGATACTTATGAATTCCGGGAATTTGATCCGTCAGTCGGATTTCCTGAAGCAGCACCAAATCGGGGTATCCGTTCATTCAGGACCGGACCTCCCAGATGTGGGAACCATGACGCTGGAAGAAATGGAACTTCAAATGATTCGGAAAGCCATGGATTATCATCATGACAATGTCAGTCAGGTGGCCTGTTCCCTGGGGATCAGTCGGGCAGCCCTATACCGAAGACTGGAAAAATACAAGATCAGCCACAGCAGTTAGCGGTTTTGTTATGCGGGTTCGAACCGGATTTATCCTTTTTATTATCCTGATACACTGCGTTATGGTCATGCTGTCCCTTCCCCTGCTGAGCGGGCATAAATGGCTGTTTTTACTTTCTGAACTCGGCATCATCGGATCCATTTTCATCTCCATTCGAATTTATCATTCATTCATTCGACCGGTGAACCTGATTTCGGCTGGTGTCGAGTCTATGCAGGACAGGGATTTCAGTATCCATTTCAGCAAGGTTGGTCACTTTGAAATGGATCAGCTGATTGATGTTTACAACAAAATGCTGGATCAGCTGAGGATGGAGAGAATCCGGCATCAGGAGCAGCATTTTTTTCTGGAGAAGCTTATCTTGTCTTCACCGACCGGAATTGTCATTATGGATTATGACGGCCGGATCGTCTCCCTGAATCCGGCTGCACTGAGGTTTTTTGAGCGGACTGAAAACAATCTGGTGGGAAAAAGGCTTTCAGATATTTCAGGTCTGCCGGCCCGCAAACTTCTGCAGCTTGACGAAGGCAGTTCTGAGATTCTTAGAAACACGGGTACGCGAAGCTACAAATGCCGAAAATCGTATTTCATTGATCTCGGTTTTAAACGCAGTTATTATCAGATTGAAGAACTCACGGAAGAAGTCATATCCACTGAACGCAGAGCCTACAGTCAGGTTATCCGGCTAATGTCACATGAAATCAATAATTCCGTCGGCGCTGTAAATTCCATTTTGCAGAGTTTTCTGAATCAGCCAAAAAACAATCCTCTGACCCGGCAGGAAACGGATGAAGCATTGGAAACAGCTATCCATCGGAATGAACGTCTGAATCAATTCATCGCCAATTTTGCTGATGTCGTACGAATCCCGCCGCCGCAGATCGGTCAGCATGATCTGGTACCCATTGTTCGGAATGTTGTCACACTTCTCTGCGGTGAATGCACCCAGCGGCAGATTACTGTGGATACGAGCGAACTTCCTCATGTCTGCATTCAGAGTTTCGATCAGGTTCAAATCGAGCAGGTCCTGGTAAATTTGATGCGCAATGCCATCGAAGCCATTGATCATGACGGCACTATCCAGATAAAACTCATTGGCGGCAGCAATCCAAAACTGATCATTCGTGATGACGGCATTGGATTGTCTGAAAAAGTGCAGGAACAGATTTTTCTTCCCTTTTTCAGCACAAAGAAAGAAGGTCAGGGAATCGGACTGACGTTGGTAAGGGAAATTCTGATGAATCACCGTTTTAAATTTGGGTTGGAGTCTGATCAGAGCGGATATACCGATTTTACCATCTGGTTTTGACCACAGGACTTCTTGAACAAGTATTTTCCGGCAGCCAAATCCATTCACACTGTCCGTACGATTTTCAGGTAATTACTCCTGAGATAAAGCCCCGGAAATCCGGGGCTTAAAACAAATGACCAACGATGCAGAATCAATGAATTTCCCCGCCCGTCAGCTGTCGGGAGGGGGTATCAGTAATCAATCGGGTCGTTATTTATTTCGCCGACATGCCAAATGACGGATTCAATCAATGACGGACAGCAGCCCGGTTGATTGCGTCAGGTGAAATTCCGGAGAAATTTACTCTCCGATTATCATGTTGACAATTATCACGATATCAATAACATCCAGTAAACCGTCCTCATTGACATCCGCCGCGAGAAATACTTCATTGGAGGGAGTAAGCTGGTCCACAATAATCTCCACCAGCGATACAACATCCAGAACATTCACTTCTTCATCACTGTTGAGATCACCCGGTATGATTGTGAATACAGGATCGATGGTGATATTAAACGGAATCAGCTGTGTGGGACCTGCATTGGAACTGAGCAGGATAAATGATTCATAAACTCCAGCCATCATGCCATTTCCGTCAACCGAGAGATAAAGGGTTACGGATTCGCCTTCTGGTATTTCACCAAACAGCGTTCCGCTGGACGGTGTCATATTCAGCCAGTCTGGGGCCGTTTTGAATTTGACGGTCAGGTTTTCATGCACGTAATCGTTGTCGTGAACCACCTGAATTCCGTCTGTGCCGTCACCATTCTGGAATCCAATTGTACAGCGGTCAATGCGTCCTTCCAGATCGGAATAACTGTACTGGAATTCACCGTTCGGATACAATACAGCCTGGAAATCGTAATTGCCGTCTATTTCTCCGGACCAGTGTGCCACATGATCAAACCAAACCACCAAACGCTCCGGTGTACTGTGATAGTAGACATATCCCTCCATCGCATTTGAATTGGCGTTGTTAACTGGATTCAAATCATCCCAAAACGGCATCAGGGCCGGGCCGGGTGCGTTGTATGAGGGAATTCCGATGTTCTGCCAGGTGTTTTCATCCTCCCCAAACCCAATCCACCCGTTGGGATTAACAATGCACTGGGTGTATAGTGAATCGAAAAATGGAAACTCAAACCCGATGTCAATGGGATCCGCTGCGGTGTCATTGTGGTCAAATTCTAGCTGGGTTCCATCTTCTGAAATATCTATCCACTCAAATCCAAAATCCTGATTCATATCAGTATCATTCCAGTGGTGACCAAATACGTCAGACGGACCCGGGACGGAAAATGGAGATTTTGAAATGGAATAGTAGAGCAGTGATCCTTCTTCACCAATATTCTCTATATCCATTGATCCGGAATAAATCATTTCATCACTGATGGTAACATCAAACTGGTCCGGTCCGTATGCAAGGGCCGGATGCGGCAGTGCTTCGGGCAGGCGGGTTGTGATGAACAGTGCCAGTCCGTCACTGAGTTCTGCTGCGGATACAGGATACTGATTATCGAATGAATACTGCAGTCCGACCGTCCCCAGATGATTTTCAATACCAACGGTACTGTAGCATCCGTGAATGGGAGTATAGGAACTGTAGTTCCCGGTGGTTGTGTTATTGACTTCCTTGTACTGGATCTTGATTTCATCATCTCCGGTAGGCGTCATCGTATCATAGAGGATAATCTGGAATGTTTCCACATCGTTTTCATCGTGGGTTCTCATGTCCCCCCACTGAATGATCACCCGTCCGTTGACAGCATCAATTTCATAATATACCTGTCCCCCGCTGTTGGTTTCCAGATCATCCCAGAATGCAGCAACCATGGGAGACGGACCGCCTGCACCCGGAACGGGATAATTACGGAATGAAACCATAACGGAATGGCCAAACGAAATCCAGCCGTTGGCACAGACAGTTACTTCATTGTAGTCAACACCATAGAATGTAAACGGGAAAGGAAGATTGATATATGCGGGCGTTGTATTGGTTGGATGACCGTTTCCGTCATCATCCAGATTGAGACTGATTCCACTGCCACCGTAGCCAGGATCAATCTCAATCCAATCATACACCGGTGCAAGATTGTAATTGGTGTCCTCGGAGTCATAGATGTAATAGCCATAGGCATCCGGACCCACAGGATCACCGGATCCGGAAATTCCAATCTCAATACTGTGTCCCACTACCTGGTCATAGCCATCCGGTGTTGCAATCCGGAAATCGAGGTTGAAAACCGATCCGTTGATGATATCGCCGTCTGCAGTGACGGTGAATGATCCTTCCGCTGTCACAGTTTCATGGGGATGAATGACATCAATTGAGGTTGGTTCGTCAGATATTTCAAGCATTGACCCGGCAAAAAATGCACTGATGGAAAGATCCGTCAGGTCCATACTTCCTGCATTGGTAACTGCCACCTGGAATGCTCCAGTCGTTCCCGGATATAAAGCACCGCCTTCTATCGTGAGGTGATCCACCAGAATCCATGCGGCTTCAGGGTTCAGGGGCGCAACACCGGACCAGACCTCGTCTTCTTCAGATATCAGTTCTACTCTCAGATCCAGATCGGTTCCCCAGATCACATTGCTTTCCAGAGACAGTTCCGGCATGAAATGATAAACCTCATCCGGATTCAGTGCTTCCACCTCTGCCGGCTCGTTCAGAACAACGGCCTGCTCTGTTCCGCTGATCAGGCTGATTACCAGGCCGGATGCAGTTTCTGATCCAAAATTCTGAACCGGAATATCCAGCTGAACGGATTCACCGGGATTCAGAAATCCGTTTCCATTTCCTGCTGCGTCATTCACAATTATGCCATCCGCCAGAATATTCACGGACGGTCCATTATCTGTTATCGTAAATGTTCCTTCATGGGGCTTGACATTTCTGCAGGTAACAATAATATCCACATCACCGGAAACATCGGTCGGCAGCATGATGGTTGCCAGACCCATTTCATCGGTCAGCACACTGAGATGAATGGATTCTGAGTTATTAATCAGAGTAACAACGGCACCCTCAATGGGTGAAACAGTATCACTGAGTACCAGAACATCAATGAAGTTGGTCCCAATACTGATTTCGTTCGGATACATTACCGTTGGGATGACAGGTGTATCAGTCCACAGGTAAAGCGCTGGATCTCCCATCAGGTTGTTCCAGTGGGTAAAAATGCTGACCCGATCTGCTGGATCATCGGGATAAGTGTGGTATAGTGCCAGTTTTCCGGATGCCAGGGCACCGCCCGCTGTTTCCACGCCTTTGCTGAACAGACCGTCGTAAAATCCCATATCCACAATATTATTGAACATGGTGTGAGTCCCTAATGTGGATGTTCCAATGGCCGCCACACCGCCTTTAGGGTTGCTCATGGTTCCGGCACGCAGAAAGCTTTCAGACAGTGCTGTACCTGAGAAGCTGCCGGTTCCGCAGGTAATAAATGTACAAAACGGTGTCATGTACCCGTTATTCACGGAATTGATGTCGTTGGCGTCAAATCCGCTGGTTCCGATATAACCGCGGTAATTGAAATACAACAGCCCTTCTGCCAATTGGTTTTCCATCCAGCTTTCATAATTACCCTGTCCCAGATTTGTCCGTACATCTTCCATCCCGTAGTTTTCCATGATATTTGCGATATACGCATTGGATATCCAGGTAGAGATTCCGGAGCTGCTGGGGTCGCCTACCAAGGCTGCCCGTTCAAACCAGTTGTTCTCCATAAAATTGGCTTTTTCATAATTAAGGGTCTTATCAATGACGAGAGAAAGTTCTGTTGAGTTATTCACCGAAATGCGACCGATAAGAACTTCCGGCAGGATATCGTTCCCATCAAGTTGAGAATAGGGATGATCACCATCTCCATAGTAGCCGGACCAGTATTCAGTATAGGTGGGGATATTGAATGATCCACCGACATCTCCAATCAATCCAACAATTTCCGGAGGATTGGACCAGGTGTTGTACGCGTTCTGAATATAGCTTTTGATATTACTTGTCGAAGAGCCGGTTTCAGAAGTGGACACTGAATGCACTTCATACCCTCTCCGCTCGCGCCATTCAAGGAGCTGCTGGGTGTAGTAATGGGATTCGGATGATCCGCCGCAGATATAAAGGACACATGGTGTCTGGTAATCTTCCGCGGGACGATCAGGATTATAATTGATGATCAGACTGCTGTAAAGCTGGTCGAATGTTCGAGAAGCGGGCATTTCATGCGACATTCTTTCACTGCGCGGTCCAATCTCAGTCACATTGACGTCCACTTCATCATATACTGTCAATACCCTCGCAGCCGGATTATAACGGAACGGAGTCACCAGAACCGTTACAATTTCCACCCCCCGCATTGTCTGTCGCTCAGACACCTGAAGCCGTTCTGCGGGATAATCCACGGCAGTCTGATAAAAGTCCTCATCCTGAAGCAGGCTGGTGCTGTTTTGAGGCTGAACCGGAAACAGCAGAATATCTTCGACAGTGTGGCTCTGCAGCACTGTCATACTGAATTCATATTCGGTGTAGGGATCCACTTCAAACAGAAAAGAGATACGAGGAATTTCCGGCAGTCCTTCAGTCTGATGGTATCCGGCATCATCCATTTGAAGACGGGAAAACCCCTGTTCCGGGTTAATCTGAATTTCACCCACTTGCAGCGAGATGGTCTGACTGCCAGGTTGATCCTGCATCAGTTCAATCTGCGGAGCAGCGGATAATGTTGCAAACAGAAAGGCTGAGATTGCGATAATTTCGAGCTTCATAAACATTCCTAAATTCAGGTTTAAATAGAATATTGAACCATTGAACTTAAAAAATCCAGTGTAAAACAGAATGAGGATATATTGTAACAAGGTGTATTCGCTGGGAGAAAAGTATAAAATATACGGGAGTAATGAAGTGGGATCAGGCAGGACTTGCAGGGATTGTTACCCGCATGATTGACCCTTTGAATTTTTTGCTTTCAATCTGGAATTCACCATCGAACTCATTAACAATATTTTTTACGATCGCGAGCCCAAGCCCGGTGCCTTCCCCTTTCTTTTTGGTGGTATAAAAGGGTTCCTGGCATTTTGCACGTTCTTCCGGTGTCATACCGATTCCATTGTCGCTAATTTCCATCACCACTGCATTAGAGGACTGGTTTGAAAAGATATGAATATCTACAATTTTTTCAGTCTCTTCAGATGCATCTGAATCCATGCAGTCCACTGCATGCCGGGCATTGGAAAGGAAATTTACAACTATCTGTTCAAAACGCTGGGAGTGCACCAGTACCAACGGCAGCTCCTCCTCGAAATGAGTCGTAAGCTTGATGTTGTGATTTGCAAACTGCTTGCTGAAAAACACAAGACTTTCTTCAATTGGTTCAATGATGTTGGTCGGACGAAGGACTGGATCGGAATCAACTCTTGCGAAATGCCGAACATGATCGATAATATCGGCGGCACGGTCAACCTGATCGATAATGGTATCCAACTCACTTTGGATATCATCAAATCCTTCTGTTTTGCGGAGTGAAATTTTAAGCAGTTCAGATTCTGCCCGAATAATGGCTAGGGGCTGGTTCAGTTCATGGGCTACCCCCGTCGCCATTTCCCCAAGGAGCGCCAGACGGCCGGAGTGTGCCAGCTGCGCCTGCTTGTCATGCAGTTCTGCCTGGGCTCTGCGCACATCCGTAATATTTAAAAGATAGCAATGGTAATACTCGGGAATAGACTGCCCTTTGGAATGATGACGACGCACAAATTCGTATATCCATTGTGTGCTTTGATCTGCCGCTTTTACCCGATATTCCAACTCCCAGTATGACCGTTCTTCCTGTGAATATTTCCTGCACTGCTCATGAATCCTCTCCTGATCTTCAGGGAATATGGCATGTCTGTAATCCACCTCACCCGACAGGATATCGTCCGGATTTAGCCCGAAATTTTGAATATTCCGAGAAACATACAATACCTCTGACTTGTCCTGAGTCTGTTTCCTCCATGAAACCGTTGCCACCGGACCGTCAATAAACAAGTCCCGCTCCATCTGAAGTTCGGCAGTTCGCTGATCAACCATTTTTTCCAGATTTTCCTTCAGGGAAGTCAACTCATTGGTGGTTTTCTTATGACGCCGGATTTCCTGCTGCAGGTTATCAAATGACTGCGCATTTTTCAATGCAATGGACGCAAAACTGGCAAACATCCCGACCAGTGTTTTGTCCTCATCCGTAAAAAAGCATCCTATTCGGGAAACGCACAATGCGCCGATACAGACATCATCCATGACCAACGGGGCCACAATGATGCATTCATCCAATTCTTCCGGCGTCCCCGCGATCTGAACACCTTTCACATCTGAATCCGGCTCGTTAAAAAACATGCATTTTTTTAACATGACGGCCTGGCCGGTGTAACTTTCATTGACATCAATCGTCTGTGCAAGAATTTCATTCTCGAATTCCGGATCGTCCGCGACAACCGGTTTCAGTGTGTTTTCGTCCTCCAGCAGGTACAGAGTACTGCTCTGGGATTCAAGCAGTTCATTGGCTTCGTGGGTAATCTGTTTCAAGACCTCATCCAGCTCAAGTTTTGCGGCAACATTTTGAGCGGTCTGCAGGAGTTTTTCCTGCTGCACACCCTTCCGCTCATTACGTATCTCCGCCAGCCGGCGGGGTGTGATATCACGGGCATTCAGAATGATACCGCGTACCGCCGGATCGCTGAGCAGATTGGTTCCCGTAATTTCCAGAATCAATTCGGTGCGGTCCCGGTGAGTAAGATTCAGCTCAACCGATTGAAATCCCTGAACGGCAGCCTTGACGTCCGAAAAATAATCCTGAAAATTCTGACGGTCCTTTTCATTGATTATCTCAATAATATTCGTTCCGATCAGTTCTTCAGGAATATACCCCATGACGCGATTGATCGAGTCACTGATAAACAGAAATACCCCGTCATCATCCAGGATGATAAAAATTTCAAATGCATTTTCGATGAATGAGCGATAGCGGGTTTCAGTGCTGTGAATCTGCAGAGCATTGTTATGCTGATACAGGGCAATCTGAATAATGGAGTTCAGTTCCTCGTCTCGGAATGGCTTTAGAATGAATCCGGCAGGCTTTGTGACTTTTACCCGGTCAATGATCTCCTGAGAGGAATAGGCTGTTAAAAATATTACAGGCGTATTGTACCTCACTCGGATCGTTTCCGAGACTTCTATTCCGTCCATTGAACCCGGAAGCTGTATATCGGTGATGACCAGGTCGGACTGCGTGGTGCTCAGCTTTTTAAGAGCATCTTCCCCATTGTGCGAAACTCCAATGACCTGATAATTCATTTTTTCCAGACGGCACTTCAAATCCTCTGCAAAGATGGGTTCGTCTTCAATAATAAAGATGCGTTTTTTATCCATTGATCGTGATTATTATCTGCCTGAGATTATGTATTAAACGGGCTTCTAATATACCCAGAAATGACGGTTTGATAATATGCCTACCTGTACCATTTTCAAAACTTCCGAAATCAAATCCTGAAAACCCAACCGTTCAATATGAAGGCTGTATATTAACATACACTTCCCTATCCGGGAATGCTTCTGCTGAAAGGTTTGGACTGTTTCAGTAAACGCCCCTTACTCATGTCACTGTTTCATGGAATCCGGTAAAAGAATGCTAATACAGTGTCACATCGTTGAGACAATTGAGTAAGGAATAAAATCTGTGATCGAATCACCCTGTCAGACATGCTTTTCTAAACATGTAAGGCTGTTGTGATTGTGTTTACACTCGATTCATTCACCTGTGAAAACCGGTTTACGCTTTTCAACAAATGCCTGCAGTCCTTCGTCTTTATCGGACGTGCGGAATACTTCACGGAACTGGTCAGCTTCAATCTCCAAAGCTTTTTCCAAGGGAGAGTCGAGTCCCTGATTTACGGCTGAAACCGATAGTGCTACCGCGGCAGGTCCGTTTCTCAATATTCCGGAAGCCAGTTTTTCAACAGCAGGGATGAGTTCCTCAGCAGGACAGACGGCATTCACCAGTCCCCACTGACAGGCTTGTTCAGCGCGAATATTTCTCCCGCTGAGCAGCAGTTCCAGCGCACGGCCTTTCCCGATCAGCCGCGGAAGTCTCTGAGTTCCGCCAAAACCCGCGATAAGTCCAAGGCCGACTTCAGGTTGTCCGAAAACCGCATTCTCTCCTGCATATCGAATATGGCAGGCCATTGCAAACTCACATCCACCGCCCAGGGCATATCCGTTTACCGCGGCAATGACCGGTTTGGGAAACGTCTCTATCAGTTCTGTAAGACGCTGACCTTTCCTGGAATATTCGTATGCTTCTTCAGGCGTCATGCGGCTCATTTCCTTGATATCCGCTCCGGCAATAAACGCCTTTTCTCCTGCACCCGTGAGAATTACCACGCCAACCTCACCGGTCTGTTTCAATGACTCGAAGGTTTCAGTCATGTCTGTCAAAACCTCTCCATTCAGTGCATTAAGACTGTCCGGTCGGTTAATGGTGACGGTTGCGATTTTATTGTTGATATTCAATTTGATAGTATTCATCTTTTCCAGAAGCTCCTGCTAAAAAGTACCATTACAGTGAATATTTCCAGCCTGCCCAACAGCATCAGAAAACTGGAAAGCCATTTTGCCAGAATCGGAAAGTGCCCCCAGTTTTCAGTCGGTCCGATAGTACCCAGTCCAGGACCAATATTTCCCAGAGCCGAGGCGGAAGCAGACAGTGACGTGAGGGTGTCTATTCCCAGAAATGCAAAAATCATGGTTGACAGAACAAAAATAAAGATGTAAAAAAGATAGAATCCCAAAGTGTTTTTTACGACATCGTCCGGGATAATGCGCTTTCCAATAGTCAAAGGAAACACGCCTTTTGGATGAAGCAGTTTTCTCAATTCAAGCTGCAGATATTTCAGAACCAGAATAGTACGTATGACTTTCAGCGCACCGGTGGTTGACCCTGCACAGCCTCCCACAAAAAACAGGAAAAAGGAAAGGGTTTTTGACAGAGGTGACCAGGCTTCAAAATCTTCCGTTCCGAATCCGGTAGTGGTAAACAGGGAAACCGTTGTAAAAAATCCATGTCGCAGGGCATCCAGTCCCCAACCGTAGTGGTGGATGGCAATATCTGCGCCGATTATAAGGGCAAACATAGTGGTGGCAATAAAATAGAACCGAAATTCCGCATCCCGGAAATACCGGATTCTGCGGGCGGTGATGGTCTGATAATGAAGTGAAAAATTGGTGGCAGCCAGGAACATGAATATAATGATGGTCCATTCAATCAGTCCAGACTGATAAAATCCGATACTGGCACTTTTGGTGGAAAATCCACCGGTTGCCATGGTCCCGAATGCATGGCACATGGCGTCAAACCAAGTCAGACCCTCCAGTTTCAGGATGACTGTTTCCAGACCGACAAATCCGACATAAATCCCCCAGAGGTATTTTGCGGTCTGCTGAACCCTTGGGGTCAGTTTGTCTGCCACGGGTCCGGCAACTTCTGCTTTAAACAGCTGCACTCCGCCCATTCCGAGCAGCGGCAGAATGGCAATACTGAATACGATAATCCCCATTCCGCCGATAAAATGGGTAAAGCTGCGCCAGAACAGTACGCCATGAGGGACATCTTCAATGACGCCTGTTGAGCTGTGTCCCAGCACACTCGCACCGGTAGTGGTCAGTCCGGATATGGCTTCAAAATATGCATCCGTGTATGTGGGAAGGGCTCCGGAAAGATATGCCGGCAGTGCGCTGGTAGCAGCCATGGAAATCCAACCGATGGTAACAATTGCAAACCCGTCTTTAATTGTCAGTTCAAATTTTTGGCGTGTGACAACAGCGCCGATCAGACCGACTCCGACAGATATCCCTGAAGATTTCAGGATTGGGATCAAGTCACCATCATTATAAACCCATGCCCAGGCAGCCGCCAGCAGCATTGACAAACCCAGTAGAATCTGGATAATGAAAATGATGTGGAAAACCGCTTTTTTATTCATGAATCTATAATGATCAGATAAACAGCCGCTCAGTTAAACCGATATTTTCAGGTTTTGTGAAGAGCAGCAGTGTGTCATCCTGCTGAATAATGGTATGTGGATTGGGTATTTCAACCGTGTCATTGCGAACAAGCGCGCCGAATGAGATGGTGGCGGGAATTTTTTCCAGGGTCATTTTTTTTCGGATATATTTGCAGTTGGCCTGAACTTTCAACTCCACAGCTTCAATACCCAGTTCATCAAATCGGGATATTGATACAGCTCCGTCACTTTTGAGGAAATTTATGACTTCATTGACTGCGGCAATGTTTTTACTCACAACTGCATCCACACCAATTCGTCTTACAGCCGGGATATATGCGGATGTTGTAATATGGGTAATGACTTGTTTTACGCCCAGATGCTTTGCCAGTACGCTGCTGAGAATGTTGGTTTGTTCACTGTCTGTCACTGCAATGAAGCAGTCCACTTCGTGAATACGCTCGGATTCCAGCAGTTCAATATTGGTTCCGTTGTCATTCAGAATAAGTGTGTTTGGCAGTTTCAGTCCGGCTCTTTCCGCTTTCTCTTTGTCCTTTTCAATGATACGGATATCATAATCGTTCTCAAGCGCTTTTGCCAGCAGCCGACCCATTTTTCCGGCACCCAGAATGAGAATATTGCGGTTGTCCATTACAGGTCTCCCGCACATAACCTGAATCTGCTTCATGTCACGGCTGTTTCCAACCATAAAGATAATATCGTCCTTGCGGTACTTGGTGTCCTGATGGGGTATAAAGGTCTTTTCTTCCCGAACGACCACCACCAGTTTATGCCGGATAAACGGATTTGAAAGTTCAACATTCTGGGCAGTGCGTCCCACCAGAGGGGATGAACCCTCCAGTTTGAGTCCCATCAGTATGATTTTCCCATCGGCAAATCCTTTTAACTCACTGGATGCCGGCTGTCGAATAAGCAGCTCAATTTCTTTCTGGGCTGCTTTTTCCGGATAGGTTACAAAATCAATTCCAAACTGCCCGGGTGTTACAACTGCATTTGGATGCTGATACTCGGTATTTCTTAGTCGGCTGATAACTTTTCGAGCCCCCATGCGTTTTGCAATGCGCGAAGACACGAGATTCACTTCATCAATCCGGCTCAGTGCCAGAAAAATATCTATTTCCGGCATATTGATTTGCTGGAGAATTCTTTGAGAAGCACCGTCTCCCTCGATGACATTTGCATCTACCGTGCTTTTCACAATCCTGCATTTTTCGGGGTCAATATCTACAACGGTGATATCGTAATCTTCCCGGGCAAAACGGAGAGCCAGGTTGTATCCGACTTCTCCGGCACCGATGATGACGACTTTTTCTGACATACGGTTAAATTATTCCAATCAATGAATTAATAATAAGGTAATTTTATCTTTTATTGCCTCAGAAATCCAAGGAATAGCACCCCGGCAATAATCAAAAAAAAAGCCCCCGGAAACCGGGGGCAAATAGAAACAGAAAAACCTTTAAGCTATTTCAAAAGGGTCATGGTAATGGATTCCTTATAACCAGGGGCAACCATTTTGGCAATATAACGGCCGCTGGCTACGGGACCACCGTCCCGGTTCATACCATTCCATACAGCTTTGTATTGACCAGGTTCACGATATCCTGACACCAGGGTAACAACTTCAGCACCTGTGAGGTCATATACTGAAATTGAAACAAATCCGGCTTCCTTAATGGAATACGGTAAGGTTGTGCTCGGGTTAAAAGGATTTGGATAGTTGTCTGATAGTGATGTTGTCTGCGGAATGAGGGAACCCGAGAAAGTAACTTCCTGGGTACTTGCATTCACTGCAATTTCCTGTCCATGTTCACCTGCCAGAATCACTTCATTGAACTCGATAATGCTGGTTCCGTCAAACCCCGGAACAGAATCAAATTCAAAGTGAACCACAGAAGCGGTCTGATCACCGGCCAATAATTCTGAACCCTGCATACTGAAAAGGAGACCCCGGATTACACCGTTTTCCTTTTCCTTGTAATTGAAAGTGTAACCTTCCAACGCAGATTCAGCATTAACCAGCGTCAGTTCATCGGTGTTATATGAAATTTCGAACTGCAGACCATAGACATCACTTTCAGCAGCCACAAACATTTCCACGGCAGAACTGCTGCCTGCGCCACGGGTCAATTCGGCTTTCTGGAACCCCACAGTGGCAGTACCGGCAAAAATGAATGAGAGAGCGGTTACGGCAATTGTGATGAGTCTGATATTCTTCATTTAAATCTCCTAATTATGACAACACTAAATTATAATAGCGGTCGGACTACTTGCAAGGTATAGGTGCATTTTCCTATGTAACAATACTTTTCAGCATTTTCAGTCGTCGGCAGCCCGGGTGATGTCCGCTCCCAGATTCCAGAATTTCCGGACGATTTGATCGTAGCCCCTGTCGATATGATACACACGGGAGACTTCCGTGGTGCCTTCCGCGGCCAGCCCTGCAATGACCAGTGAAGCACTGGCACGAATATCCGTGGACATCACCGGGGCCCCAATCAATTTATCAATTCCTTCCACTATGGCCACATTCCCTTCCAGTCTGATCCGACACCCCAGACGGGTCAGTTCGGCAACATGAGTAAACCTGTCTTTGTATATCTCTTCTTTGATTAGAGAACTGCCTGAAGCTGTGGTCATCAGAGCCATCCATTGTGCCTGCAGATCAGTAGGGAATCCCGGATAGGGGGCAGTTGTAATATCAGCCGACTGAATTGAGCCGGCTGACCGCATACGGATTGAATCCTGAGTGATGGTCAGATCAAGACCGATTGACTGCAGCTTGTCCAGAACAATCCCGAGATGGCGGGGATTGGTGTTTTGCAGTTCAATATCACTGCGCGTCATCGCACCGGCGATAAGATAGGTCCCGGCTTCAATGCGGTCAGGCAGAATGGAATACTCAAATCCCCCGTTCAATTGTGCGGAGCCTTCGATTATTAAGCGGCTGGTTCCGGCACCTGATATTTGCGCTCCCATTTTTTGAAGAAACAGACACAGTTCCGTGACTTCAGGCTCCCTGGCAGCATTGTGAATAGTCGTCTGTCCATTAGCCCTCACGGCTGCCATCATTGCATTTTTGGTAGCACCCACACTTGAAATTTCAAACACAATATCCGCACCATGAAGTCTGCCGGATGTTTTTATATATCCTTCTGCCAATTCAACGGTTCCCCCCATTGCTTTAATGGCCTTCAAATGCAGATCGACCGGTCTGGGTCCCCAGGCGCAGCCTCCCGGCAAAGACACCCGTGCCTGGTTGAACCTGCTCATTAAGGGTCCAAGGACATCAAAACTGGCCCGCATCGTTTTTACGACATCATAGGGAGCTTCAGGGTGATCGCAGCTGCGGGTATCAATCCACAGCGACCCTTCTTTGAATTCAACCACTGCGCCGATGATTTCCAACAGCCTGATCATGGTTCTTGTATCCCGTAAATCCGGAACATTGTGAAGAACAAATTCCCCGGGGGTAATGATTGTGGCTGCCATGATGGGCAGAACAGCATTCTTGGCTCCGCTTACAGGGACGGAACCTGACAATTTTCTGCCGCCGTTAATAATAAATTTATCCATTGCTTTCCAAAATTAGCTGTTCAGCCTGACTGATACTCGATTCCGTGACCTTCGTGCCGCTGATCAAGCCGGCGATCTCCTGCCGCCGTTCAGCTGCTGTGAGTTTTATCATTTCAGACCGTGTGCGTCCCTCATCCGTTATCTTCTTGATCCTGAAGTGACTTCGGCCGCAGCTGGCAATCTGAGGAAGGTGCGTAATGACAATGATCTGATGAAACTGGGACAGATTCTGAATGACCTTTCCCAACTGCTGAGCTGTGGATCCGGAAATACCGGAATCGACTTCATCAAAAATCAACGTATCCACTGGATCGTTCTGCTGAAGGGAGACTTTGATAGCCAGCATGATGCGGGAAAGCTCCCCTCCTGATGCGATACGAGCCAAAGGGCGTTTTTCTTCGCCAATATTTGTGGATATAAAAAATTCACAGGTTTCAAGGCCGGTTTCGATGACACTGCCCTCCGGCACACGGGTAAACACAATCTGGAATACCGTCTGAGCCATAGAAAGCTCCTGAAGAATCAGGCCGACCTTTTCCTCGAATTTTACTGCGTGTTCCTTCCTGTACCGGGAAAGCTTCCGCCCGCTTTGGCTGTAAGCAGCTTTGATCCGGTCCAGTTCTTTCTTTAATCGTGTGATTGTATCATCGCTGTGATTCAGCTGCTTCAGTTCATTAGAGATTTTTTCATGATATGCTGCCACCAGCTCCAAAGTCCCGCCGTATTTGCGTTTCAGCATTTCCAGATGCTGTATTTGCGATTCAATATCAGCCAGCCGTTCATCGTCAACCGTTACTTTCCCGAAATATGCAGCGATTTCCTGAACCAGGTCCTGTGTATCAATCCGGATACCAGACAACCGTTCTTCAAACACCGACAAAGCAGGATCAAATTGAGTCACCGGTCCAAGAATATTCATCGCCTTTCCCAGATTTCCGGTTGCTGATGCATCCGTATCATCCAGAACTTTAAGCAGTTGATTCAGCCTGAGCCGAATATCAGCGGCATTGGACAGCAGTCTGTATTCCAGTTCAAGTTCTTCATCGAGGCCCGTGCTGTATTCCATCTGCTCCAGTTCTGTCAGTTGAAACTGATACAGCTCCTCTTTCTGCTTCAGATGATCTTTTTGGTTGAGCTCGTCCTTTAAAGCATTTTCGCAGCGGCTGAATTCAATGGAAAGATCACGGACTTCGTTCAGGCATTCGGCGTAATCTCCAAATGCATCCAGATATTCGAGATGGTTGGAAGGTTCCAGAAGGCGCTGCTGGTCATGCTGCCCGTGAATATCGGTAAGATACTCCGATTTTTTTCGAAGTGCTTCCAGGGTAACAGGTGCATCATTGATGAAGCTTCGTGAAGAGCCGGATCTGGAAAACACACGCCGGATGACTGTGTCGGACTGGTCGGATTCAAATATTCCTTCGATAACTGCACGGTCTGCACCGGTACGGATGGCATCTTTGGGAAATCTTTCGCCCAGCAGATATTTCATTGCCTGAACCAATACCGTTTTGCCAGATCCTGTTTCTCCTGTCAGGATATTGAGACCCGGATCAAAACTGGTTTCGAGCTCTTCAATAATGGCAATGTTTTTAATTGTAAGTAATTTCAGCATGCGGGATTAAGATATTTACTCAGCCGAGTCGGATTTCCATCCTGAAAAAACCGATTGAATGAACAAATCTCAGATTGACGCTGGCAGATTACTCCAGCATAGTACGACTATTTCACCGGACCGGTATGCCGGCGGATCCGAATAACTGCAGGCAGTTGGATCAGAATAGAAATCGTAATTCCAGTCAGTTCTCCGGCATAATCTGCCAAAAGATCCAGATGGTCTGTGGTTCTGCCGGGGATGATGCTCTGGTATATTTCATCAAATAACGGAAATGCAAGATACAGAAACGCAATATAGAGAACCCGCCGTCTGAGATCGTTCTGGAATAAACCGGAAAAATGCAGCAGGAAGCCAAATACGGAGTATTCCAGAAAATGCGCCAGTTTATCGCTGGTCCACAGGATACTAAGTTTTGAAAATCCGTCACCGGGAATTGAAGACAGTATTAGAATACACAAAGCATAGCTGATCAGCAAGATCAGTTTATTTCGAGAATTCATTTTCACAATTCGTCAAACACCAGTGGCAGATACTCTGTCAGATCACCTGCAGTCATTCCGCGACAGCCTGAAAGTTCATTGAATAAAACGGCGGCATCGGCATGTATCCATGAGCCGGCAATGGCGGCATCGTCAGGAGTGAGACCCTGTCCCATCAATCCACCGAGTATTCCGCTCAGCACATCACCTGTACCGGCCGTAGCCAGAATCGGGGAACCGTGATTCATCAGCCGAATGACAGGATCCGATGAGACAATCAGGCTGGGTGCACCTTTTAAAATAAGCACACGCCCATCCAGCAAAGGCTGGATTTTCCGGCATGCTTTTACCGGATTTGCTTTGACGGCTTCAACTGTCATTCCAAAAAGACGGGAGAATTCCATTACATGGGGAGTTAGAACGGACCTGGCCGGCAAGTCAGATATTTTCAGTTTTCCCGTCCACAATGGTGAAAATCCCGAGGCATCCAGGACCAGTTTACCCTGAAAATTTCTCAGTACTTCAGTCAGCAGCAGCTGACTCCCTTCCGTCTGACTTATACCCGGACCGCAAATCAATACATCCATTTTGCGGCAGAATTCCACGGCATCACTTGCTACAGACTGATCCAGGTACCCTCTGGAATGATCATTCAGGGGGTTGGTGAGTGTTTCAGTCAGGCTGGATTCATATACGGTATTCAAAGACTCAGGGATGAGGGCATAGACGATTCCTCCGCCGCTGCGATAGGCCGCCCGGCAGGACAGGATTCCGGCCCCCGTCATTCCCCTGCTTCCTCCCAGCACACCAATTCGTCCTCGGCTGTATTTATAAGCATCCAGCGAATGAGGGGCAATTCGGGAAGCGACATCCTCTTTCGTAACCTGCGTGGCAGTAATCATATCCGGGCCCAGGGGTTTAAAACCAATCCTCACAGCCGTTAAATTACCGGTGCATTCCAGTCCCTGGTTCAAATGGTGACCCAACTTTGTATATCCCATGGTGACAGTCATATCCGCAGACGCTGCACATCCGGCTGCCATTCCTGTATCCGTGTAAATCCCGGAAGGAATATCAATCGAAAGTAGATTTGACGGACCATTCATTCGGGAAACTATTTCGGCATATACTCCTGTAATATCCCTCTGCAGTCCAATTCCGAACAATGCATCAACCATCCAGTCAAAGGACTCATACAAAATCTTTTCACCATAAATTCGAATGGTATTTCTGGGTATCCTGTACTCTGATATCAAGTCACGATCTAATTCTGAATCAGACATGAGGAGCAATGTTGATTGTACGCCGGATTCCAAAAGGGTGCTGTGGCAGACAATACCATCTCCGCCATTGTTTCCTTTTCCGGCAATAACCAGAACCTTCTGACTGAAGGGATCTTCTACATGTTCAATAAAATGATATGCAACGGCGTGCCCCGCTTTATCCATCAGCTCTGCACCGCTGCGAAATCCTGACTGAATGGTTACTTCATCCAGTTTCCGGGCTTCATATTCAGAAAGAACAGGGATCATTTTGAATCCTTTTCCGGAGTATTAACCGGTCTCCGGCAGCTGTTTCTCCAGCTGAACAATGTTTATGAGTTCGGAGAAGTCCTTGAGATCATAATCAGCTCCGGACTCTGTCGTGTCAAATCGATCGCCGTATTTGGCAAAAGCTGTTTTCATTCCAACTTTCCGGGCTCCGATAACGTCTCGTTCCGGCCAGTCTCCGACCATAATAGATTTCTGCGGTTCGACAGAAAGACGTTCTGAAATCAGTTTAAAGGGTTTGGGCGAGGGTTTATGCTCACCGGTATCATCAAAGGTGACCACCGCATCAAACATGTGGTGCATATTCAGATAGCAGATTCGCATCCAGGCTTCTTTAGCAGGGGCATCAGACACCACTCCCAGTTTGAGACCCATTTTCATCAGTGAAATCAGAGTCTGGCGGACATGGGGATACAGGACCAGAGAGGCTTCCTTTGCTTTTCGGTAGGCAACAATGCCTGAGGCCAGCAGTTTATGGTTCATTTTGCCGGTGACGGCTGTGATAAAATCATCAAATACCTGCTGATATTCAACACCCTGAGTGCGGTAGATTTCAAAAATCTGTTCCTGTGCTGCTTCCGGTGTCATCGGGAGACCGGCCTCGACCATCCCGTGAGTGGCGGCGATTACCGCCTCCTTTTTCATTTTCATAAAATCAAGCAGGGTGTTGTCTAAATCGAAAATAACCGCTTGTAACATAGTGATAAACTAAAAGAAAAAAGGGCGAAATATCGCCCTTTAATGTTGATATCTGAAGACCTTAATCTTCACATGGCTTGTCAATGTGTTCCAGTTGAAATTCTGACGGTTTCCGCCATTGTTTGTCCTTGCCGGAATTTTCAAAGGCGAACTTGGCCGCAGCTTCATTACCCAGACATTTTTCAGCCAGTCCCAGTTCAAACCAGGCCGGAGCATAATTGTCTTTTAAATCAATGGCTGTTTCTGCAGATTCCTTTGCCATAGAATAATTTTTCTGCAAATTATAAATTTCGCTCATCCGATAGTAGGGGACAAATTTTTTGTATTTTTTATCGGTGGATTTCACTGCATTCGAGAAACAGTCAATTGCGTCATCATATTTCTCCATTTCATTATACAGCGTACCGAGTAATTCCCAGGCCTTGGCGTATTCCGGATTGACCTGTGTGGCAAGTTTCAGTTCCTGCACAGATTCGTCTTTGCGTCCATTGGAATTCAATACCATGGCTTTTGCATAGTATGCTTTGTCATAATTGGGATTTGCCATCACTGCATTGCTGTACGATTCGATGGCGGCCTCCAGCAATGCGTTTATTTCTGCAGAATCGGATTTCGTCTTTGACAGTTTCTGTTTAACATCACCCAGCAGTTTCCAGCTTGTGTAGTGGTCGGGAGTTGTTTTCAAACCCGTTTCAAGCACCTGTTCCGATCCAGCCAGATCATCGGTTTTATACAGTGCATACCCCAGACGGAAGGAAGCTTCAATAAAGTCCGGTTTATACTTAAGTGCTTCACGATAACTGGCAATCGCCTCATCGTAATCCCGGCGTCTGAAATGATCATTGCCAATATTTACAAGTTCTTTTACAATACTGAGGATGGCCAGCTGGTATTTTTCGACATGAGGATTTGCATCACTGGCAAGCTGGAAATTTTCAATTGCAGTTGAGTAATCCTCCTGCTGTTTGAAAACCATTCCTTTCCAGTAATATGACAGCGCGAAATCCGGGTATTTGGTAATGACACTGTCATAGGATGCCACTGCTTCATCATAAAAATAACTGTCAACAGACCGTTTTCCATCAACCATCAAACTGTTTATTTCATACAGTTTGTCCCAAAATACACGGTATTCCTCATTTTTTCCGTCAATTTCTATGGCCTTTTTAAGGTAACCGCTTGCCTGAGTCAGCTCATCCATTTTGAATTCGATTTCGGCTGCCAGTCGGTACACACCTGCATCCGCTCCGTCTTCGGGCTGGGCATTCACAACATCGGTAATGATGGTCTGTGCATTTGCATAGTTACCGGCATCAAATGCGGCTTGAGCCTCATCTTTAGTTGCGGAAAAAAGTGCTGCAGACAACAGCAGCAGAACCAACAGATTCGCTTTCACAATACGACTCCTTAATTAAACTGGGTGCTGAAGGCGGGACTCGAACCCGCACGGGAGTTTCTCCCACTGCCCCCTCAAGACAGCGTGTCTACCAGTTTCACCACTTCAGCATTAACTCATTCTGTTTCAGGAACTTCGACGGGAGTTTCCTCCGGTGCTGCATCTGGCGCAAAATCCAGAGGTGCCGCAAGTTCGCCGCTGACAGACTGGGCTCTTGAACTAATAATACTTTGACCGGAACCGGCTGTACCTGAACCTGGGGTTCCTACCAAATTGATTATAATCGCAAGGATCATAAAGCCGGCAGCCAGTCCAACCGTCAGCCGCGTTAACAGCTTATCCGCTCCCTGACCGCCAAATGCAGCCTGGACAGCAGCGCCGCCCATGGCAGTTCCCATCCCACCGGATTTGCTGGACTGCAGCAAAACAATCCCGATGAGCGACAGACAACAGATGATAAATAAAAACAACAACAATCCGTAAAACAAAGCTTGTTTCTCCCTCAATCTCTACTTAAATGTATCAAATATAGCCAGAAAACTTTTTGGCTCCAGAGAAGCTCCGCCAATCAGGAACCCGTCCACGCCATCCACTGCATTCAATTCTGCTGCATTATTCGGTTTGACGCTTCCCCCATACAGTACCGGGATATCATTCCCGCTGAATCCCAGCGTGTTCATGATTTCCCGCACCTGCAAATGGGCTTCAGCAACCATTTCCGTGGTGGCAGTTTTCCCGGTTCCTATGGCCCAAACCGGTTCGTAGGCAATGATCAGTCCACCCAGAGACGATTTATCAATTCCCTGAAACGCCGTTTTCAGCTGTTCCGTTAATACTTCAGCCGTCTGACCCGCTTCACGTTCTTCGATTTTTTCTCCAATGCAGAGGATGGGCTTTAGACCGCTGTTCAGGGCTTTGGTTAACTTCAGATGAATCATTTCATTGGATTCACCAAACACATGCCTTCTTTCCGAATGTCCCAGGATCACCCATTCACATTCGCAATCCTTGAGCATACCGGCTGAAATCTCACCGGTAAATGCACCTTTGTCTTCAAAATGCATATTCTGCGCGCCAAGGCCAATACCGGTGTCTTTGAGAGCCTGTCCAACCGAAAACAGAGAAGTATACACCGGGCAAACCATCAGCTGCGCCGGATTCCCCTTCACATCTCCGTCCTTTAGACTTTCTATAAATGACACACCCTCATCAATGGTCTTGTGCATCTTCCAGTTAGCAATGCAAAACTGATTTCTACTCATTTTCATCCAATACTTTAAACGCCGGTAAATACGCACCGCTCAGAAGTTCGAGTGATGCACCCCCGCCAGTGGAAATATGGGTAAATCCTTCCTGCCCGTTGAAATCTTCAATGGCCGCTGCGGTATCCCCACCCCCCACGATAGAAACGGCACCCATCTCTGTGGTGGCCTGAATGGCAGATATGATCGCCTGGGTTCCAGTGGCAAAATTGGTTAATTCAAATACACCTACCGGACCGTTCCAGAGGATGGTTTTGGCATCAGACAGGATTGCTCCGAAACGCATGGCTGTTTCCGGACCAATATCCAATCCCATTTCATCGTCTTCAAATTCCTCCAGATCAATTACACGGAAAGGGGCATCGTCAGAAATTTCCGGTGCTGCAACCACATCACTGGGAAGTTCAATATTTACGCCTTTTTGTTTTGATAACTGCAGCAGCTCTTCCGCCACGTCCAGATTTTCATCATCGATTCGTGAGCCGCCGACTTTTTTCCCCTGAACCTTCAGAAACGTATATGCCATTGCTCCACCGACCAGAATGGAATCGGCGGTATTCATCAGGTTCTTTATCAACTCAATTTTACCGCTGACTTTTGCACCGCCCAGTAATACAGCCAATGGTTTTTCCGGATTTCGTATGGCATCGGATAAATAGGTTCGTTCTTTTTCCAGAAGCTTTCCGGCCGCCGCTACCGGCATATACTCCAGAACACCGACATTTGATGCATGGGCTCGATGAGCAGTTCCAAATGCATCATTGATATAGACGCTGCCGTGCTGGGCAAGCTTTTTGGCAAACTCGGGAATGTTTTTGGTTTCCCCCGTATGAAAACGAAGATTTTCCAGCAGATGTACTTCACCGGGCTTCAGACTCTTTGAAAACTCAACAGCGTCTTCAGAAATGCAGTCATCGGAAAAATGAACAGTGCAGCCCAAATACTCTTCAAGAACCTCTGCAACCGGTTCCAAGGACATCTCCGGAACTGCCTTTCCCTTTGGACGTCCCAGATGCGACATCAGAACGACTGAAGCACCCTGTACAAGACAGTGCTTTATGGTCGGCAGTGCGGCCCGAATCCGGAAATCGTTTGCAACCACACCATCCAGCAAAGGCACATTAAAATCCACACGTATCAGAACCTTTTGGTCCTTCAATTTTATTTCTGCAAGCTTTTTCATAGTTTCATGCTAATAATTGAGCCCTAAATTTGAGAGTATCATTAATCAAATTCCAAATTCTTTTAAACCTGTTAAGTATCAGAATCCTGTCAGGTCACTTCAACTGTTCATATGATCACTCTGCGGAGGATCGGATTTATCGATCCTTGGCGTGCACAGGGTCAGGATTCCCACCCATGATGCACCCGCCCTTTTCAGTGCCGCCGCGCCGGCACTTGCAGTCGCACCGGTAGTCAGTACATCATCAATCAGCAGAACACGTTTTCCATCCAGCGGTCTTTTTACTGCAAAAGCATTTCGAGTATTTTCCCTGCGCTCTGCAGCCGAAAGCTGTGTTTGTGACCGCGTCCAGTGTTTTCGGGTCAGTATTTTCGAATTCACAGGCACTTTGAGAAATCTACCGAAGCGGCGGGCAATCAGTTCTGCCTGATTGAAACCCCGCTCACGATACTTTACCGGGTGCAGCGGAACAGGAATCAGCACATTCGGAACTGCCGAAGACACATCATCCCCCATTCGATGCGCAGCCAGATCGGTCAGCAACTGGATGATGTCTGTTCGATTCTGGTATTTAATGAGGTGTATCAGTTCCTGTAGCAGCCGATCAAACCAGAAAACCGAAAAAGCAAAATCCAGGTTTCGACGGGTTGTAATATGCATGATCCAATTGCCCAGTCCGGATGAGTCAATCAGATCCAGACAGTCTCGGCAAACCGCGGTTTCTTCTGATGATAGGAGTTTACCGCATTGACTGCAGAATTGGGGAAAAAGCAGATTTTCTGCTGAATGAAACAGACCGGTTAGAATTGAATTGACATCGTTCATTACAATTATATTTCCTTGGCGTACATCACAGTCCAGCGCTATGAAATATCCAGAATTCGATTTCTTCTGAGCATCCGGCAGCCAATGCAGTGCAATACCCTGGTTTATGATAAATCAATGAGCGACCGGTTATTCGCTGCTGCTTGATTCTCCGTCAGGCAGTTGCGGATTCTGATACAGGATTATCTCTGAAATTGACGGAAACCACTGTGGATACACCTTCCTCCTGTTGAGTCACGCCATAGAGATAATCCGCTTCCTCCATTGTCAGCTTGTTATGTGTGACAACGATAAACTGAGTTTCATTTGAAAACTGCCGCAGTACCGAGGTGAATTTTCCAATGTTATTGTCGTCCAGCGGTGCATCTACCTCATCCAGAATACAGAAGGGACTGGGTTTCACAAGGTAGATGGCAAAAAGCATTGCTATTGCAGTGAGGGCTTTTTCTCCTGCAGAAAGCATTCGCAGTGTCTGGGTTTTTTTCCCGGGAGGCCGGGCGATAATCTGTATTTCCGCTTCAAGCGGATCTTCCGATCCACTCAGACGAATGTGGGCTTCCCCGCCTTCGAAAAACATCGCATACGTATTTTTGAAATTCTCAGAAACTTTGGCAAAGGTCTCACGAAACTTAGATCGGGCTTCACCATCAATTTCTTCAATGGTTTTGACGACATCGGATTCTGCTTCCACCAGATCCGAAAGCTGGTCCTGGAGAAATGAAAGCCGTTCATTTTCCCGATTGTACTCGTCTTCGACCGCCATATTGACAGGTCCGATCCGTGCCAGCGAACGGTCAATCGATTCAATTGAACCGCTCAATTCATCCACATTGATTTCATCCAGATTCAAAACCTGCGAGGGAACCCCGCACTGGTATTTCTCCTGAATTCGCTGAACAATGAATTCTTTTTCCTTTTTCAGATCAGCAATCTGAATCTCAAATTGCTGGATCTGCTGCAGATTATCTTCCCTGATCTTCTGCTGATGGCGAATTCTATGCTGAAGATTCTGAAGTTCTTCATACAATTTATTATATCGTTCTTCCAGACTGTTTCGGTCGCGTAGTTTCTGATCGCGGTCCTTCAGCAGTCCATTTTTCTGAACCTCACTGGATTTGATGGATTGGGACAGATATTCGACCTTTTTTATAAGTGTTTCAGTTTCTGCCTGAATCTTTCGAATACGCCGCTGAAGCTCCTCCTTCTGATCTTCTGTTGCTCTCAAACGATACCGATAGCCCTCCTGCTCTTTCTGGACTTCAACCAGCTGAATTCTGGCATCCTGCAGCTGCTGCTGATGGCGATTTCTCTCCTGCTGAAACACCTCGGTTTTTTTCTGTGTGTTTTCCAGGACATTCTTGAGCCGGGCAGATTCAGACTGCAGTTCACGAATTTCCTGACCCAGCGTGTTATAACGGTCGCCAAACTGCCCGATCAGCGATTTTTGTTCAAGATACTGCCGGTCCAGCGCTTTGATGGTATCCGTCAAATGAGTTTCAGAATACTGCAGGCGTGAACAGTCCCTGTCGCAGATATTCAGCTGCTGAACCTGCTTATCCAGTTCAAGAGATTTCTGGCTGACTTTTTTTCGAATATCATCCGCGTCCGTGCTGGTTTTTCGAATATCTTCATTCAGCTGGACGATAACGTCTTTCAGAATTGAAACCTGATCGGACAGTTTCTGTATTTTTTGACTGCGGCCGATGATGGGTTCAATCTGCGGTTTGCCGGATTTTACGATCGGAAGCTGTCCCATCACCTCTCCATCCATAGTGACCCAGCCACACGCCGTTTCATAATTCTGCCGGATATCCACCTCCCGCGGGTGCTCCACAGCAACGATATGTCCAAGCAGAAAACGGAATAATTTTTTATATTCATCACCACACTGAATAAAATCACTCAGCGGAGGATGGGATTCGGCACCGAGGACTGGTTCAATGTCAGGAATTTCCGCCAGCGGGACCAACTCCACATTATAATCCGGATTGATGTTATGAAGTTGTTCAATAATCCTGCAGGCAGCCTCGTAATCCGTTACAATGACGGCATTAATAACATCGCCTAATGCTGTCTCAACAGCTTTCCGATAATCCTGGTCCACAGTCAGCACGTCAGAAATCAGTCCCTGAACATCGTCAAACTCCTGAGGATGCTCACAGATATATTTCGTACCGGGAGCCTTTCCCTCATGACGTACAACGATGTTTTTCAGAAATTTGTGCTGATTCTCGCATTGGCTCAGTTCACCGCGTTTTTTTAACAGCAGTTCTTTTTTGTCAACAATGACATCTTCCAGCCCGGTCTGTGTCTCCTGAAGTTTCTCCAGTTCCAGGGTTATCTGTCCGTTAACACGTTCCTGTTCTTTGATTTTCTGTTGTACCGCCGCAAGATCAAGAGACAGCGTTCCACGTTTCTTACCATTTACTTCTCGGGTTTCCTGGATGCTGCCCAGTTGACTCTGCTTTTCGTCGAGTATTGCTTTGGTGCGGTGGAACTCTCCTTCGCTGTTTCGAAGATTTCTGAGGTGGGTATCATAGCGGCTGCGGGCAGTATTAAGTTCAGCCTGAATACTGTCATATTCCGATTCAATTTTTTCAAACTGCGTTTTCTTTTTGCGGAATTCGTCCTGTATCTGCTCAATATGCGGCGTCATGGAATTCAGCTTCTCATTCAGCTCCAGGTTTTGTTCTGCAAGTGTGTCAATGCGGGAACTGGTCTGAATTTTCTCATCTGCATACTGTTGAATACGCAGCTCATGGGCTTTTTTCTGTTCAATTGCTACCAGCAGACTGCTGTTGACGTCCTGAAGTCCGGATTCCAGTTCTCTCAGCTGGCGAGTAGCCAGTTCCAGATCCTGTTTTGAATTATCATGGTCTCTTTTCAGATTTTCAACCAGGGACTCATCCAAGTCCATCTGTCCGCTCATGCGCTGGTGATCATTCCGCTTTATCTGTTCTTTCTCCTGCAGCGGATGCAGTTTCTGGTCCAGCATTTGGATGCGCGCCTGTGCCAGCAGGATCTCGGATGATTCAAGCTGAGCACTGAGTTTTTTGTGGCGTTCGAACCTTTTCAGCTGGAGACGCAGATTCCGCACCGTTGTATCCACCTCTGAGATGATATCCCGAATCCGATCAAGATCGGTGCGCGTGGTCTCCAGCTTCCGGATTGCAGACTGGCGCTGCATTTTATAATGATTGATACCGGCTGCTTCCTCAAAAAGACGGCGTCTTTCCACAGGATTCTGCGATAGGATGGAATCGATCATCTTTAGTTCGATTACCGAATAAGCATCGGCACCCATCCCCGAATCAAGAAAGAGATTGGTGATATCTTTCAGTCGGCAGGGAACACGGTTCATCAGGTATTCGCTCTCCCCGCTGCGGTAATAGCGCCGGGTGATTTCCAAAGCGGTATATTCAATCGGCAAACGGCCTTTGTTGTTGTGAATAGTCAGCGAAACCTCACAAAATCCCAGCGGTTTCTGGAACTTAGCGCCGTTGAAAATCACATCCTCCATTTTGGTTGTGCGAAGTGTTCTGATTTTCTGTTCACCAAGAATCCATCGAATGGCATCAACAATATTGGACTTACCACACCCGTTCGGACCTACGACCGTTGTGATTCCTTCACCAAATGTCAGTTCGGTTTTGTTCAGAAAAGATTTAAAGCCGTGAATATTAAGTTTTGATATATACATTCAGATTCCGCAGGAATTCCTGTAAATTTGATCAGTATCTGCCAATTTTTTTTAAGAGAAAATGAATATTTATCCCGGTGGCCAGGTCAGTCGGCGACCGCCGAGAACGTGCATATGAAGATGGTCAACATCCTGACCGCCCTCTTTACCGGTATTAATAATCCATCGAAATCCGGAATTATCAATTCCTTCCAGCCTGGCAGCCTGAACGGCCAGTTCCGATAACTCATTCAAAACCGTTTTGTGCTGTTCCAAATCCAGTGCGGACGCTATATGCTTTTTGGGGATAACCAGAAAATGCACCGGTGCCTGGGGATTGATATCTCTGAATGCCAGGGCAGTCTCCGACTCAGCAATGACATCCGCTGGAATTTCCCTGTTGATAATTTTACAAAAAATGCATCCATCCATAAATACTCCTTTACTTCCAGTATATGGTCAATTCCATGACGATGTTTCCCTCAAGCTGTCTGCTGCTCAAGCGCCCGATTGTCATACGGTTCCGTGTGCTGCCTGCCGTGAACTGTACTCCGGCGCCTGCAGCAAACATGGGAGTCCAGACTATTTCCCGATCCCAAAACCGCTTTCCGGAAAAATCTCCGACTTCACCTGCTTCGGCAAACAGAATCGGACGGAAACTTCCAGCCATAGAATCCTGAAAAAGCACTCTTTCAATCCCAATTATTACAGGGAGAAACGTTCGCTGCCGCCTGGGATATTCCTCCCCCGTGAAAGGATCAATGGCACGCCCGTCCTGCTCAAAATGAATGCCGGTTGTAAAGTTACCGTGCCAAACCTGTGTGAAATAGCTGGTAAAGGAATACTGCAGTGCGGTCCCCTCTTCATACATGCGGAAAGCAATTCCATGATGCCCGGCAGCGGATATAATCTGAATGCAGAGAGCAAATGATACTGACAGGATAAATCTCACTGACCTGCCCCCTTATCATCATCGGTTACATTTTGCGGAGTCTCTCCCCGACATGTGATCCAATCCTGCTGTTTGAAAATGAGCCGGTCTATGATCTGATTCCGAATGATGGTTTTTTCCACGATTTCCGGTATGTCTTCCACCTTCACCCTTTTATACCAGACTCCCTGCGGATAAATGACCATTGTCGGCCCCATCTCGCAGGTGCCCAGGCAGCCTGACTTGCTGGAGCGGACCTGTGACAGCATCCCCCTTCTGGCAAGTTCCTTTTTCAGAGCAATCCGGATATCGTGCCCCCCTGCCATTCCGCAGCTCTGCTTTGGTCCGGTGGGTGTTCTTTCATTTGTACAGATGAATACATGTTTTTCCGGCATCTTCATTTAATCCATCCTCCTGTTCCTAATCAGGAACCACAACAACTTTCCCGATCTGTCGGCGGTTCTCAAGCCAGCTGTGAGCTTCCCTGATTTTACTGAATGGAAATACCTGATCGACAAACGGCCGGTACCGCTTTTCATTGATTTTTTTCATCACAGTCCGAAAGGACGTCATCGAGCTCATTGTTGAACCGAGTATAGATTGCTGTTTCATAAACAGATGGCGTAAATCGATTGTTACGAAAGGGCCTGTCGTTCCTCCGCAGGTAACCAGTCTTCCCCCTTTACCCAGCAGTTTCATGCTGGCATCCCATGTAGCTTTCCCAACATGTTCAAATATTACGCTGAACCCGCCGCGACCACAGAATTTCCGAAGATCTCCGATCCAGTCCGGGCTGCTGTGATCCACCACATGGTCCGCGCCCATCTCGTATGCTGCATCCATTTTGTGGGAACTGCCAACCGTTGCAGCGATTTTTGCCCCAATGTCTTTGGCAATCTGAATCGCTGCACTGCCAACACCGGATGTACCGCCGTAAATCAGGATATTCTCACCGCCCTTCAGCCCTGCCCTTGGTACAAGCATCTCATAAGCCGTCAGAAAAACCAATGGCATCGAAGCTGCTTCGATAAAACTCAAATGGTCCGGTTTCGAATAGACATTAATTGGGTCCAGTACCGTATATTCACATTGAACCCCCTGTTCTGTTTCTCCGATGATGCCATAGTCAGTGCAGTAATTTTCCATCCCGGCCCGGCAGGATGGGCAGCTGCCGCAGAAACAGTTCGGCTGGATCACCACTTCGTCTCCAACCTGATAACCTGATACACTGCTTCCAACTTCTGTGATAACTCCGGCACCGTCCGAGCCCATGATCAAAGGCAGTGACAATCCTGGAATTCCCCTCCGCACCCAAATATCCAGATGGTTAAGCGAAGCAGCCCTGATCTGAATTTTCACCTTGTCCGGGGAAATGACAGGTTCCGTCAGATCCTCTACTTTCAGCATCTTCGTGTCACCATGCGTATGAATGCGAACAGCTTTCATTCTATTTCCTCATATTCGGCATCCTGAATATCCATTCCTGCTTTCTGAGACTTTCCGTTTTTGCTCTGCCTAGGCCGTTTGAACATGCGGTCCGGGTGGTCATTCTTGATTAGAAAACCCTTTAGCCATGTATAGGCCATCCATAAGACCAATCCCAGAATAATAATTTTACCCATACATCCTCTAGTACATGCTCTTGATCGGATTGAAAAACTTTGTACCTTTGCTGGGCGTTCGAATGAAATTCAGAATTTCTTCCAGGTCTTCGTCATTGTTCACAAAATCAATATCGTTCGTATTTATTATCAGCAGCGGACTTTTATCATATCTGAAAAAATATTCATTGTATATCTGATTCAACGCGTCAATGTATTTCCAATCCATATCTACCTCATATTCCCGGCCGCGTTTTCGAATATTGGCCATCAGCCGATCCGTATCCGACTGCAGGAATATGACTAAATCCGGGTATGTAATATTTTTTTCCAGCAAATTGGCAACGGAATTGTAAAGGGACATTTCCTTGTCATCAAGATTCAGCGATGCAAACAGCCGATCCTTGGCAAACATATAATCTGACACGATCGCTTTTGTGAAAAGCTCCATTTGCTGAAGTTCCAGCTGCTGTCGATATCTGGACAGCAGGAAGAACAGCTGCGTCTGAAATGCAAACCTCTCTGGTTTTCTGTAGAAATCAGCCAGAAACGGATTTTCCTCAAACTCTTCAACAATCAGTCTGGCATCCAGACGGTCAGTGAGTATTTTGGCGAGGCTGGTTTTGCCTACACCGATTGTGCCTTCAATAGCGATATAATATGCAGATTTCATTGTATTTCACTTATTAAGTCGGTATGATACCGATAAATTTTTGAACAATCCGAAGTATCTGTCAACAGTTGTGCAACGGTCTTGTTCAATCCTGGCACAATATACCCAGGTGCAATATCATTCCAGGGCTGAAGCACAAACCGTCTCTCTGCAATTTTAGGATGCGGAATGACCAGAAGTCGTTCACTCAGTGTCAGAGCGTCAAAACACAGAATATCAATATCCAGAGTGCGCGGACCGTTTCTGAATGTTTTTTCGATGCGCCCGTTCGTGCGCTCTACCTGTTTGGCCGCGACCAACAGTTCCATCGGAGTCATGGATGTAACCATTTCAACAACCTGGTTGAGAAACTTGTTCTGGTCCAGATAATACATCGGCGGAGTTTCATACACCGGAGATTCCCTGAAAATCGTGCATCCCAGCATTTCCAGCTCACCAAGACCGGTTTGCAGATGATTTAAACGATTGCCCAGATTGGATCCAAGCGCTAAAAACACCTGACCCATTATACCTTCCTCATTGTCTCGGAAACAGATACCCAGTCCAGTACGGCATCCACGGGAACCTGCGGTTTCCGAATTGTCACGGAGACTTCCGTTATTCCCCTAATTTCCAGAATTCTGTGGCCAATATCTGTTGCGAGGCATTCCAGCAGGCGATACTTTTTCTCAGCAAATACGGTCGAAATGCACTTGATCACTTCCCTGTAATCAACGGTATTTTCCAGTTTGTCGGTTCGGCCTGCTTCACGAATATCCGTCAGAATTTCCGCATCGATTTCGAACCATTGGCCGAGATTATTTTCCTCAACCAGACATCCGTGATATCCAAAGAGTTTCAGATTGTTAATACAGATTTTGCCCATTATGCTTCAGACTCCTGTGAAAACTCAACATACAGAACCATCATCGATTCAAGCAAAGTAATTTACCACCGGTGAAATTTTTTTCAGGATGAAATAAAACCCGGAAAATTACCCGCGTCCGGTGATCAATTATATCCTTCAGCATGGAAAATGGAATGAATACAGATTCTGTCAGCCTATTGCTTTGAAAGGGCGGGCAGGCAGATGCATACGGATCTGATGTTCTCTAATATTACTATGGAAATTCCTGATCCGCCGGACAGTAATTCCCGGCAGTCAATTTGAAATACTGCTATGTCAGGTTTGGAAATTCGGCAGATATGATCATCATAAAATACAAACCCCGCCGAAGCGGGGCCTGCTCAATCATGCGTGATGCATCATGAATCATGATTAATAATGGAGTGTCAGTCCAAAGGCGGTTTGGGTATATGTTTCTTCTTCTCCAAGGTAATCCCAGAAATACCGGGTTTGGCCAAATTGCAGGCTGACCTGCTGACTGATCAAATATGAAATACCGGCGCTGACAGATTCCCGCATGTCAGACTCATAAAAGCTCTTATAGGGAATTTCCAGGTATTGATATCCCCCGTAAAAATGCAGGGGCATCTGTGGAATGTGAAACGCAAAACCCAGATGATGGGACAGCGTTGTCTGCATGTTTTCTCTGATTTCTTCATCAATAATCACATCCAGCGGCTGATTATCAACAAAAATATTATCCCCTTCAAATTTCAAATTGGTCCAGTCGGTCCAATCTCCCTGATAAAAAATATTGATGATGGGGTGGAGAAAGCTGGCGCCGAAAAATACCTGCATGGGCCGGGTGAGTTTATAGTCTGAATTCCATATAGCATAGTCGTCAGGGTCCAGGTGATTGGAAAACGTAAATGTTTCATCTGCCCAAATTGCCGTTGGAAGCTGGATGGCAGCTCCGATCTGAACCATGGGTGAAACCCGGTGGATTGCACCCAGCGATGCACTCCAGCCTTTGTAATCCATATCCAGATAATCAGTGCTGTCACTGTCGTAAAACCGAATCATTTCATCCCCGCCACGATAATACTGTATATCTGCACCAACAAAGAAATTCTCTGAATATTCAACTGAAAATCCAAATACGGTTTTATACATGCCGCCTTCTTCGTTATAGGTGTATTGGGAATTGCCGTAGCGGGTGCTGAAGTCCAAATCCTGAAAGATTCCACCGCCAAACGACAGACTTCCGCGATAGACCTGAACCGGGAGCGTAAACCCAACGCCGCTGAACCCGCTGCCGGTAAGGTTTTTTGAACCAGATTCAAAATTTGAAAGATTGAATCCGGTCTGCAGCGAAGTAAATCGATGCATTCCCCAACTGGCCGGGTTATTGGTAAAGCCGGGAATAACCTGTCCGGCGGCAACGGTACTGTTGCCAATTGCGATGTTAAGCGGCTGAACACTCTGAAAACCGTAGAACGGCCGCAGGGCATCCAGATAATTCTGCGCTCCCAGCAACGCTGGAAGCAGCAGGAAAATCATACTCATTTTCGTCATACACGTCCTCTGCTTTTCCGACGCTTTTTACTGTCATTTTTCTTTGAACTTGATTTGTTCGATCCGGAACTGCTTGAATCGTTCTTTTTTTCTTCCGATCCGGCTGACTTTGAGGATTGATCTTTCGTGACAACCGTGCCTGTGCGATAAGTGGGGGTCGGTGCGTAACCGGAATTGCTGTCATCCTGCTCTTCATCGGGATTTTCGGCATTGTAATAATTGATGTTATCATTACCGCTGCTGTAATAGCTTCCGCCGCTGCTGCTGCCGCCGATGCCGTATGCGTCCCCACTGTCATTCCGGTCAATTGGACGAGTTCGTCGGGGCTGTGGCTCGTCACTGTCTCCGCCGCCGCCTCCGTAACTGTATCCGTGTCCGTAGTAATAATGATCCCAGTACCACCAGTCATTGTAATAATAGTAATTGTAGTCGTAATAGTACGGATCCCAGAATGGATCGCTCCAAAACGATCTTCTGAAGCGTCTGTGATCATGGTAGTATCTGGGATGGACATAATTGTACTCATTGTAAATGATGTATTCTTCCCGGTCACTGTTGTCGCTGTCAGGCGGTTCAGCAGAAGCCGGAGGCCGTACAACGGTATAACATCCGCTGACCAGGAATGTCAGGAAGAGAATAAACAGTACTTTTTTCATGTGATCACCTTTCTTTACCAGTTGGCTGCGAGATTACTGCATGTTATTTTCTCTTACCAAATGGACGTTTGCCGCTTTGGGTACGTTCAGATACCTTCGTTTTAATTTGTTTTTTAAATTCATCTTCAAAAATGGTGTATTTCACTTTCTGCTCGGGAGACAATATATCATCAACATTTCGCATATGTTCTCGAATCATTCGGTTTGCTTCCTCTTCCAGATCATAAATCTCATCATTCAGATCATTGATCTGCTGATAGTCGACATGATCTTCATCTTTCAGATTACGAAGCCGATTGCGCAGACTTGTCTGCTGTTCCCGAATATTTTCAAGATTATTTTCCAGTGCATTAACTCTCGGGAAAAATCGTTCTGACTGAGTCTCATCCAAATTCAGGTACTCAATCATTTTCCATTTCTTCATGATGCGCATTTCTTTCCCGGATGGGCGATCTTGTGCCCACAATCCAACAAGCAATACTGGCATAACCAAAAACATTAAATGGATATACGGTTGTGTTTTTCTCATAATTAGCCCTCCATTCGAATAGATTCAATCCAGGCAATATCTTCGAAACTCTCCAGGAGTTCCATCAATTCATCCAGGCTGAGTTCGTCAATGAGATACTCCCAGGCCTGTTCAGATTCAACATCCGTATACAACTCCCATTCATACACTGTCTGAATCTGTGGGATATCCGCCCAGTCTGCTCCTGGGGTATTATTATAAAACCGCTGAAGTGACAGAAATCCAATAACTGCCGTCATGAGCACCACAGCAGTGGTATTTGTAATGACCCGATACTGTTTTTTTCGATTTATTTTCTGATGCACACCCCGGATAAAATCATCTGCTGACATGTTGTCCATCGGTCATCCTTTTTAAATTGTTTTTGGCTTTATGAAATGAGACTTTGGCAGAATTTTCGGTGATGTTCAGCACCGCAGCCACCTGTCTGAAACTCATCTGCTGGAAGGATCTCAGTATGGTCACATTTCTCTGCACCCGCGGCAGTCGATTTACCATTGCAGTCAATTCCCTGCGATGGTCATCGTTATTTTCTGAAGGTGCATCTACCGGCTCTGCCGGCATTTCCGCTCCAAACCAGTTCAGCAGTTTCTGCTTCCTGAAAAAATTATTCATCCGGTTGATGACAATGCGGTACAGCCAGGTTTTGAATTCAGATTCAAAACGGAACTTTGGCAGAGCAAAATACACTTTTACAAAAACATCCTGTGCAATATCTTCCGCATCTTCCTTGATGCTGATCGTCTGCATAACAAAATTCACAACCCATGCCTGGTGTTTCCGTATCAGGTCATTAAATGATTGTTCATTGCCTCTGAGGAAATCTTCGATAAGTTCCCGGTCGGTCATCATCATCGGCGGCTTAGAAACTCGGAATCCATAAAAGTTAACGTAAAAAATTGCTGAAATCTGACTATCCACCATCACAGGTGGTTGGCTTTAACCCCGAACCGCCTTTCTCACAGTCCGCGATCTCTACTGCACAATGCCATTTCTTCTGACGCAATGAATCTCCCTGCCACGCCAAATGGCTGAATTTTCAACAAGCGGCGGGGAATGCACCCTGTTACACTTGTCCGTCAGAAGACGGATTTTCAATTCTATTCGAAAAATGTTGTAAAAAAATTGCTGAAATCTGACTATCCACCATCAAAGGCGGTTGGCTTTAAGCCAGATTTCTGCCATACACCGCAATTTTTTATTACGCATTTACACCAGGCACAGCCCTTTGGCCATAACCACGTCCTGAGGACGGGGGTTGTTAAATGCAACTCAACGTACTGACCAGTACAATTTTACACATTTTCTCTTTATATGCCTTGGAGAACGTGAATCCCATGGGTTCTTTAACGGAAAAGCCTAAAGGTTAGTCACGCATAAATTGTGTAGAATTTTTACTTTTCCGAATTGACCATTATCATCATATCACCAGAAGGTTTCATGAAACTTCCGGGCTAAAAAGAAAGGAGGTCTGTCCTCCTTTCTCTATTTGGCAAGTTCACCAAAATTATCAACCAGCTGGTTTTTTACAGACGTTCAGTTGAAATTCCCAATCCACGGAGTACCGCACGAAAAACTGTTTGAATAAACCTGAACTACCTGCCGGTAACTTTACTGACATTTTCTGCAGTGGGACCGCGTTGCGTTTCGCTGACGTCAAAATTAACACGATCACCTACTCTGAGTTTCTGTCCTTTTCGTATTTGCTCAACATGCAGAAAAAAATCGTACCCGTCATCATCTTCAATGAAACCCCATCCTTTAATGGAATCCCATACTTTTACTGTACCTTGTATCATGGCTGCCGCCCTCCGCTTATGTCTGGTATATATGGATGCTTCTGTATCCCGGCCAGGCATTCCCAGCCAGTGAATCGATTTTTATTCCGGTGCATGTATTTCAAAACCGATTTTCTTGTCAAATTCACTTGGAAAGTCAAATCCTTCCCTGTCCGGATAATGCATCATGACCTCCAGATTGTCCCAAGTCGCCAGAAATGTGGCTTCAATTCGGGATTTCTTATGTTTATCCGGGGGCAGGGGCCGGCCTTTTGAATCTTCTGACACAACCAGCACCAAACCGGGATGGGCCAGCCAGATTCCAAACTGATCAAATCCCTTTACCATGAAATGGCCTGATTTAACCACAAAACCGACTTCTCGAAAGCGTTCCGGATCTCTGAAAGAAACGAATACAATATCCCCCACACACTGCTCAAGTTTCATCACCGCGGTACCTCCTGACATTTTTATAACTGCAGCCCATTGAATGTTTAGAGACATCTGTCCACTGATAATCAAAACCGGTCTGCAATTCAGCGAATAACAGACCGGGGCAAAATACAATATTGCTGCTAACCTTCCCAATCCTCCGGGTATAGACTTATGATGGTATGTTTTTTCTTAGGATAGTATTTTTTTACGGATTTTTTCACGGCTTCCGGGGTCAGTGACCGAATTCGTTCGTCCCTTTTCAGAATATCGTGGGGATCTACGCCATGTTTCAGGCAGGATTGAATTGAATTCATCCAGTAGTAGTTTGATTCCAATTTGGTTTCCCTGTCCTTGAGATACTTTTCAACAATGTTTCCCGTTTCATGCGGCTCAACAAGATCCTTTTTCATTTTGGAAATTTCTTCAAAAACGACAGATACCATTTCGTCAACATTTTCCGGATTGCTGTCAAAGGCAACATAGGTCGTCGCAAATTTTGACGCAGGAAGCATATTGGCCGATCCGGAACCCACGTAGTATGTGGCTCCCATTTCTTCTCTCAAAATATCTCTCAGGCGAACCTCCAGGATTTCGGTGACGGCATTCAGCACAAACATTTCATCAAAATCATCCTTCAGAGGTTTATAAAAAGTGATACGGGTTTTGCTTTTTGGCTCAACTCCCATTTTCAGTATTTTATTCTGACGCTTTCTGGGAAATTTGATTTTCATATCCCGGGCATGCGTGACAGCCTTTGAATTTACCGGCAGACTGCCAATATAAGTTTCAACCATCTCTCTAAGTTCATCGATATCAAATGCGCCCACAAACACAAATGTGAAATTCCCAGGATTGGAAAAAGCCTTTTGGTAAAAGTCCAGTGACGTATTGAAATCCACCTGCTCCAAAATATCCACTGACCAGTTCTGCATGGCATAATGATCACTGTAGTTCGTACGGAACACAAGGTCATTAAATTGAAATTCCGGACTGTTTACCCTGTTTTCTACAAATGATTTGTAACGGGCCATCAAATTTTCGAACGCACTTTTGTCTTTTCTCGGTGACGTCCAGCGTCCATACAAAATCTGCAGAGCAGTTTCCAGATCCTTTGTTGTACTGCTTCCGCGAAATCCGTGATAATAATCATCGATAAACGGACCGACCTCAACAATTTTTCCGGACAGCATTTTCTCCAGCTGAGGAAGTGTGAAGTCGGCCATACCGGATTCCATAACAATTGCGGATGACAGCACTGCCGACCGGTAATCGGTTTCGGAAGCCATTGAGCCGCCGCCGGGTGCAAAGCTGGTAAAAAGTATCTGATCATTTTTAAATGTTGTGGGTTTCGCCACAACGGTGGCTCCGTTGGAAAGCTGCCATTCGTACACATCCAACTCGCGCAGCCAGGTTTCACCGATCACCATACCCGGTTCAGGAATTTCATTCAGCAATGGCTGATCCGAGATATCATCCTTATATGGCTGAACCTGCCAGGTGTCCATTTGTGCCAGCATGGCAGTCAGATCATCCTCGCTGGGTTTCTCCATCTCATCTTCTTCCGGCATGGATATCTGTATTACCATGCTGTGTTTCGGAAAATGGGTGTCCGTGAGACTGTTCACATCCTCAACAGCTATGCTGCCAAGCATCTCACTTGCAAGCGAAAATTCCCATTCAATTCCGGGGACAGGTTCATTTTCAAGGAAATGACCCACCAGTTCCCGAATCAGTTTTCGACTTTCGGTTTTATCCCGCTCATTAAAGGCCTTTTCAATCTGACTGTACATCCGATCCTTCGCCCTATTCAACTCTGATTCCAGGAATCCGAACTGCTGAACGCGACGAACTTCCCAAAGGATATCATGAATTCCACCACTGATACCGTTTTGAGATGCATTTGCATACAGCATGGTAAATTCAACAGATTCAACATACTTGCTTTTTCCGGAATAGGCGCTGGCAAACGGCTGATCCTCATCGCGAATCCGTTCACGCAGCCGCTGATTGAACATGTCAAAATACAGGCTTTCCTTCAGATCATTCACATAATCACCGATCACTTCAGATACCTGCACATCCTGCTTGTAGGTGATGGTTGCTGTTGCCCGTGACGCTTCAGGATCGGATGAAATGATAATCCGTGGTTCTTTGTGTTTCGGTACCTCATAGAATCCTGGTGCTTGAGGCTGGTTTGGTGAAGGAATACGGCCAAACAGTTCCATAATCATATCCAAAGCCTGATCTGTCTCAAAATCACCCACCATCATAACTGCCATCAGATCCGGACGGTACCATTTGCGGTAAAAAGATTCCAGACGTTCGTAGGGACAGTTTTCCACGATTTCCGGAAGTCCGATGGGAATTCTTTCCGCATATTTTGAATCCTTGACTAGAACCTGGAACTGTTCATCAAAAATACGGGCACTGGCACCGCGGCGCTGCCGCCATTCTTCCATGATCACACCGCGCTCTTTGTCAATCTCATTGTGATCCAGCGTCAGAAAACCCGCCCATTCACTGAGTATTTCTACGCCGGAGCGGAATTTCTGGGGATCATCGGTTGGAATCTGAATCATGTAAACGGTTTCATCAAAGGCGGTGTACGCATTCAGATCCGGTCCAAATCCCATTCCAAGGGATTCAAGGTAATCAACCAGTTCATTTTTAGGATACCGTTCCGTTCCGTTGAAGCACATATGCTCAAGAAAATGGGCCAGCCCCCGCTGATCTTCTTCCTCATCAACCGAACCTATACTGACCGCCAGTCGAAGTTCGGCTCTGTTGGCGGGTTTTTCATTATGCTTGATAAAATAGGTAAGTCCATTTTCCAGCTGTCCTGTGACAATTGAAGGGTCAAAGGGAATTGTCTCGTTCAGTCCCGGTGCAGCAACACAGAGACCTAAGACCATGAATACTGCCGCAATATACTTTTTCAACATTTTTTTACCTCGGATTATATCAGTTCAACAGATGAAATGTGAGTAAATGGATTCTCTGTGAAAGCAAGAAGGGAGAATGTTCATTCCCCCTTCTGAATCCTAAAACTCACAATGTTACGTCTTAATTACGGTAATTGTCGGACCGCAGAATCTTTAGTCTTCCAGTTTGACTTTCTCTTTAATCCGGACAAGTTGGTCATCAATACCGGATAGGCGATCTCTCAACCCGGTAATATCAGACTGGATGTCCCTGGTCTCGCGGTTTTTCGTCCTTTTATAACTTTCAAATGAATCACTCAGAGATGTCAAATCATCCTGAACACGGTTGATTTTTCTGGTCAGACTTTCTTCCAGCTGTTCAATCTTAAAATTGATGTCGGTAAAGACGGAATTAATGGAGTCCATTTTTGCCACATATGATTCATAATGGGCCCGATACTCATCCTGAATTTCCTTAAGGTGTTTGCCGTGCCCGATATACCTTAATTCCAGGCGTCTTTCCAGTTCAGTTGCCACATTGATGCTGTCCGACAGGAGTTCATTGCGGTCGGCTATCTTTTGTACGGCGACTACACTTTCTTCATGAATCACAAACCAATAATAAGCACCCGCTAAAATGATTAGAAAGGTGACAATCCAAATTGCTCTTTGCATGTCTGGTCCTTACTTTGTGTTGATAAAACCTTGCTGAATTTCATTCAAAAACAGGCATTAAATTTTTTACTATTCGGCCAACAATACAATGATATTTTCAAAACTTTACATCAAGTTTGTTTCATCATTACCGGCAGAATCTGAGAAGTATCGGGCTCCTGCATAAAATATCACTTTGGCAACTACCGCATACACGATTGCCACGAGGATATGTGCAGCTCCAACCAAAGCCCCTGAAATGGCGATGGAGACCAGAACCGACCGTCTTTCATATCCTTCGCCTGGTGTGACGTTCAGCGCCAGCCAGACACATGTAAAAATCCCCAATCCGAGCGCAAGTCCCTGATTCACTTCAACGATGACGGAAACCACATGAAGCAGAGCTGCTGCGGACAAACCAATAAAGGCAGCGGCAGTGACATTGCTGCGCTGGTTTTTGGCATCCGAAGAAAACTCCAGAAATCCGCCCAGAAGTGCACCCAGGAATAATTTTAAAACAAAAGCCAATAACGATAACATGGCTAAATTTAACTAAGAAATTGTTTTAAGTCGAAGTTTAAATTTAAACAGATTAACCAGTGAAAGCAGCGGCGTTCCCAGAATCTGAGTATCCGGTACAAACCCCCAAAACCGGGAATCAAAGCTGTTATTGCGATTGTCTCCCACAAAAAAATAAAAATCATGCTTTAACATATAGGACTTCATATCAGACACCAACTTCCCGTTCACCTTCAGGTTCTGATAAACCAGGTTGGAATCTGAGGGTTTAAAATTAATTTCCCATGGATTGTATATGTTCTGACGGCGGTTGTCTTCAATGAGTTCACGGATATACCTCCGCTGCTCATCAAGCTGTCTGGCATTAACGGCCAATTTATTTGAATTGAACAAACCCAGAAACTTATACTTCAGAAATCCCTTCATCCGGGCCAGCTCTTTGGGGTCGATCACTGAAAATTTCTTTTCTCTCAATGTCACCTCATTCCCGTCCTGGACCAGCAGAGTGATCACTGATGGCCAGTCATCCACATTCTGAAAATCAATTTCCATCCCCTTGTGCGGTACAACAAATGATTTTATGTTGTCCTGATTCCCTTCAAAATAGGAGAAAATATTCTGAGACTGTCCGGCCTTGTATTTCACACCCCCGTCAAAAAAACCCTGGGGAGGCAGTTCCATCACCTCCTGATTGATCGTGATTTCTCCCTGATTTATGGCGATAACATCACCGGGAGTGCCAATGCAGCGTTTGACATATTTCTGAAATGGATCCCGAGGAAATTCAAATATGGTTACATCACCGGTTTCAATTTCCTTAAACTCCGGAAGGCGAATCCACGGAATATCAAACCCCAGACGAGTCCAGATCAGTCCAATCCGCGTTGGGGTTCTCATACCGTACACAAACTTGTTTCCAATAAGCATATCGCCTGTCAGGATGGTTTTTTCCATTGAACCGGTGGGCACCACATAAATTTCAACAAGCGTTGCCTTGATGGTCAATGCGACAATGATCAATATGGTGAGAATTTTGAGCTCTTTCCAGAATGCTTCAGAAAGTCCCAGCCATTTTTTGTTTCCTGCCAGCGGTTTTTGATTCAAAATGTGTCCTTTGCTAGATTATTGGTAATCTTTCATCAGTACGCCAGTGCCGCACCTCCGCGCCTACTGTCGCCGGTTGCATAAATATACCCCGTAACCGGATCCACCTGGATACAGTTGGCCTCTCCAATACTGTTTCTCTGATAGAACTGATACCCGTTCTCAGAAAGTTTTTTTATTGTGTCCATTGAGAACCCGTTCGGCTCCACTCGAACATAATCCGGCAGCCACTGATGGTGAAACCGGGGGGCTTCGACAGCGGTTTCAATATTCATCCCGAAATCAACGACATTGGATATGACCTGAGCCACAGTCGTAATGATGGTTGAACCACCCGGTGAACCCACAACCAGAAACAGGCTGCCTTCCGGATCTTCCACAATCGTTGGAGTCATAGAGCTGAGCATCCGTTTACCGGGTTCGACAGCATTGGCCTCCGCTCCAATCAATCCGAATGCATTGGGGACACCCGGCTTGGCGCTGAAATCATCCATTTCGTTGTTCAGAAGAAATCCGGCACCATCCACTGTAATACCGTTTCCGAACCAGCCATTGATGGTTGTGGTGACCGAAACCGCATTGCCCCACTGGTCAACCACAGAATAATGGGTTGTTTCTTCCGATTCAGGATACTGAAACGGGATGGGACCATGGGTCATCGTACTGCTGGGTGTTGCCTTTGTGCTGTCAACAGATGCCCATCGCTGATCGGCATATTCCTGTGCGGTCAGAGTTTCAATGGGGACCGGCACGAAATCCTGATCTCCCATGTAATAGGCCCGATCCGCATAGACCCTGCGTTCGGCTTCAGCAACATAGTGGATATGTTCGGCACTGTGGAAAGGTATTTCACCCAGAGGGATATTTTCCAGCTGATTTAAAATCCCTGCCAGAGCAATCCCTCCGGAAGAGGCCGGCGGCATGGAATATACGGTATATCCGCGATATTCAAACTGTATCGGTTCCCTGAAACGGGTTTCGTAATTCTGTAAATCCTCGAGTGTGATCAAACCGTCTGTCCGGTTCATGCAGTCAATGATAAGTTTTGCGGTTTTTCCTTCATAAAATTCCCGGAATCCTTTTCGGGCAATCCGTTTGAGGGTATGTGCAAGATCGGGTTGTTTGAATTTTTCTCCCAAAACAAATTCATCATCGATTTTCGTAAAAATTTCCCGGGTTTCCGGGTCCCGGGACAAGTACTCTTTATACTTTCGAAAGCTCTTGACATTTTGCAGTTCAAGATAAAATCCCTTGCCGGCAAGGTGAATGGCCGGTTGAACCACCTTCTTCCAGCTGAGTTTCCCGAATTTTTTATGGGCCCTGCCCATTCCGTCAACAGATCCCGGTACTCCGGATGCCCATGAGGTTTCCCAAGATTTTCCGGGTATGACATTCAGACTGTCATCCAGAAACATATCCCTGTAGGCGGCCTGCGGTGCTGTTTCCCGATAATCCAGTGCCGTGACAGATCCGTCTGCAAAGCGTATCACCATAAATCCGCCGCCGCCGATGTTTCCGGCCCCGGGATGTACCACAGCCAGCGCAAACCCCACTGCCACTGCCGCATCCACTGCGTTGCCTCCGGCTTTGAGTATTTCCAGTCCGGCCTGCGAGGCATACCGATTGGAGGATGTGACCGCGCCAAACCGCCCCACGGCGTCAGGAATCTGTTCAAAGGCAGGCAGGAAACTTCCGGAAAGCAGTCCGAGAACCAGATATATCAGAATCTTCTTATACAATCGCCAATCCGCCTTTCACACGTTTAATCAATGGTTTTTGTTTGGAAAATTGGACGGAAATTACATCGAAACGGACTTTTTCGCCGATTGCTTTTTCCTCGATATATCGTGTCGCAGTATCCGTGAGACAGTCAAGTTTGTGCTGATCAATCTGCTCCAGCGGATCGTAACTCCGGTGCATGTTCAATCCCGCCTTCACCTCACTGAAAACAACGGTACCATCGGATTCCCTGTGAATGATGTCAATTTCACCTACACCGGGCAGAGAGTAATTCAGTTCCAGAATCTCGCAGTTCAGTTTGATCAGCCCGCAGGCAGCGAGCTGTTCACCCAGTCGGCCGATTTGTGCCGGACTTCTGTAATCTTCCCATCGCGGCCGGAACTCCGAAACGGGATTGAAACTTCGGCGGTGAATGGCTGCTGCACCAAATTCACGGAGTGCGTCAAGATGCTGCCGGGTTCCGTATCCCTTGTGCTTCGCGAAACCGTACTCCGGGAAAACCCGGTCATACTGGCGCATCATCCGGTCTCTGGTGACTTTCGCCACTATGGACGCCGCACCGATCGACTGTGATCGGGCATCTCCTTTCACAATTGCTTTTTGGGGATAATGACTGATGTCGGCAGGATTTCCGTCCACAAGGAGAAAATCCGGCTGAGGTTTCAGTCCGCCGATTGCAGACCGCATTGCAAGATAGGTGGCTTGCAAAATGTTGACTTCGTCAATCTTCCGTTCATGAACGAACCCCGTTCCAACCGACAAAGCCTTCCTGCGAATCTGTTCCGACAGAATCAATCTTCGTTTCTCTGTCAGTTTTTTTGAATCCCGAATGTCCGGAAGTTCCAGATCCCTAGGAAAAATGACGGCCGCGGCCACCACCGGCCCAGCCAATGGACCCCGTCCGGCTTCATCCACACCGGCTACCAACTTGTATCCTTCTGACCAACAGACCGTTTCAAATTCAAGTGACATGCTGCTCTGATGTTTTATCTTGGGAATTTACGCAAATATAAGGTGCAAATTTAGCGCACGGCTTCTCCCAGTTTCGTACATTATTTTCGCCTGGTTTCGATATTCTATCCATAATATTCACTCCGTTTCTCCGCCCCATGCGTACCGGTCCTGGAAAATGTCAGCTTCGCACTTCTCCGGTAATTTCTTCTCGCCGAATCTCTATATGATTGGTTTGAGGAATAATCACGGTCATAAATTCACCGCATCTTTTCATCCTGTTTTAACAACAAATAAGAGAAATGAATGAATAGCCTGAAAAACAGTGTCATTCTTGTGCCGCAAAACGGCATGGGTCAGGGAGCGCCTGAACTGCAGATAAAACTCGCTGCCACCTATTTCAAAATGCTTGCAGAAAATGATTACAGCCCGGGAGCAGTATGTTTTTACAATGAGGGCGTCAGACTGATTCTCAACGACTCACCCATATTGGATTCCCTCGCTGCGCTGGAGGCACAGGGTACCCGCCTGATCATCTGCAATACCTGTTTGAAATTTTATAATCTGGCGGACCGTGTCGCTGTGGGAATAATCGGCGGAATGCACGACATTGTCGAATCCCAGCGAATTGCAGAAAAGGTTATTACCATCTGACATTCAGGATGAAGAAAGGGTTTAAATCGCAGCTGGCTGCTGGCGCGTTCCTTCTTAGTATGCTTCAGGCAGGTATATTGCTTGATCAGGATCAACGCCTGCTGCAAAGTTGTCAGCAAAGTGATATCAAAACTGCTTTTCTGAAAGTCCTCAGTCCGCAGGCAGTCACTTTTTCTCCCAATCCGATTATGGCCGTTGACTGGTACCGCATCATGCCGGACAGTGATACCCAACTGACATGGACGCCGAAAACAGAGCGAATGGCACCTGACGGCGACTTGGGATTAACACACGGAAACTGGTCAACATTCAGGGTCACCGGACAGTCGGATACCATCATATATTCAGGATTATACTGCACAGTCTGGGAAAAACAGAACACAGAATGGAAAATCATGGTGGATGCCAGTACTGCCGCGGTACATGCCGCATTCGGTGCTGAAGCTTTTTCTGGGTTGATCCCTTTGGATTCTCAGCCAATACCGACTCAAACCACCCTTTCAGAAATCGACAGTTTGTTTACAGGACGGCTCCCTGCTGACGCATTCGGCACATATGCTTCCGTCATTTCTGAAAATTTTATCGGAATCTGGCCGGATACTCATGCTGACAGCATCCTCTCTCAGTCAGAATTTTTCCGGGACAGGATGACGTCGTCGTGGGAATGGCATCGGCTGATTACTCGAACCGATTCTGAAAATCGATTCGGAGTCGTTGTCGGAACCGGAGAAGAAACAGGAACGGATGAGACGGAACCCCGGAAAATGAGTTTTCTGAGAGTATGGGTAATGGAATCTTCCGAATGGGAATTATATCTGGACATGATCATCCCGATTCACTGAACCGCTTGACAGGAGTCCAAGCATTCGAAACATTACACTCATCGCATTGGCAATAGCTGCCCTTCTGGTTTTTGCAGGAATAAAATTCAGGCAGAATCTCACCTACCAGCCGGACTGGGCCAAAAACAGCGGAACCCAAACCCATCCAGGCGGCATTGGACAGCTGCCACCGAAAGCAAACAGGTCTGCTCACCTTGTCTGCCCGGCTCCGGACATCGCTTTCTCTGATGATGATTCCAGAAACCAATATCAGAATCTGTTGGAATATTTCTCTCGAACCAGTGACAGCCATCATCCTTCAGGGGATCAGCCCCGAAACGATGACAGTCAGTCACATCAGGCAGGAGGACATCATCCAGCTCAACGTCCTCAGACTCCCATAGAAACGGCTGATGCCGCTGAAACTCTGCTTCGGGATATAGAAAATCAAACCCTGCTCCGGCTTCATCAAACCCAGGTGATTCCCCATTTCCTGATGCGAATTTATCTTGAAACCGGATTGGATGTCGGCAGATCAATCAAAAACTATCAGATCAAACTGGAACCGGATCATGCGCTTGCAGAATTTATTGTCGATTTAAATACGCTGCCGAAGAGCGAACTCCCAGGCATTGCCGAAAAAGGACTTGAATTTGTGACATCCATCATCCCTGCGAAAAACGCCGGGGAGCTGTATATCGGACTGGACCTCTACCCAGTTCAGGAGGAGGGTCACCTGATTTTTGATGACAGAACTCGAATTTATATTGGAAAAATCCCTTTCTCAGTGCAGTCGGTTGCAGAAAACTGCGGGGTTTCTTCGGTTTTCCGGCTGAGCGATTTTCATATTGAAGAATTCAAAATCAGTCAAAGCGAGCTCCTGCTCAAACAGCCGTAATCCGGCCAACAGAATCCGCTGCACTGCGAACCGGCTGTACCAGCCTGCCGGATTCAGCTCTCAGGATAAATCCATTGCTATACTTTCGACACCCAAAATAATTACAGGAGCAGAATGATGCGATGCGTTCAAATTACGGGTCCCAATCAAATTTCCGTGGACACCATTCCTGATCCACAGCTGCAGAAAAACGAGGTCCTTTTGAAACCGGTCTTAGGCGGAATATGCGGAACAGACATTCATATACTCAAGGGCAGTTTCACGGGTGGTTTTCCCATTGTTCCGTGTCACGAAATCGCGGCAGTCGTTCTGGATTTAAACGGAACAGAATCCGGTTTCTCCACAGGAGATCTGGTTACCGTAGACCCCAATATTCGCTGCGGCAGCTGTGAATTCTGCCAGTCCGGCCGGAGTAACCTGTGCCGGTCAAGCCAGGCCGTAGGCGTTACTCGAAACGGCGGATTTGCCGAGCTTCTCGCAGTTCCATCATCCCATGTGCATCCGCTGCGGAATGCCGAGCCCGGTGAAGCCGCTTTCTGTGAACCGCTGGCCTGTGTTCTTTATGGCCTGAAACAGCTGAATCTGAATCACTGTCGTCAGGCATTGGTTTGGGGAGCAGGCGCGATCGGTCTGCTTCATGCTCAGATTCTGCAGTATATTTATGATATTCCGGTGACCATTACGGACCGACTGCCTGAGAGGCTGGGTGCTGCCAGAAGCATTGGGATAATGAACACCGTCAAGTCGCAGCCCGGGTTTCATCACCGTCTTCATGATATCTGCCCCAACGGGTGGCCCATAAGTGTGGAAGCCACAGGGAACCACAAGGTAATTGAATCGCTGCTGGCCCATCTCGGTCCTGGCGGACAAGCACTGATTTTTGGCGTGTACGACCATCGTAAATCATCCAGCTTCAGTCCATTTGATGTTTTTCAGAATAACTGGAAAATCATGGGCTCACTGACCTATCATGATGAATTTTCAGATGCAGTGAATCTGACCGATTCCGGAAAACTGTCATTGCTTCCGCTGATCAGCCAAACCATTGAACTGTCGAATCTGCCCGAGACGCTTCAGAAAATGGCGGCCGGATATCGACCGGGGAAAATCCAGGTGACGGTTTAACCCGAATCTTTTATGAGAAATACATTCCGATAATGGATACGGTCAAAATTCCGGCGTCCGTCAGGAAACGGATTTTCAATTCTAATCGAAAAATGTTCTCGACGTGCTGTCCAGTGCGATTTCAAACATGTTTCTTCATATGCCCTGGAGAATGTGAATCCCATAGGTACTTTAACGGGAAAAAGCTTCAATGATCTTCACGTATTAATTGTGTCGAATTCTTGCTTTTTCGGCATCAATACATTTTCATCATCTCATCACAGGGTCTCAGGAATAATGCGGGTCAAGTCAAATCCTGACGGCCAGATTTCTGTTTCCAGAATTCCCTGTACCAGCTAATTTTACTCCATATTAAATAACATTAAAATCATCAGAAATGAATAAAAAACACATCATTCGATTTCTTGCCGTTGCCGTAGGGATTTTTGCTGTCAACACCATAATCTACACTGTTCTGCAGGATAAAAAGATTTCTTCTCTGCATGAATCCACTTTGAATTTTAATCAGATGAACCAAAAGGAAATTCTATTTGACAGACCAGCATATCTGGATCAATTCGACAGAGACATCATCGAACTGACCGGAAGTTTCCTTGAAGACAGGATGTCTCTGGCCTACAGATATATATCAGAATCCGTGGATCAAAACGGCCAGTTCAGATATGCCGCCAATCCAAATCTGAATTACCCCGCAGGCAAAAAGTATAATATCCTCAGGCATGCCGGAACGATGTATGCGATGGATACCTACGAATCCGGAATTCTTAAAAACGAATCTCATTCCAAATCCCTTCGCAATGCAGGAAAATTTCTGAAAAACAATACCATCCAGGGATTGGAGTTTGAGTCCAGCCTGAAAGCAGTCTGGTCCGTCCCAAAAATCACCAACAACAAAAACCCCTATCAGGCCAAGCTGGGCGGCACAGGGCTGGGACTGGTTGCCCTTGCCGGACTGGCAGTCCGGGATTCGGAGTTTATTGGTCTGGATACACTGCAGGCACTGGGTTCATTTCTTCTGTGGATGCAGCAGCCAAACGGCGGATTTGTGTCCCGTTATCGTCCGGGACACGGCGGAAGAGATCTGTCCTGGCATTCACTGTACTACCCGGGAGAGGCAGCGTTGGGACTGTTAATGCTCCATGATATTGATCCCGATCCGAAATGGCGGAATTCTGCACTGAACGCCCTGCTGTTTCTATCCCGAAGCCGGTACAATGACTCTGTCGTTCCCGCTGATCACTGGGCCCTTATCGCTACTCGAAAACTGCTTGATACCAGTCCGGAGCTGGAGCCGACCATCTCCGATACACTCCGTCATCATGCGAAACAAATTGCCGGCCAGATCACCAGTGAGTTTCGCGAATGCAATGATCTGTTTCCAAATTCCGGATGTCTTGTATGGGACGGCCGTCTTGCACCGGCAGCCACTCGACTGGAGGGGCTTCTGGCAGCTGCCGGGTTCCTTGACGACACATCCTTATTCGATTCGGCTGTGGATGAAGGTCTGCGTTTCCTGACTGCGGGTCAGTCGGTTCGGGGACCTCTGGCAGGGGCGTTCCCCAGACTGCACCCAGACTGGTTTAAATCCAAAGATAAGCAGAAACCGCGGGACACAGAGTTCCGAATCGATTATGTACAGCATTCCCTATCCGCCATGATCGAGTACTACCGCCTGAATATCGATCGTTGATACCACGCATTTTCACAATTGGGATTTTCCTCCGTATCTGATTAAATTTCGCCAGTTGTTAGGGGTGCTGTTTGCGGTGTTTCCTGAGGCAAGCGGCTGAGATCACACCCTTAAAACCTGATCTAGGTAATTCTAGCGGAGGGAAACCAAATGCGTTCGTTTCTGCCGTATCTGCTTTTTTCATTTCTTCTTTCAATTCTTGCATCTCAAAGCAAAACCATCCAATGTTCAGGCACCGTTCTGGATGCCGCAACCCGTCAGCCGATTCAGGAAGTCAATGTTTTCACTGACGTTTCAGGGACAGTTACCGATTCCAGCGGCCGTTTCAGTCTGGAAGTCCCTGTAAGAGGGGCATTTACAGTGTCTCATATTGGATATGAAACCACCATCGTGGCGGCCAGTCCGTCCACTCTGACTGTTCTTTTACAGCCAAAGGCGATACAGATTCCGGCTCTGGAGATTTCCGCTACCCGCATCGTACCGGGAATCACCCCCGTGTCGCACTCGAGACTCACCGAAGACGAAATCAGCCGCCACTATTCCGCAGAGGATGTCCCCATGATTCTGCGATCCGAACCCGGTGTATATGCGTACAGTGAATCGGGTAACGGGACCGGATATTCCTACGTCTCAATTCGCGGGTTCGACCAAAGCCGCATCGCCGTTATGATTGACGACGTTCCCCTGAACGATAATGAAAGCCATCAGGTGTACTGGGTGGACCACGGTGATATTCTTGCCGATGCTGATGAGGTGGTCATCCAGCGCGGTGTAGGCAACAGTCTTTACGGGGCTGCGTCCTTCGGCGGGTCCATAAACGTTCAGACCCGCATTGCGTCCGATGAGGAGCAGCTGGCGATCTCGGTACTGGGCGGCAGCTACAATACCCAAAAGGCCAATATCCGGTATCAGACCGGAAAACGCCTGGGGGAAGACCTGAGTGCCTCATTCAGAGTATCCAACGTGACCAGCGATGGATATCGTGAATACTCCGATTCCCGACAGACTGCATTTTCAGCGGGGATTGAAGCAAACTCGGGTGCATTCAGAAACCAGTTCAGGATGCTCATTGGAAAGGAGCGCAGCCATCTTATCTGGGATGGAATCAGCCGGGAAATGGCGGATGACCGGGATCTGAGGACCGAAAAAATGCTGTGGTCCATACCGTTTGTTGATGATTTTCTGCAGCAGATCTACAGTTTCAACTCGGCTTTCTTTCTCTCGGAAAACACCATGCTGCGAAACGTTGCCTATCTGGTGACCGGAAGCGGATATTACGGTTCACCTGATTACTGCTACTATGATGTAAACGATTCCCATGCTGGTTTCCAGGCGTTTCGGGACACCAGCCTTGCCCAGCTGAACCTGGATTTCTACTATCCCGACACTCCGACTCAGGACAGCGATCTCATTGAATTCAATAAACGACGCTGGATTCGAAACCACTATTACGGAATTGTGCCCACACTCAGTCATACCGGACAAAACTGGCGAATTGATGCAGGTTTGGAAATGCGTCAATATGAAGGCCAGCACTTCGGTGAACTTCATCAGCTGGATCATCCGGAATTTGATGAAATAATTCCCGATATCTATCGATACTACAGCTATTCCGGACGGAAGACATCCCAGACTGCCTTCATCCACAACGTTCTGACGCACGGCAAGTTTACGGCTACAGCAGACCTTCAGTATCAACGCCATGACTGGAATCTGATCCAGGATCAAATTGGGAATTTTTCAGGGTATAACATTGAAGCAGACTGGGATTTCTTCAATCCGCGGATCGGACTCTACTACCGCCACACCCCTGACCTGAATTTCTACAGCAGCTACGGCATCGCTCAAAAAGAACCGTCAGACGGACAGATTCTCAAGGCAGATAAACTTTTTGAAACCCCCAACAATGCCGCACCTGAAAAAATCGATGATTTTGAGCTTGGATTTTCAATGGACCGTCAATTGTGGATGGTGGCCTGTAATTTTTACTACATTCGGTACGAAAATGAGATAATGTCCAATATCTATAATTTCGAAGAATCCGATTTTGATATTGAATCTGCAGACAGAACCCTGCATACCGGATTGGAAATGGAAGCCAGCTGGAGCATGTCTGATCAACTGAACTTCAGCCTGAATTGCAGTAAGTCCAACAATACGTACACCGAGGGAGATCATAAAGACAATGTTCTGCCTGTCGTCCCGGATCTGCTGGTAAACCTGACTGCCGGGTATCAGCCTGCATCGTACATGGATTTCACCGTTGCTGTTCAGCACACGGGGAAACAATACCTGGATGCTGATAACACTGATTACGCTGCCATTGATGCATATACCGTGGTGAATCTGGCAGCACAGTACAGGCTGGGATCTGCTACGCTGCAGCTGAAAGCCAACAACATATTTGATACGCTGTATGAAACATATGGCTATTTATGGGGAGACGGCTACTATTGGCCCGGAGCAACCCGGAATGTGTATTTCGGGATTGATTACCGTCTGTAATCAGAAACTGCATGTCAGCAGTGACATCAATGCTTTGTATTGGAAAAATGTTTGGAAAACTCCGCGATATGCCGGCAATTCCTCAATACAGGAATCGATCATGTTTGCTGAAAAAAAGTCGTATTCGGTTAACCGCAAACCAGAACTACGAATATTATTCATGCCTGCCGCCGCTACACGGATGGTATAAACCAAAGGCGGCATTCTTGTGATTTCACTGTTTGTCATTACATATTTTGCAGCTGTTCTTTTCATCGGCATCATTCGTCGTTCTCCGCCAGATCCGGATTCGTACTTGTTTGCTGGACGCAAACTCACCGTACCGGCATTTGTGGCCACCCTTGTCACCACTTGGTATGGCGGGATTCTGGAGGTTGGCCGGTTTACCTTTGAGAATGGTATTGTCACCTGGCTGCTGTTCGGGGTATTCTATTATGCAGCCGCCCTGCTGTTTGTTTTCACCATTGCCCCCCGCATCCAGCGACAGAATATTCGCACTATTCCCGAATTCCTGCACCATCATTACGGCCGGACAGCTGCGCTTCTGGGGCTTGTTTTTGTCTTTCTGATCGTATCACCGGCACCTTATGTGAAAATACTGGCCGTTCTGTTCCGTCACATTTGGAATATTCCGGAACTTGCAGCCCTGACCATCGGAATGAGCCTTTCCGTGGTGTATGCCGTCATCGGCGGATTCGGTGCGGTCGTGCGGACCGATCGTTTTCAGTTTATTCTGATGTTCCTTGGCTTTTCGGTAATTCTCGGGACGGCGGTATTTCAGTACGGCGGATGGGAGTTCCTGAGTGAAAACGCCCCGGAACACGCCTTTGCCGTTCCCGGGAAACTCAGCTGGACCTATATTCTGGTTTGGGGCTTCATCGCTCTGGTTACATTTATCGATCCGGGATTCTATCAGCGCTGTTTTGCAGGAAACTCGCAGGCAACTGTCAGGAAAGGTATTCTGATTTCAATCCTTTTCTGGTTGATTTTCGATTTCCTAACCGTCTTTACCGGTATCTATGCATCCGCCATTCTGCCGGCAGACACTGCCTCAAACGCCTACCTGGCATTGGCTGACCGTATTCTTCCCCCGTTGTCGCGGGCTTTGTTTATCACGGCTCTCTTCGCGATAGTAATGTCCACAGTGGACAGTTTTACCTTTATCAGCGCATATACCATCGGAAAGGATCTGCCGGAAATTCTGTTCGGAGAATCTTACAGACTCAACAGCACCCTGCTCACCCGATGGGGGCTTCTCATCACCGGAGCTGCTGCGATAGTGATCGCCAGATGGTTCCGCCATGTTGTGGATATCTGGTACACCGTGGGCTCGCTGGCGGTACCGGTGCTGCTGGTTCCGCTGCTGGCTGCCATGTACCGCAAACCAATCAGGCATCCGATGATGGTGATGTGCTCCGCACTGACCGTTTCCCTGGCCTGGACCATTTACGGAATGCTGAACGCAGTTGGCGGCTGGCCGGTCTATCCGTTCGGGGTTGAACCGCTGTACCCGGGCCTAACGGTCAGCCTGATCCTTTTCATTCTTCAGCAAAACCGGTAACCCGGACAATTCCAGGAAAAACCGTCGTCACTTGTCATTTTCCGGTTGAACGGGTCTGTATGCCCACAACCGAACGAAGCGGAGTTTCCGGCTTTTCCTGAATAAGTGTTGTTCGATCATTTTCTTTCCCAGTATCTTTGGTCTTTCATTCAATCACATATTTTTCAACATAAACAGATACTTGGGAAAATCGATGAAACAATCTAACCAGCCTGTACCTGAAATTACTATCCGTTCAATGCTGCTGGGTGTGGTTTTGGCCATTGCCCTTGCCGGTGCAAATGCCTATCTGGGTCTGTTCGCAGGGATGACGGTTTCCGCCTCAATTCCGGCGGCTGTAATATCCATGGGAATACTCAGCATGTTTAAAAATTCCAATATGCTGGAAAACAATCTGGTTCAAACCGCTGCGTCGGCTGGTGAATCGCTGGCAGCGGGAGTGATTTTTACCATTCCGGCACTGATGCTCATGGGATACTGGACCAGCTTCAACTATTGGGAAATTGCCAAAATTGCCGGAATCGGGGGAATCATCGGCGTTCTGTTCACCATTCCTCTGCGCCGGGCATTGATCGTGGAAGCAAAACTGCTGTATCCCGAAGGGATCGCCACTGCGGAAGTGCTGAAAGTGGGTGAATCCGCACGTCGGGAAAAATCGAAGGAATCCATCTATGGGTTAGTGCTCATCGGTCTGGGCGGATTGTTTTCCGGGTTCATGAAACTGGGTCAGACCGGTTTTTCAATGTGGAATAAATCGATTGAAGGGGCATTCACGGTCGGTCGATCCATCTTCGGAGCCGGAATCGATCTCTCTCCCACCCTGATTGCCGTTGGGTTTATCGTGGGCCGGAATATTTCCATTCTGGTTTTTGCCGGCGGTTTCATTTCATGGGGAATCGCCATTCCCATCTATTCCGCAATCCACGGCTGGGAAGGCGCTGCGATGGATTCCGCCTGGGAAATCTGGACCAGTCAAATCCGGTATCTGGGTGTCGGAGCCATGGTTATCGGCGGAATCTGGTCTCTGATAAAACTGGCCAAACCGTTGAAAACCGGCATTATGACCAGCATTCAGTCCATGCAGCGATCCAAATACGGAGATGAAGCCGATGCCCCCGTTCCCCTGTCGGAACGGGACATTCCCATTAAATATGTTGGTATTGCGCTCCTGCTGCTGATGCTTCCCATGTTCCTGCTTTATCTTGATGTGATAAAATCCGTATCAGTGGCGGTTCTTCTGACTGTGATCATGATGATTTTCGGATTCCTTTTCTCGGCAGTGGCATCCTACATGGCCGGTGTCGTTGGGTCATCCAACAATCCCATATCCGGAGTCACCATTGCCACCATCCTTTTTTCTTCCCTGCTTTTGCTTGCAATTCTGGGAACCGGTTCAACAGCGGGCGCTGCCGGGGCAATCCTGATTGGAACCGTCGTTTGCTGTGCCGCCGCCATTGGGGGAGACAATCTTCAGGATTTAAAAACCGGTTACATACTGGGAGCAACCCCCTGGAAACAGCAGCTGATGCAGATTGTCGGAACCATATCCGCAGCTCTGGTTGTTGGAATTGTGCTGGATGTCCTGCATACCGCTTATACCATCGGTTCAGCAGATTTGTCCGCACCGCAGGCCACATTGATGAAGAGCGTAGCCGAGGGAGTTTTTCAGGGAAATCTGCCCTGGGACATGGTCGGAATCGGCGCAGTTTTGGGAGCTGTGATCATATTCATAGATGTACTTCAGGAACGTCGCGGATCTGATTTCAGGGTACCCGTTCTGGCTGTGGCAGTGGGAATTTATCTGCCGTTCGAACTGTCCGTTCCGATTTTCATCGGCGGAATGATTGCCCATTTTACCAGTCTTCAGGGCGGCGGAGAAACCGGAAAACGCCACGGTGTCCTGCTCAGCTCGGGTCTGATCACAGGAGAAGCCATTACGGCCCTGCTAGTGGCAATTCCCATTTACATCACCAAAGACAAAAACTGGTGGCCGGAAATCACCGGATTTTCATGGGCGGGGATTACACTGTTTTTCCTTGTCGCCGTCTGGCTGATTTACACCGCGTTGAAAAAAGATTAAGAAGATTCCTGTTGCAGGGAAAACGTTCATTATCATTCAGGAAAATAATATGTCATTAACAAAAGAACTTATACAGCGGCTGCCGAAAGCAGAACTCCATTGTCATCTGGACGGCAGCTTGCGGGTCAGTACTATTCTGGATTTGGCGGAAAAAGACCGGGTTGAACTGCCTACCCGGGACCATGATCTGCTTCAAAAGCAGTTGAGTATCGGTGAAAATATCGGAACACTGGTGGAATACCTGAAACGGTTTGATATTACACTGTCCGTGCTCCAGACCCCGGAAGCTCTGGAGAGAGCGGCGTACGAACTTGCCGAAGACTGCCGGGAGGATGGGGTGCGGTATCTGGAAGTGCGGTATTCTCCCATCCTTCATACCGACAGGGGCATGACTCTGGCGGAATCCGTGGAGGCCGTCAACACGGGGCTGAACCGTGCCAGAGAAGACTTCGGCATTTTGTCAGGAATCATTATCTGCGGAATCAGACAGATTTCGCCGGAAGTATCACTGAGACTGGCGGATCTTACGATACAGTTTAAAAACAAGGGAGTTGTGGGTTTTGATCTGGCCGGTGCCGAAGAGAATTTTCCCGCGCGTCACCATCAGGAAGCCTTTTCTCTGATCCTGCGAAACAATGTCAATACAACGCTTCATGCCGGCGAGGCCTTTGGTCCGGAGAGCATTCACCAGGCTATTCATTACTGCGGAGCACATCGAATCGGACACGGCACGCGGCTGAGTGAGGATGGGGAATTGATGGATTACGTGAATGATCACCGCATCGCATTGGAAATCTGCCTGACGAGCAATGTCCACACCCGATCCGTCCGCTCTTACGAGGAACACCCGTTCAAACTGTATTTCGATAAATTCCTTCGCGTTACGCTGAATACCGACAACCGGCTGATTTCACATACCACGCTGACCGACGAGTACTGGAAAGCCTGTACAATTTACCATTTGACCCCGGATCATGTCAGACACCTCATCATCAACGGATTTAAAAGTGCCTTCATTCATCACAATGAACGACGGGAACTGATTCGGAATGTGCTGGATGAACTGGAAGCAGAGTTCAAGTTCGAGCGAAGGGTTATTGTCTGATCACGGCCAGTTTCGCACTGCGGCTGCCGCTGGTGTGATAGCATGTAACGAAGTATATTCCTGAGCCGATCCAGTCTCCCGAACTGCATCTGCCGTCCCAGAGTATCTGGCTGGTTCCCAGACCGGCATTGACGGCTGGGCTTTCCCAGTAAACTTTGCCGTTCATTCCGACAATTTTTACAATACCCCCGGGAATAGCATTATTGATAATCACTTGGGAGTCCCGCTGAGGGATAAATGGATTGGGGCTTAACTGCAGGTTGTCAGGCGCAGAATCATTGTTCAGGTTTGAAACCGGCAGACGCATAACGGACAGCCCTTTGTCCGTGGCGAAATACGCCAGTCCTTCCGCTTCATCAAATGCTACATCATAAACGATATTCGACAGCAGCCCGCTGTTTTCCTGGGTAAATCCAGATTCATCCGGCCAGAAATTGGTGTTTTCCTGTATAACACGGAGACCGCTGTGCTGTGTGATAATCCACTTATTATTCTGACCGTCAACCCGAATTTTGTCACCTTCGCGAAATGGAAGATATGTCAGGAAATGAGATGGGTAGATCGGGGAAAGCTGAAACCCTCCGGAAACACTCAGCACAAAATATCCCTGAACCCCGCCATCTGTCAGAATCCAAAGCATTCCCTGCCTGTCAAAGGTCAGCGACCAGATATTATAGCCTGGCGGTTCTGATACTGAAACGTTTCGCCACTGATTGTTCTCTGTGTTTTCGAGAGAATTATGATAATCAAAAACCTTTACCAGTCCGCTGGAATAAAGTGAGGTGCTGTTGATGTCCATTTCCAGCTGCAGCCCGAACCAGGCTCGTCCGTACAGATCAAAGGCCACTTCCTGAGGCAGATAGGATTCCTCGTCCGGAGCATCAACAGACGTCCAGCCGCTGCCGTCAGCCCACTGGATCACCGCAATTTTATTGCTGACTTCAGAATAGGGGGTTACCGCCCAGGTATTACCCTGGTAGTCGGTATTCAGCTGATGCATGGTGATATACCGATTGGTCCAATCGGGATTGTAAACCCCGTTCAACCCATCCAGAATACCGTCGGTGGTATCATACACGGCATATTCCAGGGTCTCCGGATTCACTTCGACGAGACCGCCGCGAAAACCCGGCTCTCTCGGCTGAAGACCGCTGTTGCTGAACATCAGTGTGCCGTGATCGGTTTTCACAATACTGCGGGGCGGTTTCTCTCCGGGATGATAAGATATTGTCCCACCGGCAAATTGATTATGGGGCGCAATAAAAATGGGATAGTCCACCGCACTGCTGTCCGGAACGATGGCATAAAAATGATCGTCCTGCATCAGACAGATACCGGTTCGGCGGTCCTCCAAACCCAAAACACTGTGAGGATCATTTCGAAAACTGACGACAGTTCCGTCATCCAAAACAGTCACCGCATGAATCCGATTGAACAGCGCTGAATTCGGGATATAGAATTCCATGCTGTCCGTCAAAAGATCTTCCAGCAGAAACCCATGCTGAGCCACACCCATTGCAACAGTATTATTCTGATACGCCAATGCGGTGAAATACGCATTTACAGGAATCGGCGTCTCACTGAATGTACCTTCGGCTGCGTCAATCAGAAAGAACTGATGGGATGTTAAAACGAAATATCCTTGTACTTCAGGATCATACAGAAAGTCAGCCATATCGGAAAAAGAAATATTCACCAGCGGATTCCAGCCGCTTTCTTCTCGTGTAAACAACCCGTCTGATGCCATCAGGGTAACGACCGGTTCCGTGCTCAGTCCCAGTAAAATCCCGTCAGACGGGTTTTCATTGATCTGCCATGATGCCGCCTGGGACAGATAATCGGTGCGGCTGCCGGTGAATACCGCATCCGGGCATGTAACAAAGACGGAGTCCGGAGTGATGTCCACATCCGTGATTTCCTGCGCCGGAATCGGGAAATGAACAAAGCGGTCCTGATAATACGGTTCACCGTCAGCTGGAATTTGGAATTCAAGAATTCCCCACCCGGAGTCATCATGAAAAACGGCAAATGCGGCAGATTCATCCAGAACAATTTTATGTATTTTCGATACATCCAGGTGTGTAATTGAAACAACAGACAAATCCTCAGGCTGAAATATCTGTATCATTCCTTCCGGGGCGTTCCCACCCAGCCAGAGCCGTCCGGACGCATCCCGGGCGACGCAGCTGACATCAAGAGACTCCAGGCCGGATTCTTCTCTGAGAAATTCGAAGTCACCGCTGCCAAGGTTCAGCGTCAGCAGCCCGCCTTCGGTTGCCGCCAGCAGCTGTCCTTCTTCGATAAAGATGATGTCTTCCGGTGTGAGCATAGAGGTAATGCTGCGCCATTCCCCCACTGTACCCTGAGCGGAAAGGCACTGGAATATTGATAATACAAGCAGACAGAGGCAGGACATCCCGAACCCAGGGCGGCCGGGACAGGAGCGGTTCAGATCAATGCTATTGACCGATCTGTTCATAGACAGAAATCATTTTTAGCGCGGCTTCCGTAACTTCCCAGCCTTTGTTGGCGGCTTTGGTCCCGGCCCTCTCAAGTGCCTGGTTTAGATTATTGGTGGTCAGAATTCCGAAAATGACAGGGATATCTGCAGTGCGGGAAAGTTCCGCCAGTCCGTCCGCGGCAGTCCCGGCCACAAAATCAAAATGAGGGGTGCCGCCGCGGATTACTGCACCCAGAGTCACAATGGCATCGGTCCGCCGGCTGCTGTTCAGAATCTGCTGTACGGTCCCGGGGATTTCAAAAGCACCGGGAACCCAGATCAGCTCCAGATTATCCGCCTGCCCACCGTGAAACAGGAATGCATCCGTTGCTCCGTTAACCAGGGCTCCGGTGACATGCGGGTTGAATTCGGCTGCGACGATGGTGATGCAGCGGTTTTTTGCAGTCAACTCACCTTTAATCATCGGTATTGTTATCTGTGTTGTTTGAATTTTCGTGAATCAGGATCAAATGTCCGAGTTTGTCCCGTTTGGTCTCCAGATACCGCTTATTTATTACATTGGGTTCTATTTCAATGGGTTCGCGTCCGGTGACTTCCAGTCCGTATCCTTCAAGACCTACGATTTTTCGAGGATTATTGGTGAGAAGTCTCATTTTACGAACTCCGCACTCCAGCAGGATCTGGGCCCCTATCCCATATTCACGAAGATCATCGGCGAATCCCAATCGGTGATTGGCTTCGACGGTATCCAATCCCTTATCCTGAAGCTGGTAGGCCATTATTTTATTTTTCAGACCGATACCGCGTCCTTCCTGACGAAGATACACCACAATGCCTTTCCCCTCCTTTTCAATTCGGGTAAGCGCGGTTTCCAGCTGTATTCCGCAGTCACAGCGCAGGGAACCGAACAGATCACCGGTCAGGCACTGGGAGTGAACCCTGACCAGAACATCATCATCCGGCTGGATATCTCCTTTTACAATAGCCACATGGTGGTCGTGGTTAACAACATCCTCAAACAGACGGAGTTGGAAATTCCCATATTTTGACGGAAACGGGATGGCTGTCATTTCCGTGACCATTTTATCATGTTTGCGGCGATACTTGATCAGATCAGCTATCGTTATGATGGGCATGTTGAACCGATCCGCAATTTCCTTCAGGCGATGCACTCTGGCCATACTGCCGTCGGTATCCACGATTTCCACCAGCAGAGCGCCCGGTGAAACACCCGCCAGCTCCATAAGGTCCAGCGCTGCTTCCGTATGTCCGGCTCTCTGCAGCACGCCGCCTCCCTTGGCAATCAAAGGAAACATGTGACCCGGACGAGCCAGGTCTGACGGTACCGTATCAGGTTTCATAATCACCTGAGCTGTCTGCCATCGATCATTTGCGGATATTCCAGTGGTCGTGTTTTTAACAGCATCTACCGATATCGTAAACGCGGTTTCATGAAGCGCAGTGTTGCTGGAAGACATGGGTGTAAGTTCCAGCTGACGGGCTTTTTCTAGAGGAATGGAAATACAGATCAGTCCCCGTCCTTCCGTCATCATGAAATTCAGGTCTTCCGGTGTTGCCAACTCTGCCGATATGATAAAATCGCCTTCATTTTCGCGATCTTCCTCATCCACAACAATAACCATACGGCCGGCTTCAATTTCCCGTACGGCCTCCTGAATCGTATTAAAATCTTTTTTCATCAGCTCTCACCTATCCCCCAGGTCATTAACCCGGTCATGTATGTATCTCCGGTCTCGTCCTCATCTTCATCGATGCTGAGCAGCCGATCAATATACTTCCCGATGATATCCGTTTCAACATTCAGCGTGGCACCATTTTCCTTGAAACCAAGCGTAGTGCATTCCAGCGTATGAGGAATCAATGCCACGGTGATGAGATTGTCTTTCATAGACGCAATGGTGAGTGAAACACCGTCAAGTGCAATAGACCCCTTTGGGATGCAGTACCGCAGCCAGGATGGATCCATACCGATGACCATGGTTGCACCGTCTCCGCTGGTTTCCTTGTCCAGTATCACTCCCACCGTTTCCACATGTCCCTGAAGGATGTGCCCCCCCAGACGAGTGGACAGGGTAAGAGCTCGCTCCAGATTGATTTGAGTTCCCACTTCCATTTCACCCAGATTCGATTTATCCAGGGTTTCAAATACAAGATCCAGTGTAAACGTAGTTTTGGTGGTTTTCACAACCGTCAGGCAAACACCGTTGACGGCAATACTGTCACCAATCTGCAGATCATCCATCACGGTTTTGGCTTTAATGACAAACTGCTTGCCGGAGGATGTCTCCATTACTTTTTTTACTGTTCCGAGTTCTTCAACAATTCCTGTGAACATACGATGTCCTTTTTTCTGCAATCAACAATTGATCATTTCCGGTTTGCTGTTCCGAAATGATATTCCAATTATCATCAATAGAGATAGGATTCTTCAATATTGCGCCTGGCAGGGTGACCGGTGCGGTATACTGGTGTATTTCGTCAATCATGTCAAATGATTTAAAAATCTGAAGCAGTGCAGGTCCGCCCTCAATCATCAGGATTGTAATCCCAAGTTTTCCCAGTGCTTCCAGGATGACCGGCGGCGGTATCACACCGTTTACAACACGCAGCGGCAAATATCGGCAGTATGAACACCGGCCCATCGGCGATCCGGCATCGCTGCAGATAACAATTGTTTCCGCTTTCTGATCTCGAAAGATACTGCAGGTTTGCGGCAGACGAAGCTGCGGGTCTATCACAATTCGTTTTGGATTCGAACCAGCAGCAAGACGGACAGTAAGCAGAGGATTGTCCGTTTCCACGGTTTGCCTTCCCACCATTACGGCATCCACTCTGCTTCTCAGCTGATGTACTGAACACATGCTTTCCCGGCCGGTGATCTGAATTCTGGAACTGGAATCCAATCCCATAAACCCGTTTTCGGTTTGAGCTGTTTTTGCGACAACCCAAGGCAGACCGGTTCTGATCCATTTCAAAAATCCGCGATTCTGGCGAGTGGTTTCATCCTGAAGTATGCCTTCCACCACTTCCACCCCGGCGTTCTGCAGCCGGCGTATGCCGTTTCCGTTAATTGCAGGATTGGGATCCCGAGTGCTGACAACCACTTTGGCAATGCCGGCACTGATCAGACGATCGCAGCACGGCGGTGTTTTACCCGTAATGCTGCAGGGTTCCAGTGTAACATAGGCCGTAGCTCCGGCTGAAGATTCACTGCAGTTTTCCAAAGCATTGACTTCAGCGTGCGCGCCGCCGTACTGACGATGGTATCCTCTGCCGATAATGTGCCCGTTTTTTACAATCAGGCAGCCCACCATCGGATTGGGAGATACCTGTCCGCACCCTTTCCAGGCTTCCCTGACAGCTTCTGTCATATAGTGCTCCATTGACATGCCGCCGTCACTCAATCCTGACGCTCCGGTCTCCATTTTTCAAAAAAAGAAACCCCGTCAAACCGCGGGGTTTCAAAAATCAATGCCTGGCGTAAAACGTTTCTCAATAAACCTTACTGCGGAAGTCGACAATATCCAGCGTTGCCTTGTACTCAGTCAGCCAGGAATTAAAGATTCCGTTCTGCCGGGTTCTCAGCAGCTGATCCCTTATATTGTCATGTTCTTCTGCATACTGTTCTTCATTGAACGCATCTTTTTCGATCATCTTCAGTGCAACGACTGAGCTGAACGTTTCCACGGGGCCTGCCATGTCCCCGGCGGACATTGCCCGAAGCGTACCGGTCAGTTCATTGCTGCGTCCGATTTTCTGGAAACTCGATCCAAGGGTTTTGGAAGTATCTGAAGCAAATTCTATAAAATCATTCTGTTCAGCAATGGCGGCAAAAGCTTCACCGCTATCCAGTGCTTCGAGGATGAGATTTCTGGCATAATCCTTTTTGATGTCCCGTATCAATCCGCGCCGAATGGATTCCTGCACTTCCTCAAAGGGTTTGCTGGCACTTTTTTTCTCACCCAGGATTCGAAATACGGCGATGCCGTTATCGGTATTGATCGGATCGGATATTGAACCGATTTCGCTGTCCCAGGCAAACCGGACGGCATTGCGCAAAACACCCATCTGAAACGGGATTCCGGAATTGGCATCGTAGCCTTCTGATATTTCGAGCGTATCTTCCGGCATCATACTGAACTCTGCAGCTGCTTCGATAAACCCGGCGTAGTCCGCTTCACTGGAAAAACGCAGAGCGGCACTGTTGATACTGTCAAGATAACTGGAATGACGAGTGCTGTCAATGGCGCTGAGATCATTGGACCAGAAGACATAATCGACGGTACGGGTTTCGGGAGTGAGGTACTTGTCTCTTTTTTCGTCGTTGTACTTAGCCAGCAGATCGCTGTCCGGTACTTCCATCAGACTGTCAGGAATATTGTTGGTAGATACGAAAATGTATTCCAGTGTGCAGGTGATGTTCTTTTTTTCGTATTCTCTTTTGATCTCGAATTCAGATACCGCTCCCGTGGAATTGTAAATATTCTGCAGTTTCCGATAGGGCAGCCAGTCTCTCAGATAGTTTTCCCAAACCACCCAGAAGCTTTCCATCTGCGGCGGGAAATCACCGGTGCGCAGGGCCTGCTGATAGTCTTCCAGAATAAAGGTTCCGGTGCTGTCGGCAAACAGACCGCTTTCCGTGAGCTGACCCTGCAGGGATGCTGGCGGTGTGTACAGCAGGAATTCATAGATTTCGTCATCGGTGGCTTCCAGCCCCATTTCTTCCACCTTGTCTTCCTGAATCACACGGTCGATTATGGTGTTCCAGGCAGTATTCTGGGCGTTGTGGACGGCACGGCTGTCAATGGAAGCTCCGGCCTGCCGCTGAGAACTCAGCTGCCGGTTTTGCTCATTGCGGAATTCAGTGTGAGTGATTTCATATCCCTCCACTTTTCCGACAAACATCCTTTCCTGGTTGCGACCCAGGATTTTGTCCATAATATTTGCACCGCCAACCAAACCGCCAACCGTCATACTGGCCAGAAAGAAGAAAAGCAGCAATCCCATGAGAACCGCTGAATTCTCACGGATTTTAGACATGTTTAGCACAGGGAATCTCCAAGTTTATTATCTTCGATGGAATGAGGTACATCAATTGAAATTTTAGATGTGGAGATAAGCGGGATCGAACCGCTGACCTCGTGAATGCCATTCACGCGCTCTCCCAACTGAGCTATATCCCCATAGGTAGAATTATCCATAATTAAAAAGGCTCTAAATTTATTCAGTCATATAATTTCAAAACAAGAAAAAGTGTTCATGCCAAAAATAAAAATGAACAGCTCATACAAACATTGGCATCGTCCCGGTTCTACATCCGGGACAGACACTTCAGTCTGTTTCCATTGCGCCTGCCTGAACCTGATCCGTTTCCCAGCATCGTACACCGTGAGTAGAGTCCTCGGACAGAACTTCCAGTACCGGTTTTTCATTGCGGCAGCGATCAGTGACAAGGGAGCACCGGGGATGGAAATGACATCCGGACGGAAATTCGGTAGCACTGGGCACCATCCCCCTGATTGTGTACAGCGTATCAGGATGATCCTCGATTGCTGACAGATTGGGAATGGAACGAAGCAGGCCGTGCGTATAGGGATGTGACGGCTGTTTGAAGATTTCTCCCGCCGTCCCTTCCTCTACAATTTCACCGGCGTACATCACAATGACCCGGTCTGCAATTTCGGCAATCACACCCAGGTCATGGGTAATCATGATGATGGATAATCCCAGTTCTTTCTGAAGATCCAGCATCAGTTCCAGGATTTGTGCCTGAATGGTCACATCCAGAGCGGTTGTGGGCTCGTCAGCAATCAGAACGGCCGGGTTGCAGGACAGTGCCATGGCTATCATGACGCGCTGGCGCATCCCTCCGGACAGCTGGTGAGGATATTCATGAATCCGCTGCTGTGGATCGGGGATTCCCACCAGCTCCAGCATCTCCACCGCCTTCTTTTCTGCAGCGGCTTTATCCAGTCCCTGGTGAAGGCGGACAGCTTCCATAATCTGATTTCCACAAGTAAAAACCGGATTAAGTGATGTCATGGGCTCCTGAAAAATCATGGAAACATTATTCCCGCGGATTTCCCTCAGACGTCGATCCGGCAGATCCAGAATATTTTCATTATTATACAGGATTTCACCGCCGGCGAAAAATCCGGGAGGTGAATCGATCAGTCTCATGATTGACAAAGCGGTCACTGATTTTCCGCAGCCTGATTCTCCCACAATTCCGAGAGTTTCCCCTTTAAACACATCAAAGCTGACATCATCAACAGCCCGGGCAATACCCTCATCCGTCTTGAAATAGGTCTTTAAATTCCGAACCTGAATGATTGGTGTACTCACACAAATCCCTGTTCATTGCATGTTATGTCTGATTGCTCGGCCTGGTTATCACCTGCCAGGCGGAACCGCATCAAACGAAAAGGAAGCCCGAAACCAATATCAGTTTTCAGATGGTCTGGTTTCGAGCTTCGGTTATTTTTGATCCGCTCGGGCCGGATCACTGAATAGTTCCTGATTCAGATCAGGCGGGCAGCTCTGTTTTCCGTCCCTTGCCGGTAAACGCCCAGATACCCAGCAGAATGATCATGATACCCAACAGCCACCACGTTGAATGCAGAAACTCGCTGTGGGTGTAATCCATCAGCATTTCCAGCCTTCCGATGAGGAGCGATATTCGGCCCATCACGGTGAATCCGAACGAAGCGCCAAATGAAATCATCAGGAAGTAAATTCCCAGTTTGCTGATTTTTCCGATAGCCCCGGTATGAGCTTTGGAGAAAAAGAAATACACCAAGCCAGCCAGCGTTCCCAGCACAACCAGAAGACCTCCGATAATACTTCCCGGTGATCCGGAAAAATCCACCGTGCTGGCCTTGACCTGTTCAATCACATCTGAATTCAGATAGCCGTAAAATCTCAAACCGGCTGCCATTCCCACAATATATGCCAGAGCCCACCGCGCCAGCCATCCCACTTTCGGAACCAGGCGCAGCAGCATCATGATGCCCAATGCCAGCGGAATGAGATACATCCAGTGGATATCGGTATGACCTTCAATCCCGCCTTCAGGGAATACGTTTTTACTGAAAATACCCAGAAAACCGTAAATCCCGTACCAGATTTTCATAAGCAGACCCATTTCGGCATCTTCGGGCAGTCTGGGCCACAGCCGTCCAAACAGATTCGGTTGGACCTGATTCCAGAAAGCAATGCAGGCCCAGTACCCTGCGGAAACGCCCACATAAATGTGTTCGGCGGCTTTGTAGAACGGATTGTCATCATAGAGATAGCTGAAAATGGCGAGGGTCAGGAACGTTGCAATCCAAGCCCCCAGAATTTCTGAAGAAACTAACATATCACTCCCCCCTATTTCTTTTGGGCTTGTTTGCGTTGAATGAAAAAGGTGATGTTCCCGAATATGATGAACAGCACGATTATAAGATGGGCAAAGCTCTGGGCTGCCATTTTCTGCGTGGCCTGATCCGGCAGATTGATGAGATTTTCATACTCAGCCGCTCCGGGCATTCCGGCCAGAATTCCGCTGATCTGTCCGTGCTTCACATACGGCAGCACCTCCGTAACCTGCACAGAAGTGCAGCCGGTTGAGAGGAGAACGTCGTTGGGATCACAGGCAAACTGCACCCATTCCTTGGAGCCCGGATACCCGGCAGACAGACTGAAAACCAGATCGAAATTCCGAACATTTTCTATACCGTTCATCATGGGAATATCCGCCAGCTGATTCCCCCGTGTGTCGGCAGTATAGAGGGTGGGAATACTGGCGGCAATGCCCTTAACAACAGCTTCGTTGCCCGGACGATACCCCAGATTCACATAATCCGTCCCGTATTCGATGTCGTACTCGGTTTCCATCTGCGAAAACGCCTCGGTGGACATGAAAACACCATCCGGCCAAAGTGCTGTTGCATATACCCGATGACCGTTTCTGAACAGATGCCTCAGCATGGCCATGGCCATCGGATGAATTTCAGGTCTGGTGGACGGGCCGTACTCAAAAGAGACCAGAACGTTGGAATTTTGCGGCAGACCTTCCACAGTTTCGTACACAGTATTAGAATCTTTTTCTGCCCTGACCGGAATATCCACAGGCCAGATCAGCGGGAGCAGCACCGCCAGTCCCACAAGCACAAAGATATAACGCCGGTCAACGGACCCCAGTTTAACGATAATGTTCAGCAGCTTTTCCATTAGTGTTCTCCCAGGAATGAACGTTCCATGCCAACGATAATCCGGAATGATGTTCCCACTATGCCCAGACCAATACCAATCATGATGGCCCGAGTACCGGCAGTGGTGGGATATTCCATGATCCATGCCTGCAGTTCAGGCAGGTAAAAAATAGCGTTCAGAATATCCGGTATCGCAAACTGCATAATAACAATCACCGCCATCAGTCCGACAGTCACGCCAAATACCAGTCCCCGGCTGCGCAGCATCGGGGCCGTGAACGCGCCCACACCCATCGAGAAAAGAATTCCCACAAACCAGGCTGGGATCAGCTGACCAAACGGAACCCGTCCCAGCATAAGGATAATTCCGGCGGCCAGCAGCAGGGTGGCTTCAAAGTTTCGAATTCTGAATGCCCGGTAGGATGCCGATGCCACAAAAAATGCCAGCAGCGCGAACATGGTCGCTGACAATGGTGTAAAGACATGCGTAAACATCCATGTAAACAGTGAACTGCTGTCCCCTCGCCGAGCCTGCATATGTGCCCCCCAGTCGATTTCACCCAGTGCAGTAGTTACGCCGACACCTTCCAGCCGACCTGCAAACTCCTGTGCATTCTTTCTGGATATGTAGATTCGGTTGATGTCATAGGAATCCGGTGCCGTTTCCAGTCCGGCCAGCACCGTTTCAACGGGCTCTTCCGTCTCTTCTGCAATGATGGAGGCTACCTGTTCCAGCCGTGCCGGATTTACGTTATTGATCTGGATGGTATTGGCGCCTTTGAAGAAAAATCCCGCCGTAATGGCAAATGCAAAACCCAATACCGCAAGGATGCTGTAAGGCCAGTTGCGCTGTTTTTTATAAATCTTTACTATTTGCAGTTTCAGGAGGTTCAATGCTCCCAGAAACATGGCAAATGATGCGATAATGTCAAACCACTGGGTGGAATCATTATCCACGAAATTCTGAATCTGATCATTCTGAATAAAATGCCCGAACAGGGTAATCAGTCCGACGGCAATCACAATAATCAGTGGTACTTGTCGTTTTAAAAACATGATACTCCCTATTTAGACGTCAGAAATTCTGTTATATCAAAATCAATCATGCCCAATGAATAAAACCCGTTTACCACCAGGACAGTCACCATGGCAATCATGACAATCAGCTTCACGATATCCTGACCTTTGATGCTTCCCAGCAGTTCCGGTTTTTGGGACAGGTAAGCGCTGGCCGTAAAGAATTCCTCACCGATGAGGGTGTAGTCACAGGCCGTCACGAAAAACGGTATCTGGGATGGTGATCCGGTACCTGCAATCTGAATGGCACCGATAGAGTTACCCGTTTCAGCAAGGATCAGGGATTCCGCGTAGAATTTCCCCTGGTAGAAACAGGCAGCTGGCTTCTCCCGCAGCATAATGCCGTCTACACCGGCAGCATAGGCAAACTGATCATCCGTCAGGTAATGAACCATGTCGTCAAAATACAGGTCAGGGCGGCCTTCCTTCAAGTATGCCTCCCTGCAGGTTTCCCGGGCCGCTTCCATTACGATGGACCGGGATACCGGTACATTCAAACCGGCTTCGTACTGCGCCGTAAGACTGGCAACCTTCCCGAGGATAATCACCCCGGCAACGGTTTCAACCTGATCCATATCCTGTATTCCCGGAACAAACAGCACCGGTTTTCCCATTTCAGTGGCCCGTCCGACTGCTTCTTCCAGTGCCTTCAGACCGGGAATGGGACGCAGATAAATTTCTTCTCCGCGTTTGGCGCGATTGGTGTAATACAAAATAGTCAGTGAGACCAGCATAACTGCGACAAACATTGGGGCGTTACCCTCTTTGAAAATGCCGCCATAGCCCAAGACATACACCACCATTACAATGATGCCGAAAGCTATCAGAATTAGGGTATTTTTATTCATTTATGCTCCGTTTTTAGAGATAATGACGTACTGTTTTTCGCGTAAATGGTAACGAAGTATCCTCCCGCTGACCGGCTCGCATGACTGCATAGAGCACGCAGGTGCACAATCGCAGGGGACCTGAAAAAGAAAAAAGCGTTTATGGGGATCTGCTTTGAATCTTTCGCTTGCCAATCGCCACCATCACCTTGTCTGGTGAAGGACTTATGACAAACAGCGCGTTATTCCGACTTTTTCCACAAAAATACGGAAATGAAATCTACCATTATTTGATGTGTCCGGAAGATGGTTTTTTTCACACCTGCTGGAACCGACTGAAACGCAGCAGACCTGTTCATGCCAATCGGCTTTTTCAGAATTTGTATCCCTAATTCACCGATGCCCGGCTCTATGAATTTCCCCGCCCGTCAGCTGACAGGACGGGGTTACAGTAATCGATCGGGGCATTAACTATTTCGCTGCCGCGCCGACTGGCGGATTCAAATGGTGCAAATTCCAACCGATGGTCCTGGATGCTGGTTTCAGTATTATGCCGCAGGGAGTCAATCCGGACACCAGTTTGTCTGCCGTTTGATGGTGCAGAACCGCCAGAATTATCATCGACCGGAAAATGGGAAGCTTTTTACGCAAAGATATTCTCATGAAATATGCAGACAATATCGATCTTCATCATTCGAGGTATTTCCACCGGCATCCTTATTATCAAATTCACATTCACGCAAAGGAATTCAACCTGCGCGTGTAATGGTTCATTTTCAAGATCACATTATCCTGCCCCTGCATGCCTTCACTGGTTTGCCGCTCAGCAGGTGCGTTTGAGAAATGCATTTGTATCAGGAACCGGATTTCGATGTGCACCCCCGTCTATTCCTGCTTTCGCTTTCCGTTTCAAATACTGAGTTATCAATAGTAATTTTGCGCCCCTAATTAGAACCATGGAAATCTCTTCTATCCCGATGTTACTGGCAATTTCGGCTGCGCTGGGCTGCGACACATTCTCTGTCGGGCTGGCCCTCGCATCCCGTCCGCTGAGCCGCAGGGCACAGTTTCGGTTGGTTTTCCACTTTGGATTTTTCCAGTTTGCGATGCCGATTGCAGGCTGGCTGGCGGGATACCGGTTTGCAGCATATACTGCCTCATACGGAAAAATGATTGCCGCGCTGCTGCTGGCATTGATCGCAGTAAAAATGATATGGGACAGCTTTCTTGAGGATGGTAATCCGGCTGATATGCCAGGGGATCCGACCCGCGGATGGACGCTGGTGCTGCTGTCGCTGGCAACCAGCATTGATGCATTGGGAGTGGGTGTCAGCATTGGACTGACCGGCGGGAAACTGCTTCTTCCGTCGCTTTGTATCGGAATTACAGCCAGCCTCATGACCTACGTCGGTATCCGTCTGGGAAGACTGCTAGCTGTCAAGGTCGGCAGGCGTGCCGGCCTGTTTGGCGGACTTGTACTGATTATCATTGCAGTTCGCTTCCTGATTTCATAATTGCGGCGATTCTGCCCATACAACGTCTTAAATAGAACAAGGGCTGTCTCCATTGGAGATTCCCTTTGTCGGTTGAATGGACTGCGCCCTGCCGGGCGCGTATAACAAAAACAGCCCGTCGACTGACGGGCTGCGATTAAAACTGATGGAGAATGGTCTTACTCCTTTAGAACTTTCATCTTCTCTGCAAGCATTTCTTCGAACATGCGGTCCAGATGATCTGACATCACCTTCCACTGACCTCCGATCTTAACAGCAGGGATCTTGCCCTGCTGAACCAGACGGTAGGCGGTCTGCTCACGTATCCTCAAAAAGCTCGCAACTTCCTTGACACTCATGATACCACTCATGCTGTCTCCTTTCTGATACTCTTTTCAAACAGCTGCTTCAATAATCCCTTTACAGGATTACTGGAATAACGCGAGAACTGCCTGCGGGGCTGAATTCGCCTGGGAAAGGGCCGAAAGACCGGTCTGCTGAAGAATCTGATACTTCATCAGCGACATCTGCTCTTCGGCAAAGTCCGCATCCACAATGCGGCTCCTTGCGGCTTCGGTATTCGTAACCGATACTGAAAGGGCCTCTTCTTTGCTTTTCAGTCGTACCAGGTAGTTACCCACTGTCTGTACCGACTCAGCCAGACTGGCGATGGCATTATCCACCGTTGCCATGGCTGCTGCGGCAGTTGAGGAACTGGTTGTCAGATCCATGGTGGACAATACAACATCATCGGTACCCACCGCTGCGGAATTGGATGAATCCAGTACCACATTCAGGGTGTCTTCCGCTTCCGCACCCACCTGAAAGGCAAAGGTGCCGTTGGATGAACCGTCCAGAACGCTTTCTCCGTTCCACTTGGTCTGATACATGATGTCATCCAGTTCTTCCAGCAGTGCCGACACCTGTCGGTCAATGGCTGCCCGCTGGGTGCTGTCGATGGAGTCGTCTGATGCCTGCCCCACCTTTGCTTTGATATCCTGGAGAATCTGCATCTGGGCATTGTAACCGCCCTGGGCGATATTCAGTATGTTCTGTGCATTGCCTACATTCTTGTAGGCCTGCTGCAGACCGATGGTCCGGCTTTCCAGCAGATTGCCGATGGCATAGCCGGCTGTGTCGTCCTGCGCGGAGTTGATACGTTTTCCAGTGGCGAGCCGGAATTGTAAATCCGCGATGGAGTTGTTGGTTTTCTCAAACTGTCTCAGGGCGTTCAGCGCCTGAACATTTGAGCCAACTCGCATGAGATTGCTCATTGAATAACCTCCTTGTTACTGCTTTGACTTCCTTGTCATGTGACATCCTTGTCACGGAGTGCATGCTGCCTGTCAGACGATCAGGGATCAGATCATATCATATTCTGCATTTTCCCAAGCTGCGGTGCATGTCATGGTCTGATGGTTTGCCCTCCTGTCTGAAGTGATGCATGCTTTCAACTGTTTCGAATGAGGGTTCGATTGGATGGGTCGATCCCCGTATCCGAATCTCCGCGGCGCATATCCATATGCCCCACGGCTTTGATGTTATTAGCTGCTTTCGATCGATGAATGGAATGAACACGGAGCCGGGAATGTCTGTCCCGGTGACGTTGATCGTGAAGCACTACTGATAAGATCGGCGCAATAATCAGTCTCTTGAGAGATAATCAGTAATATTCATCAATATTCTTGATAGATGTCGATAAATAATAAGAATATGCAGCTATCTGCAAAAATAGTATAAATATGAATAAAAATATTAAAGATTACGGGGGTGCAGACGAGGAAGTACCCATGCACCGAAATCCAGATTCATTTTCTCACAGGGATCTGATCACCAGCTGCTGTTGACGCTGCCGTGTTGTTTCCACGCAATTAACCAAAGCAGAATGCAGGATTTTGTGTTGGCCACCCCCTGAATACTAGATTGGTAATCAGTGTAAGTTAATAATATTAC